>NZ_JBJNLB010000004.1:0-342891 GCF_052169275.1 Serratia sp. CY27727 | reverse complement strand
GTCAACGATCCGAGCGCCCGGCCGAGCCAGATCCAGGGCCAGATCAAGGCCGACGGCACGGTGATGGTGGTCAACCGCAACGGTGTGGTGTTCAGCGGCAGCAGTCAGGTCAACGTGCGCAATTTGGCGGCGGCGGCGGCCAATATCAGCGATGAGCAATTCAGTCAACGCGGGCTGTATTACGACAACACAGGCAGCCGCCCGACATTCACCGATGCGGCGGGCGCGGTGCGGGTGGAACAGGGAGCACAGTTGACTACGGCGCCTTCGGCCAGCTCGACCCAGGGGGGCGGATACGTGCTGCTCCTCGGTGGCGAGGTGGAGAACGCCGGGCAGATCGTCACACCCAAGGGCCAGACCACTTTGGCCGCCGGCGATAGTTTTGTCATTCGCCGCGGGCAGGGTACCGACGGCAACGTGATGTCGACCACGCGCGGCAACGAGGTGCTGCCGGGCTTCGCCGCCGACAGCAGTGCCGGCCGGGTGCGCAACAGCGGCCTGGTGCAGGCCGCCACCGGCGATATCAGCCTCAGCGGCCGCGAGGTGGAGCAGGCCGGCGTATTGCTTTCCAGCAGTTCGGTGGACAGTCGCGGCACCCTGCACCTGAAGGCCAGCGAGCGGATCACCCTGGCCGAAGGTGCCACCAGCGCGATTCTGGTGGACAGCAGCGGCAGCGCCGCCCTCGATAGCCAGCGCGAGGCCTTGCTCAAGCCGCTGAACGGCTCCAGTGCCGCCGTCAGCCGGGGCGACGACGACCGCCGCGACCTGTCACGGGTAGAGATCGACTCCGCCGGCAGCGTCGATTTCCAGGGCGGCTCCATCACCCTCGCCAGCGGTGGTCAGGTGGCGGTCAACGCTGGCCAGCGCGCGCAGCTGCGTGACGGCGCGGTGATCGATGTCTCCGGCGCGCAAGGCGTGCAAGTGGCGATGGAGACCAACAGCATCAAGGTCAACGTGCGCGGAAACGAGCAGCGCGACGCCTCGGTCAACCGCGAGGGCGGCGGTCTGAACAGCCAAGACGTGTGGGTCGACGTGCGCGACCTGGTACGGGTGCCTGCCGGCACCAACGGCTATGCCAGCGACCGCTGGTACACCGCCGGCGGCCTGCTGGAACTGGGCGGTTACCTTGGCACGCGCAACCATTCGGCAGGCGAGTGGATGGCCCAGGGCGGCATCGTCAGTTTCACCGGCAACGACGTGGTGACCCAGGCCGGTTCGCAGATCAACCTGTCCGGCGGTACCCTCGATGTGCAGGGCGGCTACATCCGCCAGACCTGGCTGAAGGGCTCGGACGGACGCCTTTACGAACTCGGGTCGGCGCCGGGCGACCTGCTCTACGACGGCATCTACCGCGGTTACGAGGCACACAGCGAGCGCTGGGACCAGACCCGTTATTTCTACAATCCGCTGATCGCGCCGACCCAGCGCTACGAGAACGGCTACATCGTCGGCCGTGACGCCGGCAGTCTGGTGATCGGCAGCGCCAATGCGCGGCTCGACGGCCTGGTAGTTGGCGATACCTATCGCGGCGAGCGGCAGAGCGAAGCGCCACAGGCCGGTCTGGACGGCTACAACCAGTCGCAGAATGCCGTGGCGCGCGGCGCGCAGTTGGTCGTCGGACGCTACACCCCCTACTACGTGAAGAGCAGCGGCCTGCTGGAGTACGCTCTCGGCGCCGATGCCGGCAGCCTCAAGCAGGTGGTCATCGGTGCCGGCGAGGCGGCGGCCGAAGAGCTGACCCTGGACGCTCCGGTGGCCACTGAGCGCCAGGGCCGCCTGAGCCTGGACAGCGAACTGCTCAACGGCTTCCAGCTGGGCGGCCTGAAGGTGGCGGCCGGCGAGAGCATCCGCGTCGACGGCGCGCTGACCTTGGCCAATGGCGGCGAAGCGATCCTGTTCGCCAATGACGTGGCGATCGACGCCGACATCACCGCCCGTGGCGGCAGCCTGCAGGCCGGCAACGTACTGGCGCAGATTTCCCCGAACGGGACGAACGATGGGGTCGTCGATGCCGGCCGCGAAGCCGGCATCCTGCGCGTGGGCGATGGCGTACGACTGGATGCCAGCGGCTTGTGGAGCAACCTGCTGCTGGCGCCGGAGGTCAACGATACGTTGGCCTACCGCGACGGCGGACGGATTTCCCTGCGCAGCGGCGGCGACCTGAGCCTGGGGCAGGGCAGTTTGCTCGATGTGTCGTCCGGGGCAGCAATGCTGGCCGATGGCAAGCGACTGGGCGGCCGTGGTGGGGATATCGCCTTGCATGCCAGTGCCGGTCCGGCGCTGGCTGGAGACGGCCAACTGCAGTTGGGCGGTACATTGAGCGGTCTCGGCGTGAGCGGCGCCGGCACGCTGTCGCTGCAGAGCGGCAAGGTGCGGATCGGCGGCGACGATCTCGGAGATGGCAGCCTGCAACTGGCCGAAGATTTCTTCCAGCAGGGCTTCGCCAACTACCGGGTGGTCGGTCGCTCCGGATTGACGATAGCCGAGGATGCCCAGGTGCGGGTCACGCGACCGGTCTACCGTGTCGCCGCCGGGGCCGGCGAGGTCGCGGCTGGCGAGGCGCCGCGAGAGGCGCTGGAGGCCTGGACGCCGCCGCTGTACCTGGAGGATGTCTTGGCCGGACGCTTGATACAACGCGAAGGGGCGGATCTGTACCTGCAGGCAGGCGGCGACGGCAATATCCTCGAGCAACTCGATCCCGCCAGCCAGACGCTGGAGCTGGGGCATGGTTCGCTGGTTGAGGTCGATCCGGGGCGCGCCATCGTCCTGCGCGGTTCCGGACAGATCACCTTGGATGGCACTCTGAACGCTTGGGGCGGACGCATCGACGTGCGCCAGCAGCAGTTCGGCCAGATCGATGTCGCCGAAAGCTTCCAGAGCGCCCAGGCGCAGGCTCACGCACGTTCCATCTGGATCGGCGAACAGGCCGTGCTGGATGTTGCGGGGCGCGCTACGACGGCGCTCGACTGGCGCGGACGGACTTATGGAGAGGTGCAGTCCGGCGGCAGCATTGTCATCGGCGGTGAGATCGACCCGACCAGGGCGACCGCAACCTCGGCGGATGCCTTTGTCATCGTTCGCCCCGGCGCGCGCCTGGAGGCCTCTGGCAGCCAGGCGCTGCTGGATGTACCCGGCCAGGGAAGGATCCTGGTGGCTGGTGACGGTGGACGCATTGCCCTCAGTTCCTATAACGGATTGTTCCTCGATGGTGCGTTGCGCGCTGCAGCTGGCGGTCATGGGGCGGCGGGCGGCAGCCTGGAATTGGCGCTGGAGTCGCCGCTGTATCGCGTCAGCGAGTTGCAGGGCGCTGGAGTGCTGGCGTGGCGCGAACTGCAGGTGGCGCAACAGATGGAGGAGCCGCTGGGCAGCGAGTTATCGCCGGGGCAGGCGGATACTGCGCTGCGCTATGGCCAGGGGCGGCTGGCGGTCGAACAGGTCGAGGCGGGAGGTTTCGATCGACTGTCCTTGCTGAGCAACGGCGGTATCAGTTTTGCAGGTGATGTGAGCTTGGCGCTGGGGCAGAGTCTCAACCTGTACAGCGGCTCCCTATCCTTGGCCGTGGGAGCGGCAGATGACACTGCGGTGAGCCTGAGGGCGCCCTATGTGCATCTTTCCGGGCTCGGAAATTATTACGCCGTCAGCGGCATGCGACGACCGCAAATCCTGCATTCGCAATTGCCAGAGGCGGCTGTCTCCCGGGCGCGACTGCAGATCGCTGCCAGCGGACTACTGGAGCAGGCCGGCAGTCTGTCCCTCGGTATGCGTGGCGATATCCCGGGCCAGTCCGAGTATTACCAGCGACTGGGGTTCGAGCAGGCGATCCTGAGCAGCCAGGGTGATCTGCGTTTCTTGGGGGCCGTGTCGGACGGGGACTCGCGCGGACGATTGTGGACGCGTGGTGGTCTGGAACTGCTGGCGGCGCAACTTTATCCCAGCAGCGGGGTGGTCGCAGAAGTCCGTGCCGGGGTCGTCAGCGATCCCGGTCGGTCTGAACGTTTTGACGAAGCCTATGGCCTGCGGATCGGCAGGACGACGTCGACCTCGTCGGCTATGCCTTACTCCGTCTTTGGTGCTCTCGAATTGTTTGCCTCCGATGTGCAGCAGGGCGGTGTGATCCGCGCGCCGCTGGGCCGCATCGAACTGGGCAATGGCCTCAGCGGCGCCGAGAGCTGGCAGGTCGAGTTGCTGCCCGGCAGTCTAACCTCTGTCAGCGGTACCGGCCTGGTGATGCCCTATGGCGGTACCACCGACGGAGTCAGCTATCGCTACGACGGCAAGGATATCGGTCTGGCCGGCGCCGGTGGCGTTTCGGGTACCGGGCTGACCACCGGTATCACGTTGAATGGCCAGCGGGTGAAGGTTGACGATGGTGCGCGCCTGGATCTGTCCGGCGGTGGCGAACTGACTGGCGCCGGCTTTATCTCAGGTCGCGGCGGTTCTACCGACGCCCGCTTCCATCCGCTGGTGCAGATAGATGCCGAGGGGCGCTTCCACCTGCCGGAGTTGGGCGACAATCCGGTCTACGCCATCCTTCCCGGGGTGCAGCCCGGCTATGCGCCGCAGGGCGGCGAGGCCGGGGCGGTGGCGCCGCTGGCCGGCCAGCAGGTCACCCTGACCCTGGGCGTCCCCGGATTGCCGGCCGGTACCTACACCCTGTTGCCTTCCACCTATGCCCTGTTGCCCGGTGCCTTCCGCGTCGAACTCAACGGCCGTGGGACGCCGGTCGCGACCCAGGCCCTGCGCAATGGCTCCTGGTCCAGTGCCGGTTATCTGTCCGTAGGCGGAACCGCGATTCGCGATAGCCTGGCCAGCCAGGTGATCCTGTCTTCGGCCGATACTCTGCGACGATACTCGCAGTACAACGAAACCAGCTATGCCGATTTCGTCCGTGCAGACGCCGCACGCCTGGGTGTGCCGCGCGCCATGTTGCCGGCGGACGCCCGTGCGCTGCTGCTCAACCTGGCTAGGAGTGAGGACGCGCAGGTCGGTTTTCACTTCGCTGGCGAAGCCTCGTTCAAGGCGGCGAAGGACGGCTATGGCGGCTCGCTGATCCTCAGTAACCTGAATGGCTACGAGGTGCTGGCCGCCGGTACCCAACCGACCTCCGGCTTCAACGGTGCCTCGGTGTACGCCGACGATCTCGTTGCCCTGGACGCCAGCCGCCTGGTGATTGGCGGCATGCCGGCGGTGCAGTACGGCCAGACCGGCAATCTGGTCAATTTCACCGGTCCCAACGGAGCGGTCGCGGTGCGCTCCGGAGCCCGCCTGTCCGCCGCCGAGGTGTTGCTGCTCGGTAATGTTGAAGTCGAGGCGGGCGCCGCCATCGATACCCGCGGGCGTGGAGAGGGCGCCTTCGATTCCAGTGATGGCTATGTCTACCAGTCTGGCGACCGTGGTCTGTTGGCGCTGTCCAACGGCTGGCTGAATTTCCTCGCGCCGGCCGCTGGCAATACCGCCCAGATCAGCATCGGCGAATGCACGCTCAGCGTTTGCGCGCCGGTGGAACTTTATTCGGAAGGCACCCTGGGAATCGCCACCAACGGTTCGGTGCAACTCGACGACAACGTTCGTTATGGCACGCGCAATCTAAGCCTGGCGCTAAGTGCGATCAATATCGGCTCCAGCCAGTCGCTGGCCGACGCGGCCGCTCGTGGCGTGTTGCCGAACGGCCTGGTGCTGGATCAGACGGTGCTCCAGCGCCTGCTGCGCGGCGAGCGCGGGGCGGGTATTCCGGCCCTGGAAAATCTGATCCTCAGCGCCCGCGACGCGGTGAACATGTACGGTAGTGTCAGCCTCGACACCTACGACCCGGCCACCGGCAAATCCAGCCTGGCCAACCTGGTGCTGGGCACGCCGGCCATCTACGGCCATGGCACCGGCGAGGATGTCGCCAGCATTCGCACCGCTAGCCTGGTCTGGAGCGGCTCCAGCCAGCCGGCTGCGGCACCGGTCGCCGGCGGCGCCGGTAGCGGCAGCGGAACCCTGCGGGTGGACGCCGAGCGCATCACCCTAGGCTACGGCGCGAATACCCAGCCGACCGGCGAGACCGACGAGGCGCGCCTGGCGCTGGGCTTCGCCGAGGTGCAACTGAACGCCAGCGAGCGGATCAGCGCCAACCACAAGGGCAGCTTGCGGGTCTACCAGCGCCTGGACGGCTATGTCGCCGGCGAAGGCTTGCACTACAGCGGCGGCGACCTGCGCCTGAGCACGCCGTTGCTGACCGGCGAGGCCGGTTCGCTGAGTCGGATCAGCAGTGGCGGTAGCCTCAGCCTGGCGGCACCGGCGGGCGCTGCCGCGGTGACCTTCGACAGCGGCACCGCCGGGCTTGGTGCCGAGTTGTCCCTGAGCGCCCGCGAGATCCGCCTGGATAGCGCGGTCTCGCTACCCAGCGGCAAGCTGAGCCTGAGCGCCGAAGACGACCTGGAGCTGGGCGATGGCGCGCGCATCGACCTGGCCGGACGCAAGGCCAGCTTCAACGATGTGGATAAATACAGTTGGGGTGGCGACCTGCTGCTGAGCAGTCGCGCCGGCGACATCCGCCAGGCTGCCGGTTCGCTGATCGACCTGTCGGCGCGTAACAACCGCGGCGGTACCCTGAGCGCCGTGGCGTTGGCCGAGGACGCCGGGGTTGTGGACCTGCAGGGCCGCATACTGGGTAGCGCCAGCGGCGACTACGATGCCGGCGGCACCCGCGTGCCGTTCCTCGGTGGCGAGCTGGAAATCCGCGCCCAGCGCCTGGGCGACGGCGTCAGCCTGAGCGAGCAGTTCACCGCCTTGAACCAGCGCCTGAACCAGGGCGAGGTCTTCGGCGCGCGGCGCTTCCAGCTCAAGCAAGGCGACCTGCAGATCGGCGACGGCCTGAAGGCGCATCGCATCGAGGTGTCCCTCGACAATGGCCAGCTCGGCGTGAGCGGCACGGTGGACGCCAGCGGCGCACAGGTCGGCGAGATCCGTCTGGCCGGCGGCCGCGGCCTGAGCCTGGGCGGCAACGCGCTGCTGGATGCGCATGGGAGCCTGCTGCGGCGCGACAGCTACGGGCAGATCATCGACAGCCCGAACCGGGCGATGGTCGAGCTGAGTTCCGGCAGCGGCACCTTGGTCCTGGCCGGCAGCGCGCGCATCGACCTGCGCCATGGCACCGCGGCGCCAGCGGAACAGGCCGATGGCGTCGCCCGTGGCACGTTGGAGTTGCACGCGCCACGCGTGGGCGAGGTCAGCGCCGGCGACATCGCCATCGATGCCAGCGGCGCGCTGGACATCCGCGGCGCCGGCAGCATCACCCTGAACGCGGTGCAGCGTTACGACGGTGCGCCCTGGGGCAACGATCCGGCGGCCGGCGGGCGGCCCTACCAGGTGATCGACCAGGCTTACCTCGATGCGCGGCATGCCGAGAGCAGCGCGTTCATCGCCGCGGCGCTGGCCAACCGCGAGTTGCTCGACGGCAAGCTGGCCGGACTGACCAATGCCACCTACGCGGATGCTTTCCACCTGCGTCCAGGGGTGGAGATCGTCAGCGCAACGGCGGACGGCGACTTGGTGGTGCAGGGCGATCTCGATCTGTCCGGCTACCGCTACGCCAGCCTCAATCCGAACACGCCGCTGACCGAGGTCTACGGTTCCGGCGAGGTCGGCGCGCTGGTGCTGCGCGCCGGCGGTGACCTGAACCTCTACGGCAGTATCAACGACGGCTTCGCGCCGCCGCCGGACTCGCCGGACGACAAGGGCTGGATCCTCACCCCGGGAGTGCAGCCGTTCGGTGGCGACCTGGTGGTTCCCGGTCCGGGCGTGGTGCTCGGCGACGGTACCGCGTTCCTCGGCGGCCGTACCCTCAACTACGACCTGCCGATCAAGGGCACCACCCTGGCCGCCGGCACCCGTCTGGCCACCGAGGCGGTACTCGAACAGCCCTATACCCTGGCCGTCGGCAGCGTGCTGGTAGCGGACATCCACGATGCCGCTGGCAACCTGCTGTACGCCGCGGGCAGCCTGCTGCGCGACGGGGTGACGCTGGAGGCCGGCAGCCGGCTGGGTGCCGGTACCCTGCTGGCGGCACCGGCCAGCGTGCAGGCGATGACCTGGCCGGCTGGGGTACCGTTGCCGAGCGTCGAGGCTTCCGGCAATACACTGCTGCTCAATGGCGAACTGCCCCTGGCACGGGGCGCGCTGATTCCTTCGCAGACCGACGTGGTGCTGAGCGGCGATGCGTCCTCCATCGAACTGCGCCCCAGCGACGGAACACGTCAGGGGCGCAACTGGGCGCTGGCCGAGATGTTGCCGGCCGGCAGCCAGTCCTGGTCCCTGCGTCTGGTCGCCGGTGCCGATCTGTCGGCTGCCGACAATCGGTTGGTGCGGCCGGATTCCACGGCGAGCTTGAACCTGGCCGATGCGCATTATCAGGTCAGGATCGCAGAAGGGGCTGGCGGCGGCCAGGTCTGGAGCGATCGCATCGGCGAGATGGGCATGGGGTTGGAGCCGGGAACGCCGGTCGATGAAGACAATGCCTGGATTTGTTCCATCGATGCCGGCTATTGCGTATCTACGCCCAAGGCCACCTGGGCGCCTGGGAACTGGCTAGGTATGCCGGAAGGTGTGGCAGTAACCGACGAGGAGTTTGCAGGCATCTGCCAGTTCTTCCCCGACCAATGCATCATCAACTCGACGACCAAGCTGGAGCCGCAGAACCAGTTGTTCAGCGTCCTGCGCACTGGCACCGGTGACCTCGATCTGGCCAGCGCCGGCAACCTGACACAGTGGTCGCCGTATGGCGTCTATACCGCGGGAACGCAGGCCGTCGATGTCGGGGCGCCGTTCAATCAGCCGCGCGGCCAGTTCGACGGAACGCTGTTGGGTAGCAATGGCGCGGACTACGAGTCGCTGGCGGCAGGCCAATACCAGGCCTGGTATCCGCAATACGGCGGCAACCTGAATGTCAGTGTGGGGGGCGACCTGGCGGGTGATGTCTGGGCAAGCAGTCTGAACAACGCCATGAGTCTGACGCGTTCCAGCGCGTCGGTCGGCAATTGGCTATGGCGCCAGGGCAATGACGATACACCCGTCGCTTGGTGGGTTAATTTCGGTAGCTATGCAATGGTAGCGGATGCCGAACTTCCGGCCCTGCTCGGTTTCACTGGTTTTGGCACCCTGGGCGGTGGCGATGTCAGCATGCGGGTCGGGGGGGCCGCTGGCAACCTTGTGCCGCGGGGAACCGACAGCCTGCCGGCGATTAGTGAGAAAGCCTTCCGTAGCCAGGGGTTAATTGTCGCGGTGGGGAGCAACGGACGGGTCGAGCGCGATGGCACCCTGACGCTTGGCGGCGGCGGTGATATGGA
Source organism: Serratia sp. CY27727 (assembly GCF_052169275.1). Classification (NCBI taxonomy): domain Bacteria; kingdom Pseudomonadati; phylum Pseudomonadota; class Gammaproteobacteria; order Enterobacterales; family Yersiniaceae; genus Serratia; species Serratia sp. CY27727. The sequence continues at coordinate 333,562 of NZ_JBJNLB010000004.1, read as the reverse complement.
CATCCGCGTCGGTGGGACGCTCAATCCCGACTTGCAGGCTCGGGTCATTTCCGTCGGCGACAAGAGCGGCAGCAGCCGGCTTGATCTGCAGGGTGTGCTGGTCAACCTGCGCGGCACGGCGCAGTTTAGCAGCGGCGCTATCGGTGGCGTCGGTCCTTTATATGACATGTTCGCCGGACAACGGGACCCGACGGACACCCGCCCGTACGATGCCTTTACCGCCACGCGCAGCAACGCGTCCGGCGGTCTGGTAGTGATCCCCGGTGACGCCACCTTGCGCCTGGATACTCGCGGCGACCTGGTGCTCGGTGGGAGCGGCGACCCAGGACGGGTCAACCTGCCCAACAGCTCTGTTTTCTCGACTCAAGAGGGTATTCAGTACGCTGGCGGTGGGGTCAGCTGGTTTAGCCTGTGGAGCGAGCATACCGCCATTGACCTGTTTGCCGCCGGCGGTAACCTGACGCCGAGCACTCAAGTCGCGGAGTATGCCGTCAATAGCGGGTTGAACACCTCACCCAGCGATGGGCGTTTCATTTATCCAGCGATTCTGCGTGCTGCCGCTCCGACAGGGAGTATCTACCTGGGGCCATCGAGCAGTGTGCTGCAATCGGACCATTTGCTGAATACCGCCACATCGTTGCTGCTGGCGCCGTCGCTCAATGGCGAGCTGGCGTTGCTAGCCGGCGAGTCCATCTATGCGGGAGGCTACTCGGTGCAGCGCTCGGGCGCCGATCCGGCCAGTCTCCCATCGATCTGGTCGCCGGCTTTCGCCGGCTATGCGGACGCCGGTTTCGTCGACCGGGTAGCTGGCAACGGTAGTCCAGACGGCAACCCGGCGCTGGTAGAGGGGCTACCGTTGTTCTACTTCGGCGCTGACAGCGCAGCGGCCCTGGTGCGCAACCTACAGCCGGTACGTTTCTATGCGTTGAGTGGGGACATCGTCGGGCTCAACAGTGGTGCGCTGATTCGCTTCAGCGACCAGGCGGGCGGGCGCGCCGGACAAATCTGGTATGAGGGCGCTGGTCCGGTGTGGATGCGCGCCGGACGCGATATCGTCGCTTCCGGCACTCCGTTGGGAAGGACGGCCAGCCAGATCGATATGACGACCTCTTTCACCGGCAACCTCTTCGTCCATGACAACCCCAACGACCTCTCTTTGGTCCAGGCCGGCCGCGACATCCTCTACAGCAACTTCAACGTCGCCGGCCCCGGTACCCTGGATATCAGCGCCGGGCGCAACATCCTCATGGAGGACCGCGCGGCGATCACCAGTCTCGGCGCGGTGGTGCCGGGCGACAGCCGGCCGGGTGCCGATATCGTGCTCCAGGCCGGCGCGGCGGGTGCCGACTACCAGGCCTTCCTCGAGCGCTACCTGGATCCGGCCAACCTAGCGCAGGCCGGCACCCCGCTGGCCGAGCAGCCGGGCAAGGTGGTCAGGACCTACGAAAGGGAGTTGGCCAAGTGGTTGGACGAGCGCTTCGGCTTCGCCGGCGACGCGGAACAAGCCCAGGCGTTTTTCGCCGGCCTGTCCGCCGAGCAGCAGCGGATCTTCGCCCGCCAGGTGTACTTCGCCGAACTCAGGGCCGGCGGCCGCGAGTACAACGAGGTCGGCGGCGTGCGTCAGGGGAGTTACCTGCGCGGGCGCAACGTCATCGCCGCGCTGTTCCCGGAGAGTGATCCGGCAGGTAACTCGATCAGTTATGAGGGTGACATCATTATGTACGGCGCTGCCGGCGTACACACTGATTTTGGCGGTGATATCCAGTTGCTCACCCCAGGCGGGCGGCAGGTATTCGGCATCGAAGGTGAGGCGCCGCCGTCCACCGCAGGCATCGTCACCCAGGGCCAGGGCGATATCCAGACCTACTCGCGGGGCAGTATCCTGCTCGGCCAAAGCCGTATCATGACCACTTTCGGCGGCGGCATTCTGGCCTGGTCTGCAGAAGGCGACATCAACGCTGGCCGCGGCGCCCAGACTACCGTGGTGTACACTCCACCGCGGCGTATTTACGACGGCTGGGGCAACGTGACGTTGTCGCCGCAGGTGCCGAGCACCGGCGCGGGCATCGCCACGTTGAATCCGATTCCTGAGGTGGCGCCGGGCGACATCGACCTGATCGCGCCGCTCGGCACCATCGATGCCGGCGAGGCGGGCATTCGGGTCTCCGGCAACGTCAACGTGGCGGCGCTGCAGGTGGTCAACGCGGCGAACATCCAGACCCAGGGCCAGAGCAGTGGTATCCCTATGACGGCGGCGGTGAACGTCGGGGCGCTGACCTCGGCCAGCCAGGCGGCGGGCAGCGCGGTGCAGGCAGCGGAGCAGGTATCGCGCCAGGCGAAGCGCAATCAGCCTTCGACGATCAGCGTGGAGATCCTCGGCTACGGCGATGAACGTCTGGAGGCGGGAGGCAGCGCGACGGCTACGCCGGTGGCCGGCTACCGCTATGACAGCCAAGTACAGGTATTGGGTGCCGGGCCGCTAAGTCCGCAATCGCGCGAGCAACTGACCCCCGAGGAACGTAATCGATTATCGCTGTAATATGACGACCTACCCGCCGCGGATACCGCGGCGGGTTCTATCCTCTGTCACCGTTCCCCCCCTGCATAACCTGCGCATATTTCGTTTCTATGACGATGGTGCCTTTTTTGTGATTTTTTTTCGTTATTTTCTGCATGTTGGCCGGTAAATCCCGAATTTTGTGAAGTTTTGGTGACAACCGTTCGGTCTACGCCATCGCCAACCGTCTAGATAGTGTCAGTTGATATCGGTGAGGCATGTGGGCCGATTCAGCACCAGGTTGCGGCTCTTGCTCATAACTCACGAGCAAGGTGTCAGCGGTTGATGCCATCAAGAACAGAGTTCATCCAATGCATGACATTGATAAGAATAATCGGTGGGTTGTTTGCCTGAGCATGCTGGCGGTAACCCTGCCTGCGATGTCGTCAGCGGCTACCGAATCGCCGTCCGCCGTCGCGTCGGAAACCGTCGTCGACGCTGCGCAAGCGCCTCGGGTCAATATTAATGAATATATCGTGCGCGGCAATACGGTGCTCAGCGCCCGCGAGATAGAAAAGGCGGTCTACCCGTTTTTAGGGCCGCAACGCACACTGGCGGATGTGGAAAGCGCTCAGCAGGCATTGCAACAGATCTATCACAGCAAAGGTTATCAATCCGTTTATGTCGCGCTGCCTGAACAGCAGGTCAGCGGCGGAGTGGTCTATCTGCAAGTCACCGAAACCCGCGTTGGCCGGGTGCGCGTGGTGGGCGCTAAGTATCATTCACCGCTGGCGATCCGCGATGAGGTGCCTGCGCTGGCTGAAGACAAGGTGCCCAACTTCGGTAAAGTGCAAGACGAGTTAAGCGCGGTGAATCGCAGCGGTGAACGCCAGGTGACGCCAACGGTAAAAGAAGGAGTGGTGCCCGGGACCATGGATGTCGACCTGAACGTCGACGACAAGAACCCCTGGGGTGGCAGTCTGACGTTGAACAACGACTACAGTGCCGATACCAAGCGGTTGCGGGCCATCGCGTCTTTGAGCAATTCCAATCTGTGGCAGAAAGGGCACAGCGCTTCGCTGACCTTCTTCACCGCGCCGGAGAAGACCGATAACGCCAAAGTCTGGTCAGCCAGTTACAGCCTGCCACTGAGCGAACAATGGGCGCTGCGTTTCTCCGGATACCAGTCGGACAGCGACGTGGCGACGGTGGGCGGCACCAACGTGTTGGGTAAAGGGCACTCTTATGGCGCGACGACGATCTACACCTTGCCGTCCGGCGGCGAGTGGACTCATCAACTGAGTCTGGGGCTGGAGTTTAAAGATTTTGATGAAAACGTGATGTACGGCGGCGTCGAAGACCGGGTACCGCTGAAGTATGCACCTTTTACCTTCGGATATAGCGGCTACTACTTCAACGATCGGCGGCAGGGCAACCTCAGTCTCAGCATCGTGACCGCTACCAGCGATTTTCTCCATTACGGCAGCGACTACGACGAGTTTGATCGCAAGCGCTATCGCGCCAGTAAAGATTTCGCTTTGCTGAAAGGGGACGCAGGTCTGACGGAAGCGCTCGGCGGCGATTGGCTGTTGGCGGTAAAAAGCGCGTTTCAGATCGCCTCCGGCCCGTTGGTTTCCAATGAGCAATTCTCAGCGGGTGGCGCCACATCGGTGCGCGGCTATCTCGCGGCGGAACAGTCCGCCGATGATGGAGTGATGGGCAGTGTGGAGCTACGCACGCCTTCATTCTCTTCCTGGGTGGGTTCACCGGTTACCGAGTTACGTCTGCACGCGTTTACAGATGCGGCGCAGCTGTGGTTACGCGATGCGCTGCCCGAACAGAAAGACAGTTTCAACATGGCCAGCGTTGGCGTAGGAGCCAGCGCTGCGATTTCCGACTGGCTATACGGCAATGTCGATCTGGGATTGCCGCTGATTGAAGGGCCCAACACCGGGAAGAACGACCCGCGCGCGCAGTTCAGCGTCAGCGCGAATTTCTAATTATTCGGGGTGTGCGAATGAACACCGTCATTACCAACACAGCGCTATTTCGGAGTGTTTGACCATGCAACGCTTATTGATGTTATTGCTCGTTTGTCTAAGCACGCTATTGACGCCGTTAGCGGCGCAGGCCTGGTGGCAGGAAGACTGGAGTTACCGCAAGCAGATTTCCGTCGATACCACCGCGGAAGGGGCTGCGTTAAATGACCGTATCGGGCGTGTACCGTTGCTGGTGCGCTTGCATACCGGCAACTTCGCGTTTGATGGCACGCAGGAGAAAGGCGCGGATTTGCGCTTCGTCGCCGCCGATGACAAGACCGTGCTGAATTATCAGATAGAAAGCTTCGATCCGTTGCTGGGGGTGGCCTACATATGGGTCGATGCGCCGGATGTCGCGGGTGGACAGCGGCAGGACATCTGGATGTATTACGGCAACGCGAAGGCGCCCGCCACGGTCAACGGCCAGTTGACCTTCGATCCCGATTATACCCTGGTGTACCACTTTGACAGTGCGCCGGGCGCTGCGCCGCGCGATACCACGGCGTATGCGAACAATGCGCAAACAGCGCCGGGCGGCATTGTCGACGGTGTCCTGGGACATGCCGCGCAGTTTACCGGCGGTGAGCCGATGATGATCCCGGCGTCACCTTCGTTAGCGGTGCCGGCAGCGGGCAGCTTTACCTTAAGCGCCTGGATCCGTGCCGATCAGCCGAGTGGAGAGCAGTTGATCTATGCGCGCCGCGATTCCGGCAATTCATTCCTGATCGGCCTGGCGGAGGGAAGTCCGTTCGTGGAAGTTAACGGGCAACGCAGTGCGGCGGCGCAGCCGATCGGCGAGGCGCAATGGCAGCATCTTGCTGCGGTCGCCGGCGCGGACGGCGTCACGCTGTATCTGAATGGCCAGCCGGTGAGCACGCTGGCGCTGGCTTTGCCGCCTTTGAATACGATCGCCGCCGTCGGCGGTGATGTCGCAAGCGTACCGACACAGGAAGGCGCTGTCGCCCCACCAGAGAATGGTGTTGCGCTAGATCATCGGGCGTTTATCGGTGCGATTGATGAACTGCGGCTGTCGAAAGTGGCGCGCCCGGCGGCTCTGCTGATGGCTGATTATCTGGCGCAGGGGGCGGATTCGAAACTGGTGGTCTATGGCGTCGACGAAAAGCAGTCCGGTTTCGGATTCGGCAGCCTTGGGTTCCTGCTGAACGCGGTGCCCGTGGATGCCTGGGTAATCATCGCCATCCTCTGCCTGATGATGGCCCAATCCTGGGTGATCATGGTGCGTAAAAATCGCAACGTCAGCCGCGTCGAAGAAGCCAACAAAAACTTCCGCGAGGTCTTTGCCGATGTCGGCACGCGTTTGGAGGCGTTGGCCGACGACGCGCCGTTGGCCAACCGGCTGCAGCACTCCACGCTATGGCGAATTTACGCTGTGGCAGTGCACGAGTTGCGCGTCCGCCGCAGCCAGTCGGGCGGACGAGTGATGACGGTTTCGCTAGCTACGCTGGAGGCGATTCGCGCGTCTATGGACTCTGTGCGTACGGAAGAGAACCGCAAGTTGGGCGCGCGCATGGGTATTTTGTCCAACGCTATCGCCGGTGGGCCGTATATCGGTCTGTTGGGAACGGTGCTGGGCATTATGGTGGTGTTTCTTGGCACGGCGATGGCGGGGGACGTGAACATTAATGCGGTGGCGCCCGGTATGGCGGCGGCGTTGCTGGCGACCGCGATGGGACTGTTGGTCGCTATACCCGCCCTGTTTGGCTACAACCGGCTGGTGGCGCGTAATCGCAACGTCAGCGCCGACATGCGCGTGTTCCTCGACGAGTTCATTGCACGCATGGCTGAAGTGTACGGCTCCGAAGGTCGTGAACCGTCCCCTGCAGCGGCAGGAGGGGAGCGCTAATGGCCTCGATGAACCTTTCCCATGACGATGAGGATAACGACGGCCCGGTAGATGGGATCAACATCACTCCGTTGGTCGATGTGCTGATGGTGGTGCTGGTGATGTTCATCCTGACGGCCACGGCGCAGATCGCCGGTATTCAGGTCAATCTGCCGAAGGCCAGTGCGTCGGTCTCTTTATCGGAACAAAAAACCAAGGCCATTTCGGTGAACGATGCCGGACAGGTTTTTCTCGACGCCTATCCGGTCACCTTGCCCGAACTGGAAGATCGTTTACGCACTGAGAAAGCGTTGAACCCGAATTTTCCGGTGATCGTGCGCGGCGACGCCGGGGTGCAATACCAAAAGGTGGTTGAGGTGCTCGATCTGTTGCGTCGCCTCGAGCTGTCTCAGGTGGGGCTGGTGACGGGCAAACCCCGTCAATAAAAATGAGTTCGGGGAAAAACATGTTGTTTAACTCAAAACAAACGAACCAGCCGGCTGAGCCTAGGGTTAAGCGTTCGCCGAAGTTTTACCTTTGGCTGGCGCTTGCCGTAGCGCTGGTGGCGGTGGTGGGAACGTTTATCTGGCAATGGGCCAATGAGATGAGCGGGGTTCGGCGTGAGACGCCGAAGGTACCGATGATCATTCCTTTGCCGCCACCGCCGCCACCGCCACCGGAACCGCCGAAACAGCCGGAACCGGAACCGGAAAAAGTCGTGGAGCCGGAACCGCCGCCGGAGCCGAAGCCCGTTGAGGAACCCAAACCGCAGGAAGAAGCGCCAAAGCCGGCTGACGATCTGGCCAAGGCGATGGAGATGGACGGCGCCGCGCAAGCGGGCGGCGACGCTTTCAACATCGGCGCCGGTTCGGGAAGCGGCATGAGCGGTAGCGGCGGTGGTGGCGGGATAGGTAATGCGACCTACGGCCAATATTTGTCGCACGTCTTTCAGAAGGTCCTGCGTGAGGACGAGAACACGCGGATGTTGAGTTTCCGGCTGCAGCTCAATCTGTGGCTGAACGAGTCCGGACAAGTAACACGTGTGGACATCGTGAAGTCCAGCGGCGAACGGGATATCGACGAGAAGGTCGTCGCCGCATTGCGGCGCGTGCCGGCGATGACGCAAAAGCCCCCGAAGTCGCTGTCGTTGCCAGTGCGAATTTTATTACAGGGGCGGCGCCCAGGCTGACCTATTACCACTTATGAATCGTATTATTGCGGGAGCAGCGTGAAAATGAATTTCCAGCTTAATGGTGTGGCAACGTGGGTTGCCGTAAGCCTGGCTCTGTCTGCGGGGTCGGCGTTGGCGGCCCCTTCGGAAAACGCCACGGTTAATTTGATCCGGCTGTTGGTCAAGCAGGGCGTGTTGACCAAGGAACAGTCCGAAACGCTGGTGCGCCAGGCGGAGGAGGAGGCGCAGCAGGCGCGTCAGCGGCAGCCGCGCACCGCGGTGGCCGCTGACGCAGGGTCTGACGTGCAGCCGGGCGATGTACGTGTGCCCTATATTCCGGAAACCGTGCGCGATCAAATTCGCGACGAGGTTAAAGGGGAAGTGATCGCCCAGGCGAAGTCAGAGAATTGGGCGGCGCCGAATACTTTCCCGGACTGGGCTTCACGCATTAAAGTGACCGGTGATGTGCGAACGCGCAACGAATCGCGTTTTTATTCCGGCGCGAACAGCGATCAGGTCATCGATTTTAATGCGTTGAATGACGGTGAGCCGTATGACGTCAATACTATGACCAGCTCTTCACTGCCGCCGTTGCTGAACACGCGTAAAAATCGTGAGAATCGCTTCCGCGTGCGTGCGCGGCTGGGCGTCGAGGCCGCGCTGAGCGATAACTGGAGCAGTGCCGTTCGTGTTGCGACAGGCAGCGACGATAGCCCAGTCTCCACTAACCAGACGCTGGGCGATAATTCGAGCAAGAAAAACATTTGGTTGGATCGTGCCTGGATCGGTTGGCATTCGTCGAATAACGTCTGGGACGTAAAGCTCGGCCGTGCGGCTAACCCGTTCGTTTCTACGGATATCCTCTTTTCCAACGAGTTGAATCTGGATGGCGTTGCGCTGAGTGCATCGCATCTGAAGGTGGCGGACAACGCCAGCCTGTTCGGCACGCTGGGCGCTTTCCCATTGGAATACGGTTCCGACTCCTGGCCTTCGCGCAGCCAAAATAAAGGCAAGAGTGAAGACAAGTGGCTATTCGGCGCTCAGGTTGGTTCCGAGTGGCAAATCAATGAGACCAATAAATTGCGCGGTGCATTGGCCTATTACTACTTCGATAATATTGAAGGACAGCGCTCGTCATCCTGCAGCTTGTATACTGGCGATCCCGCCTGCGATACGGACTGGTCGCGCCCTGGTTTCATGCAAAAGGGCAACACGTTGTTCCTGTTACGCAATATTGCGCTGGACCCCAATAATCCGCAACAAACGCCGCTGCCGCAATACGTCGGTCTGGCTTCCGAATTTAATCTGCTGGATGTGAACCTGATTTGGGATACCGAAACCTTTAACGCGCTGAAACTGCGCCTGCAGGGTGACTATGTGCGTAACCTGGCCTATGACGAGAGCAAAATGCGCCGGCGTTCCGAGGGGCAGATCATCAATAACCTGAACGGCGATGGCGCAGTGCAAAGTGGGGCGAATGCCTGGATGGTGCAGGCGGTGCTCGGCCGCTCTATGGATATGAGCCATGAAGGCGATTGGAATGTGTACGCCGGTTATAAATACATTCAGCCGGATGCCCTGCCGGACGCTTACAACGATTCCAGTTTCCATCTGGGTGGTACCAATGCCAAAGGGTATTACCTAGGCGCCAATTATGCACTGACCGGCAATGTGTCGGTGGAAGGGCGCTGGAGCAGTTCGGATGAGGTTTACGGCGATCCTTTATCGATCAACGTCTTCCAGCTGGATCTTAACGCGCGTTTCTGACGCTGATGAACGGTGAGGGAAAAGAGGCATGAATGAGCAACGTTTTCGTCTCCCATTCTGGTGGGGGTGTTTGCTAGCGGTACTGTTGTCGGAGATTTTAATGCCAGGATCGGCCTCGGCCGTGGAACAGACCATGGAGGAGCGTCTGCGCGCGCAGCTACGCAACACGAACCAACAATTGCAAGCGATGCAATCGGGGCAGGCGCAACTGCAGGCGGCGCGCAACGCTGCGGAAGCCCAGCTGAAAGCGGCGCAGGCTCAGGTGAAGCAATTGCAGACGGAGTTGGAACATGCGCAGAACCAGGGTAAGGCGCTGGCGCAACAGCAGGATAGCGTACGCAACCAGGCCAGCGAACAAATCGCCGCCAGCCGACAACAGGCGGGGCAATACAAGCAAGCTTACGATGAACTGTTGGTGTTGGCGCGAGGGAAAGAGGCGGAACGGGTCAACTTACAGACTCGTTTTCAGCAGCAGCAGATGGCGTTGGCCTCTTGCACGGTCAAGAACCAGAAACTGTATGCCCTGGGTAAGGAGGTGCTGACGGAATATGAAAGCCTGGGCACTGGCAGTCTGTTGAAAATGCGGCAGCCGTTCGCCACCTCTTCGCGCGTCAAGTTTGATGAAATTGCACAATCTTACGGCGATCGGCTCTATGAAAATCGCGCCGATGCGCGCCAGACGACGCAACAACCCTAATTCCCATGCAACTAAAGAGAGCCAATGCGATGAGTGCACATGACATGATAGAGAGTGTTACTTCCCCGTTATTGACGGAAATGCTGCAGTCGGCGGGATACCGAACCAATGAAACGGAACTGAATGGCGTAATGCAATTGCTCAGCGCCAGCCAGGGAGTGGGGTTTAGCCTGCGGTTCGGTAATCCGGGCCAAGCGTTGGGTGAATACCTGGACTTCACGCTGAGCACCGCCCTGCGTATCGATGGGGTCTTGCCGGAGGGGCTGGTCGCGCAATGGAACCACTCCAGGCGTTTCTCACGCTTGACGGAACAGAACGGTTTTCTGGTGCTGGAAACGGATGTGATGGTTGCCGGTGGCGTAAGCCGCGGTTATTTGCAGGCGACGCTCGAGCTATGGGACCGCTTGCTGCAGGAGTTTCTGTTGTATTTGCGTAATACGATTCATTCGGTAAATGAAAAAGAACCTGCCACCGTCGAAGAGCCCGATCCCGCGCTGCCGCAAACGTTGCGCAGTGAGTTAGCTTCGTAACGATGGGAACCCGCCGTGCGGTGGGAACCTGATCGTGAGTTATTTCCGGAAAAATGGGGACAGGCAAAGTATGTCGATGAAAGAAAGGGGCCGGCGTCGTCGTGTCGTTATCGGTTTGGTGGGAGGAGGAATAGGCATTGCCGTTCTGGTCGGCGTCATGGCGCTGCGGCCCACTACGGTGGAAAGCGTCGCATCACGCGAGCAGCCGGTCAAATCTCTCAGCCCGGTGGCGAGTCTGGGAGCCGTGTCCGTGGCGTCGACGGAATTGCGTCAATGGTTGGCAGGCTTGACGCCGGCCTGGCGTAACGCACTGGCGGAAAAAGCCGAGCTCAGAGACCAATGGCTGAAGGAGCGGCTGGCCGAAAAAGCGCTGGTGGCCGAAGCTAAAGCCAAAGGCTGGGAACAAAACGAACAGGTTCACGCCGCGATTGCGGCGGCGACGCAGCAGATCCTGTTGCGCAGCTATCTTGATGCCGTGAGCCAACCACCGCAAGAGTACCCTTCGCAGCAGGAGTTGACGGAGGCTTATGAGCAGGCAAAGAGTCGCTTGCAGATCCCGGAACGTTTTCATTTAAGGCAGATTTTTTTAGCCGCATCGGCTGAGGATATGTCGTCTCTGAATTCGGCTCGCACTCTGGCGAATCAGTTGGTGAAAGAAGCTAAGGCGAAGGACGCCAATTTCGCCGATCTTGCACGCCGCTATTCGCAGGATCCGCAAACGGTGGTGCAAGGCGGTGATCTGGGCGAGTTGCCGTTACAACAGCTGTTGCCAGAAGCCCGTTCGGCGGTCTCGGCGCTGAAACCCGGCGAGGTGTCGGCGGCCATTCAGTCGGCATCAGGCTTTCATATCATCAAGCTGGAAGGCGTCACACCGGCGCGCACCGCGACGGAAAATGAAGTGGTACCGCAGTTGCGCAGCGCGTTGCGTCAACAACGGCAGGCGCAACTGGCGCAACGTTATCTGCAGAACATGGTTGGGACAGCGACGCTGAATATCGACGGTGCGGCCTTGAGCGCCATCATGGCATCCCCCTGTACGATGGAAGACCTATGTTGATGAAAAGCATGTTCTGGCGTTCGTGGTGCCGCCGTATTGTGGACGGAATGGCTTTGCTGGGCGGCGTAGCGGCCACGCGGTCGGAGACCGACAAGCATAGCGCATGGCATGAGTACGCGCTGTTTGTTGGCGCTGCATTTCAACGGATGCTGGCCGATGATAAGCCGGCCGTTAAGCGGTTCCATACGTTTTTCGACGATTGGTCAATCAGGAATAGTGGGGGGATACCGCCTTCGATCATCATTCGCGTTTGGTTGGATGAGGAGGGGGGCGTTGCACGCCTGGATACCGTGTCAGTATTGGAAGAAAGACAGGCAATAACGGCGGATTTGCAGCAGATTTTGACGGCGCGTCCAATCGACAAACGTCCTCCTGCAGGCATGCCGATGCCTTTGCTTGTGCGACTGTGGCTGACGTATAGGGAATGATCGATGCCACGATATAAAGAGCAGCGGGAGGGGGGGGCCGAGACACAGGACGAGATGGAAAATGTGCTGTCAAACGTCACGTGGAAGGTCATCTTTGATGAAGATGACCTGGCCGCACGCAAGTTTGCGGCTGTGGCGCGCAGCGGCAGCCTGAAAAAAGTCTCCCGCCAGTTCGGTGTGCGCGTCGATAAGCTGCGCGATGAATTAACTCTGCTTGAATCGCGAGTGGGGTATAAGTTGTTCGTGCGCAATAAGAGCATCCTCGAACTCACACCAGTTGGTCGGCGGATTTATGCTCTGTTGCATGCCTCGACATTGTCCGGTTTGAATGTGGCGTCCGCAACAATAAAAATATCGGTGTCGCCGCTGTTGTTGGATGGTTTTTTGCTGCGGCCGCTGATTTCCTGGTTGCGCAAAAGCGCCGGTGAAAAAGTCGTGACGCTGATTCCCGATTGCCCGTATGAAGACGATGCAGATATTCGCGTATGGCTCAGTCAACCCGGCGAAGTTTCGAGCCTGAATCAGCATGTGGCGGGGAAACGGCTGGCCCCGTTGCCGTTTATGCCTTTTATTGCCAGCAGTTACGCCAGTAAACTGATATTGCCGCATTGTCTTGACGATCTGAATGACTATATGTTGATTCATTATCAGGGATATCAGGAATACCCGGCGCTTGACCCCTGGAATCATTTCATCGCGCACCGCAGGCATTCGGTAATGCACGTCTCCTCCTATACGGCGGCGAAGGAGCTGATTCGCTGGGCCGGCGTAATCGGCCTGTTGCCGGCGCAACTGCCGCAGTTCAATAGCAATTTTTTACCGTTACCTGACCTGTTTCCACAACTGATGGCATTGGACGTTTGGATTGGGCTAACGCTGCGCGCGGAAAGAGAACCGGAAATTTGCAGGGTGTTTAAACTGTTTGAGGCTGGCTTGCTTAATGCCATCAACGAAAACAACTCGCGGTAGCTATGTAATAGGTTTTATTGACAGAGAGAGTTGTTGGGTAGAAGGGAAAAAGTGAGATGACTGCGTGACGTTCGTTATGTATTGGTTGCTATTGTTTACTAAAGTGCAACCCACTATTGTCATAACTGCGGTTTTTGCAGCGAAACAAGCAACCTAGAATAGCCGCATTCCGCCGTCTCCGCTTGGTGAGAGCCTGTGTCCGCGGAGATGGCCGGAATATCCTCATCAGCCATGGGAGAAGAGATATGCCAACCCCTCTTGAAATAGTGCGCGCAACCTATGAAGGCAGCTCCGAAGAAAACGGCCGTAATCTGCTGGCGGCGCTGGCCCCCGATGCCGAGTGGACCGAAGCCGCCGGTTTCCCCTACGCCGGTACCTATATCGGCCCGGAGAACATCATCAAGAACGTGCATCAGCGCCTGGGCAGCGAGTGGCAAGGTTACCGCGCCGATGTCGACCACTTTTACGACGCCGGCGACAATGTGATCGCGCAAGGTTTTTATCACGGCACCTACCGGGCCACCGGCAAATCCTTCAGCGCCTCTTTTGCGCATATTTATACGCTGCGCGGCGGCAAAATCGTGAAGTTCGTGCAGATCGTCGACAGCGCCAAAGTGCTGGAAGCGATGCAGCCTTAATCGCCGCTGCGCTTGCCGAATTTGCGGTCGAACTCGCGCCGGTAACCCCGGGCCTTGTTGCGATCGCGGATCCACAGATAGCCGCACACCAGCGCAACCGCTCCCGAGAAGGTGACGTTGCGCATATCCCGGTCATACCAAAACACCAGCAGCGCATCCAGCGCCGCAATCAGCGCGATCCATTTATACATATGGGATTGACGCCGCGTGGCGGCGTTGAGTCGCTTTAACTGTCTGGCTTCGTCCAACACCGGTTTTTGCTGCATAGCGTTTCGTTATCATCAGGCTGTTCACGCTAAATTAGCAGAATTTCCCTCACCGTCGCAAAGATTAACGCGCGGTGCCATGCGGTTTTCCCCGCCGCTGGCGCGGGGCAGAAAATTTGTGCCGGACGCTTGAATTGTCCATTGGGCGTGGTAGGTTATTTATTCGCTATTTTTGGGTTTTTATTCAATGGGGGAATGATGATTGTAAGAACTTGGCATGGCTGCGTTCCCTTAAAATATCAACAAGGTTTTGCGGATCATTTAGTTGTCACAGGTGTGCAGCACGCTAAGGCCATTGCTGGGAATTGCGGTGCTTTTGTACGACAGGAAATCCAGGGGGAATATGCTCATTTTTTCCTTGCCACCTATTGGGAATCTCTGGCGGCAGTAAAAGATTTTGCCGGTGAAGAATATCAGATTGCAGTGACCTATCCCGATGATGAGCGTTTTTCTTTGATTTCAGATCCCTATGTATTTCACCATCAGGTAGAAGAAATTGCTGCGCTATGACTTTAAAACAGCAGGAGGATGTGATGAACGATAAAACGGCACGCCCGCAGGATGTGGTTCAGCAACAGCTTGACGCCTATAACGCCCGCGACATCGACGCCTTCATGGCCTGCTGGGCGGACGACGCGCAGTATTACGAGCATCCCGACACGCTGCTGGCCAGCGGCAAGGCGGCGATCCGCGAACGGCATCTGGTGCGTTTCCAGGAGCCGAGTCTGTACGGTGAACGGATAAAACGCATGGCGGTGGGGAACATGGTGGTCGATCAGGAAGTGGTGACACGGAACTTCCCGCAGGGGCGCGGCAAAATGGATGTCATCGCCATTTACGAAGTGGAACAGGGGCGGATCGCCAAAGCCTGGTTCAAGATCGGCCCCTGCGTGCCGGATGAGGGCGCGCTCTAGCCGCGCATTATTGCAACGCCATCACCGCTTCTATCTCTACGCACACCTGCGGTGAAAACAACGCGCTGACCGCCATCAGTGAACAGGCCGGCAGCGCGCCATCGAAATAGTCAAACAGCACCGGGCGCACGCCCGCCAGATCGGCGATGTCGGTCAGGAACACGCTGATTTTAATCAACGCTTTAAGATTAACGCCTTCGCTGGCGGCGATAGTGGCTAACTGCTCGAGGATCTCTTGCGTTTGCTCCGGCGCGCTCAAGCCTTGCGCGTCGGTGGCGAAGGCCGTCAATCCCGATACGTACAGGCGATCGCCGTGGCGCACCGCATGCACATAGGGGCCGCCCGGCGTAGGTAACTGCGGATAATTCGTGCGTTTTAATGATGTCATGATCAAACCCCGCGCAAGACCGGTTAATAAAATCGACAAACTTGGTTAGGATACTGAGGAAACGGCGGCCAGACGCCGCGCACCGATGATATTTGAGAGTATCATCCCTCTTTATTTTATACGCCGTCTCTCACCCGAATGTGACAGTGCGGCGCAGCTCGGCCACAAGGACGCATGAGACGATGAACCCGCTTTTTACTCCCTACCTGCAACGCTGGCAACTGGAACAGGACGGCAAAGCCTTCGAAACCCACAGCAGTCTGCTGATGCCGGTGCGTTACCGGGGCGAGGCGGCGATGCTGAAGATCGCCCGCGAGCAGGAGGAGCGCTTCGGTGGCCAACTGATGTGCTGGTGGCGTGGGAAAGGCGCCGCGCAGGTGCTGGCGTGGCATGACGACGGCATTCTGCTGGAGCGCGCGCAGGGTGAAGGCTCGTTGGCGCAGCTGGTGCGTGACGGCGACGATGAGCAGGCCACGCAAATCCTGTGCCGGGCGATTGCCGCCTTGCATGCGCCGCGAGCGGAACCGTTGCCCGAGCTGATCCCGCTGCAGGAGTGGTTCAGCTCACTGTGGCCGGCGGCGCAGGCGCACGGCGGCATGCTGCGTCTCTGTGCCACGGCGGCGGCGGAATTGCTGAACAGCCCGCGAGAAGAGAGCGTGCTGCACGGCGATATTCACCATGACAACGTGCTGGACTTCGGCGAACGCGGCTGGCTGGCGATCGATCCCAAGCGTTTGTACGGCGAACGGGGCTTCGACTACGCCAATATCTTCTGCAATCCCAACTACGGCATCGCCACCGATCCGGCCATTTTCCAGCGCCGCGTGGAACAGGTCTGTCGCTTGGCCGGGCTGGATCGCCGGCGCTTGCTGCAATGGATCCTGGCCTGGTCGGGGCTCTCCGCCGCCTGGTTCATGGAAGACGGGCAGGCGGCGGACATTGACTTTCGCGTCGCCGAGCTGGCGGCGCGCGCGCTGGATCTCCCGCTGCCGGGCGGCGACTCAGGGTTCATCCTGCCAGTAATCGAGCGAGGTTGAAGGGCGCTGCAGGTAGCGCACCTGCTGGCCGTCTGCGCCGCGCGCCATCGCCTGGTATTTGCCGGAATCCGGGTACATCACCAGCTCCGGCTGTTCGCGCGTGCTGACGGACAGGTACTTCAGCGGCGCATCGGAGGTGTTGATGATCTGGTGCGGGTATTCCGGGCCCGGCGGAATGAAGATGACATCCCCGCTGACGATCGGCAGCATTTCTCCGGCCACCCGCAGCGTACCGCTGCCTTCCAGAATGATGAACATTTCCTCCTGCGCGTAGTGAAAATGGTAGGGGCAGGAGCGCATACCCGGCGCGACACAATCGAAAGAGGCGCCCAGCTTGTCGGCGGCGGTGCCGGTGCCGAGGCGAGCGCCGACGCTGTCATACAGCGGCGGCCGCCGATCGTGCCGCTTATCTACTCGTTCGACATTGCGTATCAGGCGCTGAGCCAACAGCGCAGCTTTCTCAGTCATAGGCTTCCTTGGTGACGGCGTCACTTATTTTGTGAATTGATCTCAAGACGACAGAGAAAGTGAAGGCGCCATGGCGGCACTTGTCAATGTAGACCGCCCGTTATGCTTGGCTTGTTCGCTGCGGCAGCGACAGCAGCAGATGGGCGATCGCGCCGCCGACGATGCCCCAGAAGGCCGAACCGATGCCCAGTAACGTGACGCCGGAGGCGGTGATGAGGAAGGCGATCAGCGCCGCGTCGCGCTGTTTCTCATCATGCAGCGCGCGCTGCAGGCTGCCGCCGATGGTGCCGAGCAGCGCCAGCCCGGCGATGGTGTGGATCAGGGCGAGGGGCAACGCGCTGAACAGCAGGCCGATGGCGCCGCCGAACAGCCCGGCCAATAGGTAGAAGCCGCCGGCGGCCACCGCGCCCATATAGCGGCGCTGCGGATCGGGATGCACGTCCGGGCCCATGCAGATGGCGGCGGTGATCGCGGCGATGCACACCGAGAATCCGCCGAACGGCGCCAGCAGCAGCGCGGTGAGCGCCGTCCAGGCGATCAGCGGTGAGGTGGGGACGCGGTAGCCCGCCGCCCGCAGCGTGGCGATGCCAGGCGCATTCTGCGAAGCCATGGTCACCACGAAGAACGGCACGCCGATGCCCAGCAGCGTCGGCCAGCTGAAGTGCGGCGCGATAAATTCCGGCATGGCAAACGCCGGCGCGTGTTGTGCCGGCTGGATATTGCCCTGCAGCGCGGCGATCGCCAGCCCGGCCGCCAGCGTCAGCACGATGGCGTAGCGCGGCAGATAACGGCGGCTGAGCAGATAGGCCAGCCCCATGCCGGCGCTCAGCGGGAAATTGAGCTGCAGCGAAGCGAAGGCGTCCAGCCCGAAACGCAGCAGGATCCCCGCCAGCATCGCGGCGGAAATCGCCTGCGGAATATAGTCCATCAGGCGGGCGAACAGCCCGGTGACGCCGCACAGCAGGATCAGACCGGAAGCGAAGATAAACACCCCGATCGCCTCGTTGATCGGCGTACCGGGCAGGCTGGTGACCAGCAGCGCCGCGCCGGGCGTCGACCAGGCGGTGAGGATAGGAGTGCGATAGTAAAGCGACAGTCCCAGCGAGGTGACGCCCATCGCGATCCCCAGCGCGCTCAGCCAGCCGCCGATCTGCGCCGGTGTGGCGCCCGCGGCGGCGGCGGCCTGGAAAATGATCGCGGCAGAGCTGGTGTAACCCACCAGAACGGCGACAAAGCCGGCCATGACGGCGGGCAGGGTCAGATGGCGCAGGGAGAGGGCTGGGCGCATGAGAAGCTCCAATTGGTGGTTGTGCGTTATAACGCACGATGAGAAATCAGCATAGCACCGTGCGCTATAGCGCACAAGCGGGTATAATCGAGCCCGACATGCAGAGGAGAACAGGATGCAGGAACTTGCCGGCCATTTGGCGCACACCCTTCGCACGCTGCGTGCACAGCGCGGCTGGAGCCTGACGCAGGCGGCGGAATACACCGGCGTCAGCAAGGCGATGCTCGGGCAGATCGAACGCGGCGAGTCCAGCCCGACGGTGGCGACGCTGTGGAAGATCGCCACCGGTTTCAACGTGGCGTTCTCCGCTTTTCTTGAGGCGTCGCCCGCGCAGCAGCAGGCGACGCTGCACCGCTACGGCGATCTGCCGGTGTACGATCAGGACAACGCCGACATGCGCGTGGTGCCGTTGTTTCCCTACGATCGCCAGCTGGGTTTCGATATGTTCGTCATCGATCTTGCGCCGGGCGCGCTCAGCGAGTCGTCGCCCCATGAGCCGGGCGTGATCGAGCATGTGATCGTGATCAGCGGCCGGTTGGAGTTGGCGATAGAGGGCGAATGGCACAGCCTGGCCGCCGGCGAGGCGATGCGCTTTCAGGCCGATCGGCCGCACGCTTACCGCAACGCCAGTTCACAAACGGTGCGTATTCACGATCTGATCCACTATCCTCAATCCTGACTCAACGCGGCGGCCGTGGGCTTTGACTCCGCGCCGCCAAACGCCTACCTTGTTGAAAATGACTCTTATTTCAAAGGCTGTCGCCCACGACGGGGCGGCGTTGCAGCCGACTCAAAAGGAGCTTGATTTTGCCGGTCACCAATCGACGTCAGTTTATTAAACTCAGTGCGCAAACCGCAGGAGCCGTATTCGCAATGACTTCATTACCCAACAGTATCCGCCTGGCGATGGCGGCGGAGGGCGGCGCGGCCGCCGGCGATGAATTCCTGTGGCTGGAAGAGCTGCAGGGTAAAAAAGCGCTGCAATGGGTGCAGCAGGAAAATCAGCGCACCGTGGCGCGTTTCGGCCAGGGCGAAGACTTTCAGCGCATTGAGCGCGAGGTGCTGGATATCCTCAATAAAGACACCCAGATCCCGTGGGTGAGCAAGCGCGGCGAGTACTATTACAACTTCTGGCAGGACCAGGCCAACCCGCGCGGCCTGCTGCGGCGCACCACGCTGGACGAGTACCGCAAGGCCAAACCGGCCTGGGAAACGGTGCTGGATATCGATGCGTTGGGCAAGGCGGAGGGCAAGGATTGGGTTTATCAGGGCTCGCAGCCGCTGGCGCCGGAATACCGCTATTGCCTGATGCAGCTGTCGCCGGACGGCGGCGACGCCACCGAAATCCGCGAATTCGATCTGGTGGCCAAACGCTTCGTCAAGGACGGCTTCAACGTGCCGGTGGCGAAAAGCCGGGTCTCCTGGGTCGATCGGGACACGCTGTTCATCGCCACCGATTTCGGCCCCGGATCGATGACCCAGTCCGGCTACGCGCGCATCGCCAAACGCTGGCGGCGCGGCACGCCGCTGAGCGCCGCCGAAACGCTGTACGAAGCGCAGCCCGAGGACATGGCGGTCTTCGCCTATCACGATCGCACGCCGGGCTTTGAGCGCGATTTCGTCGGCCGTAGCCTGGACTTCTATCGCCGCGACTACTTCTTGCTGGCTCAGGACGGCCGGCAGATCAAAATCGACATCCCGGCCGACGCCGAGCTGGATACGCACCGTGAATGGCTGCTGATTAAACCGAGCAGCGACTGGGAGGTGGGCGGCAAGCGCTATCCGTCCGGCGCGCTGTTGGCGGCCAACTTCGATGACTATCTGGCGGGCAAGCGTGAGCTGCAGCCGCTGTTTATCCCAACGGCGGAGCAGGCGCTGAGCGGCTACAGCGGCACCCGCGATCACCTGATCCTCAGCATCATGGATAACGTGGTCAACCGGCTGGAAGTGCTGACGCCGAAGGGCGGCAGTTGGCAACGTCGCCCGCTGGGCAACCCCGGCGCCATCAGCACCATTTCCGCCGGCGGCATCGACGAAGAGAGCAACGCCTATTTCCTGACCGTCAGCGGGTTCCTGCAGCCGACCTCGCTGTACATGGGCAATCTCGACGGCGGTGAGGCGACGTTGCTGAAACAGGCGCCGCAGGATTTTGACGCGTCAGGCTACCGGGTGAGCCAGCATTTTGCGCGCTCCAAGGATGGCACCCGCGTGCCGTACTTCCAGATTGCCGCCAAAGATCTCAAATCGGACGGCAGCACGCCGACGCTGCTGTATGGCTACGGCGGGTTTGAGGTGCCGCTGCTGCCGGGCTATCTCGGCGGCAAGGCGCCGGCCTGGCTGGAGCGCGGCGGGGTGTACGTGGTAGCCAACATCCGCGGCGGCGGCGAATACGGCCCGGCCTGGCACCAGGCAGCGCTCAAGCAGAATCGCCATCGCGCCTACGAGGATTTCGCCGCCGTGGCCGAAGATCTTATCGCACGCAAGGTGACCTCGGCGCCGCATTTGGGGGCGCGCGGCGGCAGCAACGGCGGCCTGTTGGTGGGCAATATGCTGACGCAGTATCCGCAGCTGTTCGGCTGCATCGTCTGCGAAGTGCCGCTGCTGGACATGCAGCGTTATACCCAGCTTTCCGCCGGCGCGTCGTGGATCGCCGAATACGGTGACCCGAGCAAGCCGGGGGAGTGGGCCTACATCAAGACCTTCTCGCCGTACCACAACATTCAGGCGCAGACGGCCTATCCGCCGGTGCTGTTCTATACCGCCACCAGCGACGATCGGGTCAACCCGGCCCACGCCCGTAAAATGGCGGCGCGCATGCAGGCGATGGGGTATCAGCAGGCTTATTTCTACGAGAATACCGAAGGCGGGCACAGCGCCGCCGCCGACAAGCAACAGGCGGCGTTCCACAGCGCATTGGTGAGCGAGTTCATGTGGGCCAACCTGAGCGGCAAACCCAAGTCAGCGTAAGCCTTTTTCTTGCAGGCATAAAAAAACACCGGGGCGTTAACTCCGGTGTTTTTATTTACGCTCAATCTGCCGGCGATCAGCGAGCCGCGGTGGCTTCCTGCGCTTTCTGATTGGCGTCTTCGGTGGTGTCCAGCGTCATGCGGTACAGCTTCGGCGCGGTCAGCATCATCAGGATAGCGATGACGGCGGTGACGATACCGATCTGCATAAACACATGGCTGTAGATGGCCAGCGAAGCGTGCGCGTCGTTGATGTCGCTCGGGACGGCGGTCAGACCGGCAACCTTACCGGCGATCAGCGCGGCGGCGGCGGTAGTCAGGAACCAGGAGCCCATGATGAAGCCCATCAGGCGCTGCGGCACCAGCTGCGCCACCATCGCCAGGCCCAGGCCGGAAATCATCAGCTCGCCGATGCTCTGCAGCGCGTAGCTCAGGATCAGCCAGTTGACCGACACGATGCCCTGTTCGTTGGCGAAGCTGGCGCCCCACGGCAGCACCAGGAAGGCGCAGGAGCAGAGGATCATGCCGAAAGCGAACTTGTGCGGCATCGGCAGGCGATCGCCCATTTTGTTATACAGCGCCGCCAGAATCGGGCTGGCGAGCATGATCCAGAATGGGTTCAGCGCCTGATACTGCTCCGGCTCGAAGGCGACGCCGAAGATGCTGTGTTCCACGTTGTGGATGGCGAAGAAGTTCAGCGAGGTTGGCATCTGGCTGTACAGCACGAAGAACACCACCGCTTCCAGCATCAGCAGGAAGGCGACGATCATCTTGCGGCGAGCGGCGCCGTGCAGGGCGAAGGTTTCCTTGGCGAACACCAGAACGATGCCGGCGGAAACCAGGGCCAGCGCCCAGCGCGCGATCACCTGGTTGTGCAGCAGCCAGCTGGACACGGCGATCAACGCCACGATGCCGACCAGCACCATCAGCAGTTTCGGCAGATGCAGCGGCTTGAAGTCAGGCTTGGAACCGTTTTCCTTCACCCACTTGCGGCACATCATAAAGTTGACCAGGGTGATCAGCATGCCGACCACGCTCAGCGAGAACGCCACGCTCCAGCCGTATTTCGCCGCCAGCCACGGAGTGGCCAGCATAGAGAAGAAGGAGCCGATGTTCACCGACATGTAATACATGGTGAAGGCACCGTCGAGACGCGGATCGTCTTTCTCATAGCAGGTGGACAACAGGGAGGACGGGTTGGCCTTGAACAGACCGCTGCCCACGGCGATGGTCGCCATGCCCATGTAGACCCAGAAGATGTCGTGGCCGGAGTAAGCCACCATGGCGTAACCGGCGGCCAGCACCAGCGCGCCGAGCACGATCACGCGTTTGGCGCCCAGCACTTTGTCGCCCAGCCAGCCGCCGATGGCGACGAAACCGTATACCAGGGCGCTGAAGGAAGAGAACAGGGTGATGGAGTCGGCTTCGCTCATGCCGAGCATCTTGACCAGATAAACCGCCATGATGCCCTGCAGGCCGTAGTAGCCGAAACGCTCCCACAGTTCGATCGAGAAGATCAGATAGAACGCTTTCGGTTGTTTGAACGCGTTAAGGCTCACGCTCTCCGGATGTTGGTTGTTTGCTGTTGACACTGGTACCTCTGTTTTTTCGCAGCCCGTCTTTGGAGGACGGGAAAGTACAAAAGTTGATGCGGAACGGCATCCTTTTGCGTTGTTATAGGATGGGGACGGCGGTTAATGTTCACTATCTTTGTCAACGAGGCAAGCAGTTTGTCATATTCGGTTACATTTAACGCCCGCAGGATTATGCCGCGATGTTGCAAATGTTATGCAGTATTAACTTTCGGGTTTTAATGGTTTGCCGATTTTTTGTTTTGATTAAAAGCTATACGAATTTTAAACAGGGATATATTCTGCTGAATTGCTATTTTTTAGCGCATCAGTGTAGGTGAGGTTATTAATCCGTTGGAATGTTGTGCACATGGCGCGTTTTGTAAAATTATAGAAATTTGGGAAAACGAGACTGGCATTTGTGAACGCCTTGTGATCCTGAAAGCGTGACGTTCACCGCAATTTTCGACTAATTTTTCGCTTGAAAATAACACGGCACTGAGTTTTTCACTGAAAACCTCGAAATTGCCGGGGTTACTGCTGCGCGATATCACATTTCCGATAAAAAAGAGGCGCTGGCGGGGGGATAGGTGGCGACGGGTGCGGTTTGCCGCACCCAACAGACTCAGGATTCCGGATAAACCTTTTCTTTATACTCGCACAGGTCTTCGATAATGCAGGAGCCACAGCGCGGTTTGCGCGCGATGCAGGTATAGCGGCCGTGCAGGATCAGCCAGTGGTGGCAATCGACCTTGAATTCGGCGGGCACCACCTTCAACAGCTTCTCTTCCACCTGATCGACGTTCTTGCCTGGCGCGAAGTGAGTGCGGTTGCACACCCGGAAGATGTGGGTGTCCACGGCGATGGTCGCCCAGCCGAAGGCGGTATTGAGCACCACGTTGGCGGTCTTGCGGCCGACGCCTGGCAGCGCTTCCAGCGCGGCACGATCTTCCGGCACTTCGCCGCCGTGCAGCTCCAGCAGCATGCGGCAGGTTTTGATCACGTTTTCGGCCTTGCTGTTGAACAGACCAATGGTCTTGATGTACTCCTTGACGCCATCAACCCCCAGCGCCAGCATGGCGGCGGGGGTGTTGGCGACCGGATAAAGCTTGGCGGTCGCTTTGTTGACGCTGACGTCGGTGGCCTGTGCGGACAGCAATACCGCGATCAGCAGTTCAAACGGCGTGGTGTACACCAGTTCGGTGGTCGGATGCGGGTTGTTGTCGCGCAGCCGGGTCAGAATTTCCAGTCGCTTCTGCTTGTTCATCAGGCCTTCTCAGCACGTCCTTGTTCCAGCAGCGGTTCCACCGCCACGGCGCGGGCTTTGCGCGCCTTCATTTTTTCGTCGATCAGATATTTGACCGCCAGCAGCAGCCCCAGGCCGATAAAGGCGCCCGGCGGCAACATGGCCAGCAGGAAGGGGCTGTCGAAATGCACCACTTCGATGCGCAGTGACTTGGCCCAGCCGCCCAGCAGCTGGTCGGCGCCATCGAACAGCGTGCCGTTGCCCAACAGTTCTCGCATCGAGCCCAGCGTCACCATCACGCCGGTGGCGCCGAGGCCGATGGCCAGACCGTCCAGCGCCGAGAGGCCGACCGGTTTTCGCGCCGCCACCGCTTCGGCACGGCCGACCACGATGCAGTTGGTCACGATCAACGGAATAAAGATCCCGAGCGACTGATACAAACCGAAGGCATAGGCGTTGATCAGCATCTGCACGATGCTCACCACCGCGGCGATGATCATCACGTAGATCGGAATACGCACTTCGCTCGGCACCCAGCGGCGCACCGCGGAAATCGAGGCGTTGGTCAAGACCAAAACCAGGGTGGTGGCCAACCCCAGGCCGAGCGCGTTGGTGACGGTGGAGGTCACCGCCAGCAGCGGGCACATGCCCAGCAGCTGCACCAGGGCGGAGTTGTTCTTCCACAACCCCTGGACGATCAATTCTTTGGCTTCACTCATTCGGCGGCTCCACACGCAGGTAAGCTTTCAAGTTTAGGCGGCAGCGTTTCCATATACAACGCCGTGCGGCGCACTGCATTGACCACCGCACGCGGGGTGATGGTAGCGCCGGTGAACTGATCGAACATACCGCCGTCTTTCTTCACCGCCCAGCGCTTATCGTCCGGGCCTTCGATTTTCTTGCCGCTGAAGAAGGAAATCCAGTCGGAAATGCGCAGTTCGATTTTGTCCCCCAGCCCCGGGGTTTCGTGGTGTTCAATCACGCGGGTGCCGAGCACCGTGCCGTTGAAATCGGCGCCGACCAGCAGCTTGATGGCGCCAGAGTAGCCGTCCGGCGCGGTGGTTTCCAGCGCGGCGGCGGTCGGTTGCCCGTTTTTGCGCGCCAGGTACAAGCGGTGCGGCGCGCCGTCGCCCAGCGCCGGATCGCTGACCAGGAAGCATTCGTTCTGCATAATGTTGTCGTAGTTTTCCGGCGGCACCACCTGATCGAGCAGCGCTTTTTGCTGCAGCGCCGCCTGATGGGCGATGGTGCCTTTCGTCAAGGTATAGACCACGGCGGTCAGGCCGGTGGTGACCGCCGCGAACACCGCCAGCGTGGTGCCGTGCTTTCTCATGGAATTCAGCATGGCGGCTCCTCAGCGATGGCCGTACACGCGCGGCTGCGTGTAGTGGTCGATTAACGGGACGGTGATGTTGGCGAGCAGCACGGCGAAAGCCACGCCGTCGGGGTAGCCGCCATAGACGCGGATCAGCCAGACCAGCACGCCGATCAGCGCGCCGTAGATCAGGCGGCCCTTCGGCGTGGTGGAGGCGCTGACCGGATCGGTGGCGATAAAGAACGCGCCCAGCATGCTGGCGCCGGAGAACAGGTGGATCAGCGGCGAAGCCTGATGCGCCGGATCGATCCACCAGGCAAGGCCGGAGCAGAAGGCGATGGCGGCCAACATGCTGAAAGGGATTTGCCAATGGATCAGGCGCCGCGCCAGCATAAACAGGCCGCCGGCCAGGAAGCCGAGGTTGACCCATTGCCAGCCGATGCCGGCCAGCGCGCCGCCGAACAGCGGCTGCTGCAACACCTGTTCCACGCTGTGGCCGCTGCGCAGGCCGGTTTTGAAGCCGTCGAGCGGAGTAGCCTGGCTGATGCCGTCCA
Organism: Serratia sp. CY27727; assembly: GCF_052169275.1. NCBI lineage: Bacteria > Pseudomonadati > Pseudomonadota > Gammaproteobacteria > Enterobacterales > Yersiniaceae > Serratia > Serratia sp. CY27727. Next base: position 307,913 of record NZ_JBJNLB010000004.1, on the reverse strand, counting down.
CGCCCATCTGCAGTTCGTGCAGCGTCGCGCCTTGCGAGGTATGGCCGCTGAAAATGGCCAGCAGCGTGTCGTGGAGCGACAGCGCGGTGGCGCGCAGCTCATCCGGCGGCAGCCAGCTGGTCATCTGTACCGGGAAGGAGATCAGCAGCACCACGTAACCGACCATCGCCGGGTTGAACGGGTTCTGCCCGAGGCCGCCGTACAGCTGCTTGGCGATGACGATGGCGAAGAAGGTACCGATGACGATCATCCACCACGGGGCCAGCGGCGGCAGGCTGATGCCGAGCAGCAGGGCGGTCAGCAAAGCGGAGTTATCCGCCAGCCGGCTGCGCACCGGCAGCTTGCGCAGCCTGAGGATCGCGCCTTCTGCGGCCAGCGCGACGATCGCCGCCAGCGCCACCTGGATCAATACGCCGTAGCCGAAGAACCAAATCTGCGCCGCGATGCCGGGAATGCACGCCAACATCACCCACAGCATGATGCGGCTGGTGCTTTGCTGGTTGTGGGTGAACGGCGAGCTGGCGATGTGTAAGCCTTTGGCGGCTGTGGGTGATACCGGCCTGAACTTCATAGAGTAACGATACCTTCTGCGCCGCGCCTGCGGCAGTTTCGATGCGCCGTTCTGAAGGCGCGGCAAAAATGATAGCCGAGCATTCTACCTGATTCGATGCGAGGGTAATACGCCTTAATAATAGGGGTATTCAGCTTTCCGCACATCTGGCGATCGGGACGGCGCGATTTGATTTTTTTTTGGCCGGAAAATGGGCTAACGTGAGGAATTGTCAGTGGAACTTGTGCCGCCATCGACTGCAATAAATGGGTTAACCGTATGAATGAAATATCATTTTTCACCAGATTTCCGCACAAAATAACAACTTTCACATAATCCGTGTAGGTTACTATCGCGAACATTATTGAGTCAGTGAACCCATAATAATGACAAATGAAGACATTTTTTTTATTGAAGAGCTAATTGAGTGGGTGGAGATACATCTGGAGAAACGGCCAAACCTGGATGAAGTCGCGCGTATTTCGGGCTATTCCAAGTGGCATCTGCAGCGTAAATTCAAGCGTATTACCGGCATTCAACTCGCCACCTACATCCGTTCGCGTATCCTGACGCGCGCCGCGGTGGCGCTGCGCATTACTCGTCGCTCGATCATCGACATTTCCGATGAGCTGGGCTTCGACTCGCAGCAGACCTTTACCCGCATGTTCAAGCAGCGCTTCGGCACCACGCCCAATCGCTACCGATCGATGACGCACTGGGACGTGAAAAACCTGATGCCGCGCTTTAACTTCGATGCCAGCTACGGCGCCGGTTATTACCCGGAAGTGAAGCGGCTGACGCTGCCCGAGATGCAGTTGGTCGGTTTCACGCGCCGGCTGGATTTCGCCTCCGAACAGGAGCTGGAGTACTCTTCCTGCATGGCGATGAAGGACGAGATTTTCAACGACTTCTTCAAGGGGCTGCACGTCGACTGTCGGCGGATTTACAGCATCTACTCCCCTCATGCCGGGGAGGGCGACGAGCTCTCATCCACGCTGGTGATGGCGGTCGATCCTGAACACAAAAAAGATATTCTTTCCAACTATCAAATCGACACTTTCCATCTGCCGAGCCGCGAGTTTATCTCCATCAACCATAAGGGTTCGGCGAAAGAGTGTTTGCAGTTTTTCGGCTACCTGATGTCGCATGTAATGCCGGGGCTGAAGGATGAAGTGCGCGGCAGTATGGAAATGGAGATCATTCAAACCAAAGAGTGGAATCCGGAATCCAAACTGCGCCAGATTGATGTGGATTACACCTACCTGATCTCTATCGATTAAACGGCGCCGGCGTCAGCCAGGCGCCGCTGTCATCATTTGTCTTCCGTTTCCGCCGCCAGCGATTCCCTGGCGGCTTTTTTGGCTTTGGCGCGGGCGATAGCCGCCGCGACCGCCGCCTTGCGCGGATCTTCCTCGGTGACTGCCGCCGCCGTTTCCGCCGCTGCAGGGGCATCCGCCTGCTGAGCCGCTTTCTTGGCTTTGACACGCGCCAGTGCCGCCGCGACCGCCGCCTTGCGCGGATCTTCCTCGGCGGTTACCGGCGCCGTTTCGGCCGGTGCAGGGGCGTCCGCCTGCTGCGCCGCTTTCTTGGCTTTGGCGCGGGCGATAGCCGCCGCGACCGCCGCCTTGCGCGGATCTTCCTCGGCGGTTGCCGGCACCGTTTCCGCCGCTGCAGGGGCGTCCGCCTGCTGCGCCGCTTTCTTGGCTTTGGCGCGGGCGATAGCCGCCGCGACCGCCGCCTTGCGCGGATCTTCCTCGGTGGCTGCCGGCGCCGTTTCCGCCGCTGCAGGGGCATCCGTCTGCTGCGCCGCTTTCTTGGCTTTGACACGCGCCAGAGCGGCAGCGACCGCCGCCTTGCGCGGATCTTCTTCGGCGGCTGCCGGCGCCGGTTCCGCTGCGGCTGGGGTATCTGCCAGCTGCTCTGCCTTTTTGGCTTTGACGCGCGCCAGGGCGGCAGCAACGGCCGCTTTACGCGGATCGTCCTCTGTTGCCGCCGGGGCGGCGTTGTCTGCGGCCGGCGCTTCCTTGCGCGCTTTCACGCGGGCCAGCGCCGCGGCCACGGCGGCTTTGCGCGCGTCGTCGCCGGAGGCCGCCGGTGGCGCCTCTTTTTCCGCCTCGGCCGCCAACTGGGCGCGGCGTTCACGCGCCTGCGCTTTACGCGCTTCGCGGGCGGCGATCATTTCGCTGTTATCCGGCTGCTGGCCGTCGACCGGCGTGACCGCCGCTTCGGCATTTTTGCTGCGCACGCGCGCCAACGCGGCCTGCACCGCACCCTGATCGTCGTCGGTCAGTTTGACGGCGGCTTTTTTGTGCCGCTCTTCGCGCGCCAGCTTCTCGCGCTCCAGGCGGGCCAGCTTGGCTTCGTAACGCGCCTTGGCCTCGGCGGCGCGCGCCGCTTCCAGATCGATAGCCTTGATCTCGGCCTTTTCCTGACGGTAGTACTGCACCAGCGGGATGTTGCTGGGGCAGACGAACGCGCAGGCGCCGCATTCAATGCAGTCGAACAGGTTATGGTTGCGCGCCTTGTCGTGCTCCTGCCCACGGCTGAACCAGTACAGCTGCTGCGGCAGCAGCCCGGCAGGGCAAGCGTCTACGCACAGGCCGCAGCGGATGCAGGACTGCTCCGGCTCCTGCGGTGTCATTTCATCGACCGTCGGCGCCAGAATGCAGTTGCTGATCTTGACGATCGGCACGTTCAGCGCAGGCAGGGTGAAGCCCATCAGCGGGCCGCCCATGACCACCATCTGCTGCGCCTGCGGGCGGAAACCGGCGAAGTCAAGCAGGTGCTGCACCGGCGTGCCGATGCGCGCCCACAGGTTGCCCGGGCGCTCGATCGCGTCGCCGGTCAGGGTCACTACGCGCTCAATCAGCGGTTCACCGTCGACGATCGCTCGCTTGATGGCGAAGGCGGTGCCGACGTTTTGCATCAATACGCCGATGGCGGAGGAGTGCTTGCCGTGCGGCACTTCCTTGCCGGTCAGGATCTTGGTCAGCTGTTTGGCGCCGCCGGACGGGTATTTGGTGGGGATAACGCGCAGCGCAATGCCGGACTGGCCGCGCAACGCCTGCTTCAGCGCCGCGATCGCCTCCGGTTTGTTGTCTTCAATGCCGATCAGCGTGACCTTGGGTTGCAGAATATGTTGCAGGATCTGCGTGCCTTCAACGATCTGATCGGCATGTTCCTGCATCAGGCGATCGTCGGCGGTGATGTAAGGTTCGCACTCGGCGGCGTTGAGGATCAGCGTTTCCACGCCGCTCATGCCGCCCTGCAGCTTGCTGGCGGTTGGGAAACCGGCGCCGCCCAGACCGGCGATGCCGGCCTGATGAATACGTTGAATCAGATCCGCGGCGGGCGCTTGGCGATAGTCAGCCACCGGATCGCGCTCGCACCAGCGGTCTTCGCCGTCCGCCTCGATAATCACGCACAGCTCCGTCAGCCCGGAAGGGTGCGCGGTGATGTGCGGCGTGATGGCGCTGACGGTGCCCGAGGTCGGGGCGTGAACCGGCACGGTGCGGCCGCGGCCGACGGTCAGCGGCTGGCCTTTCAACACCCGATCGCCGGCATTGACGCACAGCTCGCCTTCCGGCCCCAGATGCTGCTGCAGCGGAATGATAAAGGTCTTGGGCAGGGGAGCGACACGCAGCGGCGCACCGCTGGACTGCGTTTTCATTTCCGGCGGATGGATCCCGCCGTTGAAATCCCAGATCCGGTCTTTTTTAAAGGCGGCGAACAGATTAAGCATGTTGCTCCACGTGGATCACTTGCACCGGGATCGTCTTCATGTCCCACTTCCAGTTGGCGGTGGTGGTGGCGACCGGTCTCATTTCAATACAGTCGGTAGGGCAAGGGGCGACGCACAGGTCGCAGCCGGTGCAGAGGTCGGTGATGACGGTGTGCATGGCGCGGGTGGCGCCGACGATGGCGTCCACCGGGCAGGCCTGAATGCACTTGGTGCAGCCGATGCAGTTGGCCTCGTCGATATAGGCCACTTTACGCTCCGGTTCGGCGGCGGCTTCGCTGCCCAGCGGCTGCGGCTCGACGTTGAGCAGCTCCGCCAGTTTCAACATCACCTGTTCGCCACCCGGCGCGCATTTGTTGATCATCTCGCCGTTGGCCACCGCCTCGGCGTAGGGGCGGCAACCGGGGTAGCCGCACTGGCCGCACTGGCTCTGCGGCAGGATCGCGTCGACCTGCTCGGCGACCGGATCCTCCTCCACCTCAAAACGGCGCGCGGCGTAGCCCAGCACCAGTCCGAACAGCAGCCCGAGCGCGCTTAAAGCCGCGATAGCTATCCACAACGCAGTCATTAGAATTTCACCAGCCCGGTAAAGCCCATAAAGGCCAGCGACATCAGCCCGGCGGTGATCAGCGCGATCGAGGAGCCGCGGAACGGCGCCGGCACGTCGGCGACCGCCAGACGTTCGCGAATGGCGGCAAACAGCACCATGACCAGCGAGAAACCGGCGGCGGCGCTGAAGCCGTACACGGCGGACTGCAGGAAGTTGTAGCCGAGGTTAACGTTAAGCAACGCCACGCCCAGCACCGCGCAGTTGGTGGTGATCAGCGGCAGGAAGATGCCCAGCAGGCGGTAGAGCGCCGGGCTGGTCTTGCGCACCACCATCTCGGTGAACTGCACGACGACGGCGATCACCAGAATGAAGGAGAGCGTGCGCAGGTACACCAGATCCAGCGGAACCAGAATAAAGGTGTTGATCACCCAGGCGCTGACGGAGGCCAGCGTCATGACGAAGGTGGTGGCCATTCCCATGCCGATGGCGCTTTCCAGCTTCTTGGAAACGCCGAGGAACGGGCACAGGCCAAGAAACTTCACCAGAACGAAGTTGTTCACCAGTACGGTGCCGACAAACAGGAGCAGGTATTCGGTCATTGCGATGCCTAAAAAAATAAAAGCCGCCTATTATCGGGAATCGGCGGCCGGACGACAACATATGAATCGCAGGGGTATTGCCTTTTTTGGCGAAAATTTACACAAAACACCCGATAAAACGTGCTGCAACCGCCCTTAACGTTCGGTAAAGGTGCCTTTGACCCGCTGCGAGCGCTTGATGTAAGGCACCAGCAGCGCCGCCATCAGCAGCGGCCAGCCGAGGCTGCGCACCGCCACTTCATCCGGCACCGGCGCGAAGGCGAAGGCTTTCACCGCCAGGAGCACCGTGATCAGCAGCCACAGCAAAAACAGTTTGGGAAAGCGCTGCGAGCGCTGGCAAAACAGCCACAGCAGCCACAGGGTGAAGCACCACATCAAGAGCGTGGTCAGCACCGAAAAGTACCATTGCAGGGTAAACGCCTGGGCGTTGGTCAGCAGGTAGTCGCGCGATTCGGGCATGAAGATCGCCATGGCGTACAGGAGCAGCATCAGGCTGGCGCTGAGCAGGGTGACGATCAGATAGGCCATCGGGGCCAGCAACCAACCGCCGATACGAGAGTATTCAGCTTGAGACATAAAGGCTTCCTGATTGAAACGGGGATCACAGGCGGCATAGCTTAGCGGGTAATACCGGCTTCGTCATCTCAATCAACCGGATAGCTCGGCATCGCGGCGGGTGGCAGCACGTTTGGCTACTCGACGCCGTATTAAGCCCGCTTCAAATTAACATCTCATTTACTTCTTGTTCCATCCGGCCGCATGGTGTCAAATCGAAAGGTCTGTCGTGAGCCTGCAAGAGGAAATCCCATGGCTGAGAAAATTCGTGTCGGGCTGGTCGGTTACGGCTACGCCGGCAAAACCTTTCATGCGCCGCTTGTCGCCGGTACGCCTGGGCTCGAGCTGGCTGCCGTCGCCAGCAGCGATGCCGGCAAAGTGCACGCCGACTGGCCGTCGATGGCGGTGGTGGGCGATGCGCAGGCGCTGTTCACCGATCCCACCCTCGATCTGATCGTGATTCCCACTCCCAACGATACCCACTTCCCGCTGGCGCAGCAGGCGCTGGCCGCCGGCAAGCACGTGGTGGTGGATAAACCGTTTACCGTGACATTGTCACAAGCGCAGGCGCTGCAACAGCAGGCGCAGCAGAGCGGTTTGCTGCTGTCGGTATTTCACAACCGCCGCTGGGACAGCGACTTCCTTACTCTGAAAGCGCTGCTGAATGAGGGCGCGCTGGGCGAGGTGGTCTATTTCGAGTCGCATTTCGATCGCTACCGGCCGCAGGTGCGCCAGCGCTGGCGCGAACAGGGCGGCGTCGGCAGCGGCATCTGGTTCGATTTGGGGCCGCATCTGCTCGATCAGGCGCTGCAACTCTTCGGCAAACCCGAGCGGCTGTTTGTCGATCTGGGTGAGCTGCGGCCGGGGGCGCAGGCGGTGGACTATTTCCACGCGCTGCTGAGCTATGGCGATCGCCGCGTGGTGCTGCACGCCAGCATGCTGGTGGCGGCAGAGAGCCAGCGCTACGTGGTGCACGGCACCCGCGGCAGCTATGTCAAATATGGCCTGGATCCGCAGGAAGACCGGTTGAAGGCCGGCGAGCGCCTGCCGCAGGCCGATTGGGGCTATGACATGCGCGAGGGTGTAGTGACGCTGTCACGTGGCGATCTGCTGGCGGAGCAACCGCTGCTCAACATTCCCGGCAACTACCCGGCTTATTACGCCGCGGTGCGCGACGCGATCGCCGGCATCGGCGAAAACCCGGTGCCGGCCGCCGACGCCATTGCGGTGATGGCATTGATCGAACTGGGGCTGGAATCGGCCCGGTTGCAGCAGGCGCTGCCGGTGGTCTGATCCCGTTCATTTCTCTGTGCCCGGCGCCATGTCGGGCCTTTTTACGACTTTACGTGCAAGGAAATCCGTTTCATGTCCTGGTTGCAGCGTTTGCGCATTGATAAATTTTTGCTGGTCCTGATTTTGGTGGTGATCGTCGCCTCCCTGTTCCCCTGCGAAGGCATCTGGAAAACCTTCTTTGAGCACCTGACCACCGCCGCCATCGCGCTGCTGTTCTTTATGCACGGCGCCAAACTGTCGCGCGAGGCGATCGTCGCCGGCATGAGCCACTGGAAGCTGCATCTGCTGGTGTTCCTCAGCACTTTTGCGCTGTTCCCGCTGCTCGGCCTGGCGATGAACCTGCTGGTGCCGGGCATCATGACGCCGACGGTCTATCTCGGCTTCCTCTACCTGTGCGCGCTGCCGGCCACGGTGCAATCGGCCATCGCCTTTACCTCGGCGGCGGGCGGCAACGTGGCGGCGGCGATCTGCAGCGCCTCGGCGTCGAGCATTCTCGGTGTGTTCCTGTCGCCGCTGCTGGTGGGGGCGTTGATGCATACCCAGGGCGGCAATACCGACGTGCTGCACGCCATCGGTTCAATCATTCTGCAGCTGATGGTGCCGTTCGTCGTCGGTCACCTGGCGCGGCCGCTGATCGGCAAGTGGGTCGATCGCCATCGTAAGCTGATCAACCTGACCGACCGCTCGTCGATCCTGCTGGTGGTGTATACTGCGTTCAGCGCGGCGGTGGTGGAAGGGATTTGGCATCGCATCGACGGCTGGTCGCTGCTGACCATCCTGGTGATGTCGCTGGTGCTGCTGACGGTGGTGTTGGTGATCAACACCTACGCGGCGCGCTGGCTGGGCTTCAATACCGCCGATGAGATCACTATCGTCTTCTGCGGCTCGAAAAAAAGCCTGGCGAACGGCATCCCGATGGCCAACGTGCTGTTCCCGGCCGCGGCGGTAGGCGCCATGGTGCTGCCGCTGATGATTTTCCACCAGGTGCAGCTGATGGTGTGCGCGGTGCTGGCGCAGCGCTATGCGCGTAAAACCGCCAAACAACGGGCCGAGGCGGAGGCGCTGGCGGCCAAATAGACCGCAGGCCGCTAACGGCAGCCCAGCGCGTCGAGCAGAAAGTCGGCGCGCTCGTCGGGTGAGGCGCGCGGCAGCTCCTGCAGCCGATAGCCCGATCGACGGTAGACGGCCAGCATCGCTCGATAGGTCTGCTCGGCTTCGGCGAAAGATTGTTTTCTCTCGCTGTCCTGCGCGTAGATCGCTCGCCATGGCGGGGCGATGAACACCGTATCGGCATAGCGAAAAGCGCCGATCGCCGCGGTTAAGGGGGCGGGGATCGGCAACCCGCACAGCGTCAGGTAACCGGCGATATCCGGCAGGCCGCGATCGAAGAACCAGCATGTTGCGCCCGTCGCTTCCCGCCATGAGCGCAGTTCCCAATCCAGCATCCGCTCGGCGAAAGCCTGGCGATCGCCCCACGGCAGCGCATTGCCGCCAATACTCACCTGCTCCTGAATAATCGCCCGGCCCGCCTCCTGCGAATGCGGGTAGCCACGGCGATGAAGAACCTCGATGAGCGTGCTTTTGCCCGAACCCGGGCCGCCGGTCAGCACGATGCGGCGTAGTTTGTCAGACATAAGAAATTCCTCTAGTGCGGCAGAGTTATGGGTGAAAACAGCGATAAAGACGAGCAGGCAGAAGAAAACGGGGGATGAGAAGAAGGCGCCGTGTGGCGCCTTGGGGGAATTTAACCTTGCACTTTGGCGCGCAGCGCCTGTTTTTCCTGCTCGCTGAGGAAGGCCAGCTTCAGGCCGTTTTCCTGCGCGGTGCGGATTTCCTCCGGCGTCAGCCCGGCCTGCGGCGCGGCGACGCGGTATTCGTGCTCGATCTCGATGCCCTGAACCGCCGGATCGTCGGTGTTGATCGATGCCAGCACGCCGTGGCGCAGGAAGGTGGCCAGCGGATGCTGCGCCAGCGAAGGCACGGTGCTGGTCTGGATGTTGGAGGTCAGGCAGGATTCGATGCCGATGCCGTGTTCCGCCAGGAAGTCCATCAGTGCCGGATCTTCGACCGCTTTCACCCCGTGGCCGATACGCTCGGCACCCAGCTCGCGGATCGCCTGCCAGATGCTTTCCGGGCCGGCGGCTTCGCCCGCGTGCACGGTGATGCGCAGACCGGCGTCGCGCGCGCGGTTGAAGTGGTTGAGGAACAGGCTGCCGGGGAAGCCCAGCTCATCGCCCGCCAAATCCAGCGCGGTAATGCCGTCGCGGAGCGCCAGCAACCCTTCCAATTCCTGCAGACAGGCGGCCTCGCCAAAGGTGCGGCTCATGATGCCGATCAGGCGAATGTCGATGTCGCGATCGCGGCAGCCCGAGCGGATCCCGTCGATCACCGCTTCCACTACGCCGGCGACCGGCAGCTGATGCTTCATCGCCATGTAGTAAGGAGAAAAACGCAGCTCGGCGTAGTGCAGGCCGGCGTTGGCGGCGTCCTCGACGTTTTCGTAGGCCACCCGGCGGCAGGCGTCCAGATCGCCCAGCACCGCTACGCCCCAGTCCAGTTTCTGCAGGAAGCTGACCAGATCCGGTTCGGCGTGGGTGATCTGCACGTGCGGGCGCAGGCTCTCCAAATCGTTGGCCGGCAGGGCGAGGTTGAACTGACGACCGAGGTCGAGAATGGTCTGCGCGCGGATGTTGCCGTCGAGATGGCGGTGAATGTCGGTAAGCGGTAGGCGGGGATCGATCATGCTGGGCACTCGCTAATTTATCGTAGGTAAAGTGCAGAACAGTATAAAAACAAATGAATGAAACTTGCCATCTCGTTGCATAAAAAAGTGACCTTAATCACAAATAATGCGAGGTGTATCGCATTATCGTCGTGAATCAGGCTTTCAACACGCTGACGCCCGCCTGCTGCAACGGCGCGATCAATGCGTCGTCGGTGGCGCGTTCAACGATGATGGTATGTGCCAGCGTAATGTCACCGATCGCATACTGCGAGGCGGCGTTAAGCTTGGCGGCGGAGGCCAGCACCACGGTTTCCGCCGCGCGGGCCGCCAGCGCGCGTTTGATGTAGGCCTCCTCCAGATCGCCGGTGCTCAGCCCCGCGGTGGGGTGCACGCCGGTCACGCCCATAAAATAGAGATCGGCGCGAATATGCGACATCGCTTCCACCGCGGCGGCGCCAACGCTGACGATCGAATGTTTGTACAGCCGGCCGCCGATCAGGATCACCTCCACCGTGGGGTGATCGGCCAGGCCCACGGCGACGCTGGGGCTGTGGGTGACGATAGTGGCGTTCAGATTGGGCGGCAGCTGCCGGACCAGTTCTGCGGAGGTGGTGCCGCCGTCGATGATCACCACCTGGCCGGGGGCGATCAGCGCCGCCGCCGCTTTGGCGATCGCGCGTTTGGCGCCGGATTCCAACTGATTGCGTTCGGCGAAGCTGGCAATGGCGGAAGAAACCGGCAGGGCGCCGCCATGCACCCGCTGCAGCAACCCCTCGGCGTCCAGTTCGCGCAGATCGCGCCGGACAGTATCTTCCGACAGCCCGAACATTTCGCTGAGCTGCTTGGCCAACACCTGGCCGTCCTGGGCCAGTTTTTCCAGAATGATCTTCTTGCGCTGGCTGGTCAACATGGCCATTTTCCTCTCAAATTTGATTTGCACGAAATATCTTGATCATACACGAAACTGCACGATAGTATCAATTTCCTTCCTCTGGCGGAGTAAACCGATGATAGCCACTAAAGACAGGGTTCGCATTGTCGAAACCCGGGTGTTGTCCGATGACTGGTACCTGCTGAAAAAAACCACCTTTGATTTTCTGCGGCGCGATGGCGTCTGGCAGCGACAAAGCCGTGAGACTTACGATCGCGGTGACGGCGCGGTGATTTTGCTGTTCAACCGACAGGCGCAAACGGTGATCCTGACGCGCCAGTTCCGCTTTCCGGTCTTCGTTAACGGCCATGACGGCATGTTGATTGAGGCCGCCGCCGGCTTGCTGGACAACGCGTCGCCGGAGGCGCGCATCCGCGCTGAAGCGGAAGAGGAAACCGGCTATTTCGTGCAGAACGTGGAAAAGGTGTTCGAAGCCTATATGAGCCCAGGCTCGGTCACCGAGAAGCTGCACTTTTTCGTCGGCGAATATCAGGCAGACGACCGCATCAACGAGGGCGGCGGCGTGGCGGCGGAGGGGGAAGATCTGGAGGTACTCGAGCTGCCGCTGGCGCAAGCCCTGCAGGCGATTCGCCAGGGCACGATCGTTGATGCCAAGACCATCATGCTGCTGCAGTTTGTCGCCTTGAACCGGACATTGGAGGAAGAACGATGAAAGCCCAACAAATCCTGATCGCCGGCCCCTATCGCAGCGGCACCGATGGCGATCCGCAGCGTATCGCTGCCAATCTGGCGCGCCTGGAACAGGCGGCGCTGGCGGTTTACCAGCGGGGGCACGTGCCGGTGATCGGTGAGTGGCTGGCGCTGCCTTTGGCGGCCGCGGCGGGTTCCACGCAGGTTGGCGATGCGGTGAGCGAGGCGTTTCTTTACCCGGTGGCCCACCGGCTGATTGCGCAGTGTCAGGCGGTGTATCGCATCGAAGGGGCATCTGCGGGGGCCGATAACGACGTGCGGCTGGCCAACGAGTGGGGCCTGACGGTCTATCGCCGCCTGGAGGAGATCCCGCCTGTTCAGGGGTAACGAAGGGGCGGGCAGAGGCTCGCCCCCTCGCGCTATTGCTCGTCCAGCACCAACCGCAATCCGGCGATCAGCTTGTCCATGCCGGCCTCCAGCTTGCTGCGCGGGCAGCCGACGTTGAGGCGCAGGAAACCGCGGCCTTCCTCGCCGTAGGTAAAGCCCGGCATGATCGCCACCTTTTCGCGCTCGATCAGCACCTGCTGCAGCGCTCGATCGTCTACGGCCAGCGGCCGCAGATCGATCCAGGCCAGGTAGGTGGCCTGCGGCGGGCGCCAGCCCAGCGCCGGAAACGCCTGCTCCAGCCGCTCGGCGACGTAGGTCAGATTATCCTGCAGGTAGTCGCGCAGGGCATCCAGCCAGGGTTCGCCGTGCCGATAGGCGGCCACGTGCGCGGCCACCGCCAGCACCGCCGGCGAAGAAAGGCCGTCGCGGGCTTTGAGCTGCTGGAAGTAGGCTTCGCGGCTGGCGGCGTCGTTGATGAAGCCGTAGGCGCCGGTCAGCGCCGGAATGTTGAAACTCTTGGAACCTGAGGTCAGCAGGGCCCAGGCGCCGCTCGCCACCTGGCTCCACGGTGTATGGCGGTGTTCCCCCCACACCATGTCCATATGGATCTCGTCGCTGATGACGCGCACGTCGTGGCGCTCGCACAGTTCGGCCATCTGCTGCAGCTCGTCGCGGCGCCACACTTTGCCGGTGGGGTTATGCGGGCTGCACAGCAGCAGGATCTTGGTCTGCGGCCGCGCCAGCAACGCTTCGAGGTGCGCCATATCGCAGCGCCAGTCGTCGCCGGCTTTTTGCAGCGGGCAGGCCAACAGCTGGCGCTGGTTGGCGAGGATCACCTTGTAGAAAGCGTCGTAGGCCGGGGTATGGGTCACCACGTAATCGCCCGGCACCGACCACTGGCGGATCAGCTGCGCCGCCATGTAGATAACGGAAGGGCCGTACACCGCCGTCGCGGTGTCGATGGCGACGTTGAAACGTTGCTGATACCAGTGGCGCAGCGCGCCGAGAAAATCCTCGTGCTGCCAGCGGCTGTAGCCCAGCACGCCGTGCTGCAGGCGCTGCTGCAATGCGTCGAGAATGCACGGCGCGGTGGCGAAATCCATATCGGAGATGGTGAACGGCAGCAGGTCGTCGCTGCCGAAACGATCGGCGATATAGTCCCACTGGGTGCACCAGGTGCCGTGGCGGTCGATCGGGGTGGAGAAATCAAACATGGGTGGCTCCCTGCAGCGCCGCGGCAGGTTGCGCCGTGGCTATCAGTGAGTCTAATTCATCCTTCACCGATTGCACCTGCGGGCCGATCACCACCTGCAGATTGTGGTCGTTGAGATGCACCACGCCGATGGCGCGGTTGGCCTTCAGCGCCGCGTCGTCCACCCGGCTCATGTCGTTGACCGACAGGCGCAGGCGGGTGATGCAGTTGTCCAGCGTGATGATGTTGTCCGGGCCGCCGAGCGCCGCCAAAATCGCCGGCACGTTGTAGCCGGATTTGCCCACCGCGCCGCTCGGCGCGCTTTGGCTGCCGGCACCGTCGCTCTCGCGGCCCGGCGTTTTGATGTTAAAGCGCTGGATGGCGAAGCGGAAAATGGCGTAATAGCCGACGAACCAGACGGCGGCCACCACCGGCACCAGATACCACTTGGTGGCGGTGCCGTGCAGAATGCCGAACACCACGAAGTCGATGATATTGCCGTCGGTATTGCCGATGGTCACGCCCAGCAGCGCCATCACGGTAAAGCCCAGCCCGGTGAGCAGCGCGTGGATCAGGTAGAGGAACGGCGCGACGAACAGGAACAGGAACTCGATCGGCTCGGTGGTGCCGCCGACCACGCAGGCCACCACGCCGGAAATCAACAGCCCTTTGATTTTATGACGGTTCTCCGGTTTGGCGCAGTGGTACATCGCCAGCGCCGCGCCCGGCAGGCCGCCGAGGAACGCCGGCATTTTACCCTGCGACAGGAAGCGGGTGGCGCTTTCGGCGAAGCCGGTGGTGGTTGGGCAGGAAAGCTGCGCCTGGAAGATGGTCAGGGCGCCGCTGACGCTGTGGCCGCACACTTCCATCGTGCCGCCCGCCTCGGTAAAGCGGATCAGCGCCACCAGAATGTGCTGCAGGCCGAACGGCAGCAGCAGGCGTTCGCCGGTGCCGAACAGCATCGGGCCAAAGGCGCCGGCGCTGTTGATCACCCAACCCAGCCCGGTGATGCCGGCGGCGAACCACGGCCAGATCAGCGGGATCACCAGGCCGCACAGGCCCAGCACCACGGTGGTGACGATCGGCACGAAGCGCGTGCCGCCGAAGAACGCCAGCGCGTCCGGGAGGCGGATGGTGTGGAAGCGTTCATGCAGGCGATAGACGATGATGCCGACGATCACCGCGCCGAGGATGCCGGTATCGATCGACTGAATGCCGAGGATGTTCTGGATATTGTTGGCTTTCAGCACCAGCGGATCGCTGGTGGGCAGCACGCCGGCGGCGGTCAGGTAGAAATTGGTGCCCAGATTCAGCACGGCGAAGCCGACGAAGCCGGAGAAGGCGGCGACGCCCTTGTTCTCGCGCGCCATACCCAGCGGAATGGCGATGGCGAACATCACCGGCAGGAAGCTGAAGGCGAAGGAGCCTACCTTGCTCATCCAGGTAAAGACCAGCTGGAAGATCGGGTGGCCGATAAACGGCATCAGGGTGATCACGTCGCGGCTGCTCAGCGAGCTGCCGATCCCCAGCATGATGCCGCAGAAAGAGAGCAAGGCGACGGGCAACATGAAGGTTTTGCCCAGGCTCTGGAAGAACTCCCAGAGGGTGATTTTTGGTTTGTTGGCTGCTGACATAACCGACTTCTCCTGGCGAAAAGACGAGCAAAAAGAGGACTGCAGATTAGGTAAAAAGAAGATAAAACGTTTTACCTAGCAAAAATGCGCCGCCAATCACAAATCTGCCGCCCGGTTTTTAGCGACAATGCGGCTGGCAGTAAAACGTTTTACTGAGCTAACGGATTCGGTATACCCTTGATCATTACGGCGCGGGTTGCCCAGGAACGGGTTCGCAGAGACTATGAGCATCAAAAAGATCACCATCACCGATGTGGCGCAACAGGCGGGCGTGTCGGTCACCACGGTTTCCCTGGTGTTGAGCGGCAAGGGGCGCATTTCGCCGACCACCGTCGAGAAGGTCAATCAGGCGATAGAGCAGCTGGGCTATGTGCGCAATCGCCAGGCGGCGACGCTGCGCGGCGGGGAGTCCGGGGTGATCGGCCTTATTCTGCGCGACATCTGCGAACCCTTCTATGCCGAAATGACCGCCGGGCTGAGCGAAGCGCTGGAGGCGCACGATAAGCTGCTGTTTTTGACGCAGAGCGGGCGCGACGGCCAGGGCCTGCAGCGGGCGTTTGACGCGCTGCTGGCGCAGGGCGTCGATGGCATCGTGCTGGCGGGCGGCATTCGCGCGGCGGCGGGCCTGAAGGAGAAGGCGGCCGAGCAGGGCGTACCGCTGGTCTGCGTGGCGCGCTCCAGCGGTCTCGACGGCGTGGACGTGGTGCGGCCGGACAACATGCAGGCCGCCAAGCTGGCCACCGAATTTTTGATCAAGCGCGGCCACAGCCAAATCGCCTACCTCGGCGGCCAGAGCGATTCATTGACGCGCGCCGAGCGGCTGGGCGGCTTTTGCGCCACGCTGGTGCAGTACGGCCTGCCGTTTCGCAGTGAATGGATCGTCGAGTGCGATTGCCGGCAGCGCCAGGCGGCGGAAGCGGCGGAGCAACTGCTGCGCCATTACCCGAACATTACCGCCATCGTCTGCCACAAGGCATCGGTGGCGCTCGGCGCCTATTTTGGCCTGGCGCGCAGCGGCCGCAGCATCGGTTCGGACGGGGTCGACGCCTACTACGGGCGGCAGGTGGCGCTGATCGGCTTTGGCGACGTGCCGGAGGCCGAACTGACCGAGCCGCCGCTGACCTTCGTCTCCAGCTCGGCGCGGGAAGTGGGGCGCAGCGCCGCCGCGCGCCTGCTGCAGCGCATCGGTGACGCCGACCTGCCGGCGCAGAACGTCATTCTGCCGCCGACGCTGATCCGGCGCGGTTCTGCCTAGCCCTGCTGCTGTTCCTCCTCCGCCTCCCGGCGGATCCAGCCGATAAAGGTTTTCATCGCCGGCGTCAGATCTCGCGATTTCAAATGGGTCAGCCAATAGGCGCCGAGCGCGGCCTCGGCGGCGAACGGCCGCTGCAGCGCGCCGGCGGCCAGTTCGCGGCGGAACATGCTGACCGGCGCCAGCGCCACGCCATCGCACTGGATCGCGCCTTCCACCATCAGCCTTGACGAGTCGAACACCGGGCCGTTGATCCGCCACGGCGTCACCTGTGCCGCCGCGAACCAGCGTTCCCACTCGTCCTTGCGGTAGGTGCGCATCAGCTGCTCGTGCTGCAGATCCTGCGGCGTGCGCAGGCGCGCGGCGACCGCCGGCGGGCAAAGCACCGTCAGCGGCGCGTCGAACAGCTTGATATTGCAGGTGGCGGGCCAGAGGCCTTCGCCGAAGCGGATGGCGAAATCCATGCCGTCGGCCGACAGATTGACCAGATTGTTGTGGGTCAGCACCCGCAGATCGATAAACGGGTGCGCCGTGCGGAATGCCGCCAGCCGCGGCATCAGCCAGCCGACGGCGAAGGTGCCGACCACCGCCACCGTCAGCACCTCGTGGAAATGCCCGCCTTCGAACTGCTGCAGCACCGCCTCGATGCGGTCGAAGGCGTCGCTCAATACCGGCAGCAGCGCCTGGCCCTCTTCGGTCAGATCCAGCCCGCGCGGCAGGCGGCGGAACAGCTGAATGCCCAGCTGTTCTTCCAGCATGCGCACCTGCTGGCTGACGGCGGCCTGGGTGACGCGCAGCTCCAGACCGGCGCGGGTGAAGTTCAGGTGGCGAGCGGAGGATTCGAACGCCCGCAGGGCGTTGAGGGGAAGTCGATTGCGCATTGTCGATAGCCATAAGTTTTTCTTTATGCTGGCTGAAATTATTATCGCTTGTCAACCCGGCGGCAAAATCCGATATTTGGCGCGGCTGCTGTGAGCGTCGCCGCAGCCTTAAAGGAATGACATCATCAATCAGGGAAAGCGCCGTGCATAACGCCAATAAAAACTTTTGGCCGCGGCCGATACCCTGCAACCTAAGAGCTTCTATCATGACGAAAATGAACCGCCTGGCGGCCGCGCTGATCGCCGCACTGATCTTGCCGACCGCTCAGGCCGCGCAGCAGCAGGATATCGACGCCGTTATTCAGCCGCTGATGAAAAAATATGGCGTACCGGGCATGGCGATCGCCGTGTCGGTCGACGGCAAACAGCAGATTTACCCGTATGGCGTCGCCTCGAAGCAGACCGGCAAACCGATCACCGAGCAGACGCTGTTCGAAGTGGGCTCGCTGAGCAAAACCTTCACCGCGACGCTGGCGGTCTATGCGCAGCAGCAGGGCAAGCTGTCGTTCAACGATCCGGCCAGCCGCTACCTGCCCGAGCTGCGCGGCAGCGCCTTCGACGGCGTCAGCCTGCTGAATCTGGCGACGCATACCTCCGGCCTGCCGCTGTTCGTGCCGGACGACGTCACCAACAACGCCCAGCTGATGGCCTACTACCGGGCCTGGCAGCCGAAACACCCGGCGGGCAGCTACCGCGTCTATTCCAACCTCGGCATCGGCATGCTGGGCATGATCGCCGCCAAGAGCCTCGACCAGCCGTTTATCCAGGCGATGGAACAGGGGATGCTGCCGGCGCTGGGCATGAGCCACACCTACGTTCAGGTGCCGGCGGCGCAGATGGCTAACTATGCGCAGGGTTACAGCAAGGACGATAAGCCGGTGCGGGTCAATCCCGGCCCGCTGGACGCCGAATCTTACGGCATCAAGTCCAACGCTCGCGATCTGATTCGCTATCTGGACGCCAACCTGCAGCAGGTGAAGGTGGCGCAGCCGTGGCGCGACGCGCTGGCCGCGACGCACGTCGGGTATTACAAGGCGGGCGCGTTCACGCAGGATCTGATGTGGGAGAACTACCCGTATCCAGTGAAACTGTCGCGTTTGATTGAAGGCAACAACGCCGGGATGATCATGAACGGCACGCCGGCCACCGCCATCACGCCGCCGCAGCCGGAATTGCGCGCCGGCTGGTATAACAAAACCGGCTCCACCGGCGGCTTCTCCACCTACGCGGTATTTATCCCGGCGAAAAATATCGCCGTGGTGATGCTGGCCAACAAGTGGTTCCCGAACGACGATCGCGTCGAGGCGGCTTACCACATCGTCCAGGCGCTGGAGAAGCGCTGACGGCCAGGGGCGCCGACGAGGCGCCCCTACCAGCGATGCTGCCGTTCACGTTGCTCGCGCATGAAATCGATAAAGGCGCGCAGCTTGAGCGGCAGATGCCGGCCGGCGGGAAAGTAGATGAAAAAACCCGACGCTTCGCTGGCGTAATCCGGCAGCACTTCCACCAGTTGCCCCTGCGCCAGCTCCTGCAACACCGTGCCCTGAAAACGCTGTGCGATACCCAGGCCCACCAACGCCGCATCCTTGATCAGCCGATCTTCGTTAAAAATCAAACTGCCGCTGACGTCCAGCGCGCGTTCATCGTCGCCCAGGCTGAAATACCAGGGTTCCAGTTTGCCGCTGCCGGGGAAGCGGTAGCGCAGGCAGTGGTGAACGGGCAGATCGTCCGGCGTGGCCGGTACGCCGCAGCGCGCCAGATAGTCGGGCGAGGCGACCAGCACCCGGCGCTGGCCGTTGTCGATCGGCACGGCGATCATGTCCTTTTGCAGCATGGCATGCATGCGAATGCCGGCATCGAAACTGCCTAGCACCAGATCGGAAAAGCGGTCTTCGGTAAACAGCTCCAGCTGCACCTCGGGATAGCGCCGCTGAAACGCCGCCAGATGCGGCATTACCAGCAGCGAAGCGGCCAGCTGCGGCAGCGTAATGCGCAGCAGGCCCGCCGGCTGCGCGCCCAGAGCGCGCACGTCGTCCGCCGCCACGTCGATCTGGCTCATCGCCGGCGATACCTTCTGATAGAACAACCGGCCCTCGTCGCTGAGGCGCACCGAGCGGCTGGTGCGGTGAAATAACCGCACTCCCAGCTGATTCTCCAGCGCCTGAATGTTTTGCGACACCGCCGGCGGCGTGACGCCCAGTTGGCTGGCCGCGCGGGTAAAGTTGCCCAGGCGCGCGACGGCTTCGAAATAGGGCAACAGCTGCAGGAGTGAACTCATCTATCAATAACCTGTGCTTAATGATTCATTAAATTATGCCTTATTTTAATTTATGACGAAGGTTTTAGACTGGTTTTACTTTCCATCAGAGAGATGAAAATCATGTCGGCAGAACAACGGGCGTTAACAGAACGGATCGCGGCGATCGATCAACAGGCGATGGCCGAAGGGCGCATCGTGGGTAGCGTAGTGCTGGTGGCGCGGCGGGGCGAGATTTGCTACGCCGGGGCGGCCGGCTATGCCGATCGCGAAGCGCGGCGGCCGATGCGGCGAGAAACGCAGTTTCGACTGTCGTCGGTCTCCAAACCCTATACCACGCTGGCGGCGCTGCGCCTGATTGAGCAGGGCAAGCTGAGCCTGGACGACGCGGTCAGCGACTGGCTGCCGTGGTTCACTCCGGCGTTGGCGGACGGCCGGCGCCCGGCGATCAAGATTCGTCATTTGCTGAGCCACACCGCCGGGCTGGACTATCGGCTGAACCAGCCGCCGGCGGGCGTTTATCATCAGCTGGGGATCCAGGATGGCGTGGAGCTGTCGACGCTGACGCTGGAGCAAAACCTGCGGCTGTTGGCACAGGCGCCGTTGCTGTCGGCGCCGGGGGAGCGCTTCAATTATTCGCTGGCGATCGACGTGCTTGGCGCGGTGCTGGAACGGGTGACGGGCATGCCGCTGCCGCAGCTGTTTGTCGAATGGGTGGCGCGGCCGCTGGGGCTCGGCAATACCGCGTTTTATGCGGCGGACGCCGCGAACCTGGCGACGCCGTATTACAACACGCCGCAAGGGCCGCAGCGCATGCATGAAGGCCTGCGGCTGGCGCTGCCGGAGGAGATGGCGGGGGGCGAGGTACTGTTTTCACCCGCGCGGGCGCTTAACGCCGGGGCCTATCCTTCCGGCGGCGCGGGCATGGTCGGCGATGCCGACGATGTGCTGCGGCTGGTGGAGGCGCTGCGCAGCGGCGGGCAGGGCATGTTGCGGCCGGACACGGTGGCGTTGCTGCGCAGCCCGCACGTGGGGGCGCAGGCGCAAACGCAAGGGCCGGGCTGGGGATTCGGTTTCGGCGGGGCGCTGCTGGTGGACACAGATGCCGCGCAGACGCCGCAGCATGCCGGCACGCTGACCTGGGGCGGCGTTTACGGCCACAGCTGGTTCTTTGATCCACAGGCGCAGCTGAGCGTGGTGATACTGACCAACACCGCGTTTGAAGGCATGTGCGGCCGCTATCCGCAGCAGATCCGCGATGCGGTTTACGCCGCGAAAATGGGGTAAATAAAAAGGGCCCCGCAGGGGGCCCTTGATCAGGCTGTCAGGCGATTACTGCGCCGGTGCCGGAGCGGGTTCCGCTTCCTGCGCCGGTTCAGCGTCTTCCGCCGGGGCGCCCAGCATGGCGAACTGGCCGATGAACTCTTGCAGCGACATCTTGTTGCCGTTGAGGTCAACCTGGTTGTCGGCATAGTGGAACTTGCTCGCGATCACGCCGTCTTTCTGGGTGGTCAGCTTGAACATCTGGCCCATGGCCGCCAGGCCCTGCACTTGCTGCTGCGCCAGTTTCTGCGCGTCTTCCGCATTGTAACCCTGCAACAGCGCGGTTTTCGCGGTCACTTCGGTGGCCATCGCTTCCGGAATGGTCAGGTTGATATCCAGCTTTTTAACCGCCTGCGCGATCAGCTGATCCGGCGATTGCGCCGGGGAGGCGGCTTTGCTCGGATCGGTCAGCGCCAGATCCAGCGTGAAGGTGCTCTCGCCCTTGCTGTTTTTCCAGCTCAGCGGCGCGATGCTGAGGCTCGGGTTGCCTTTCAGCAGCAGCGGCAGGTTCTTTTGCAACAGCTCGGCGTTTTGCTGCTCATACACGGCCGGATCCAGGTTCTCGCCCTGTTGCAGCAGCGCCATGGTCTGGCGGTTGTAGCTGTCGGCGAAGTCTTTCAGCGCCTTGCCGTCGACGTTGTCGATTTTCAGCGCCAGCTTGCCGGCGCCGAAATCGTTGCCTTGCACCTTGAGCGCGTCCATGGTGTAGTCGATCTGGCCGCCAATGTTGCTGCTGCCTTGCTCGCCGAACTTGCTCACCAGGTTGAAACCGTCCAACGCCACGGTATCTTTACCGTCGATCGTCAGTTTGAACTGCTTCAGCGTCATCGTCTGATCGCCGAGCTTCACGCCGAACTTGCTCTCGTTGCTGTTGCCTTTCAGGTTGAAGCCCTGGAAGGTGATCTGCTCGTTTTGACCGAATTCGTTCGGGCTGGCGAACACGATATTGTCGCTATTGGCGTCCAGCACGAATTTTTTCAGATCGCTGGACACATCGGCGTTAATGGTGGCGCCGCTGAATTTCAGCGAAGACTTATCCTTCTGGTAGTCCAGCGGGATGATGTCGATGGCGGACGAGGTGTCCCCGCTGTAAGAGATGCGCGAATCGGCGGTAAACAGCGATTTGCCTTTGGTGGTGTCAAACAGACCTTTCACCGCCGGGGTATTTTCCAGCTCGGTATGCACCGACGCCATGCTCGGCAGCAGATTGAATTTTTTCAGCTGGGCGAAGGGGAACGGGCCGTGATCGATGGTTTCCAGGAACGCCACTTCTTCGCCGGCTTTCAGCGCCGCGTCTTCACTGGTATCCGTGCCGTCGGAACGCAGCACATAACGCACTTTACTGCTGAACAGGCCGCGCTGGTAATTTTCATAGCTCAGCTTCACGCCGGCTTTCGGCAGGTAAGCTTTCAGCTGGCCGTTGGCGTTGTCGACGACTTCGCCCATGTGCTGCTCGATCAGTTTCCCGGTGTACCAGGATGCCCCGGTCCATGCTGCGCCAAGAACCACAATGACGCTGACAGCGACTAACGATTTTTTCATAGCTCTGTTTCATCCTTTTTTCTTATCACCCTCCGTTGCGCGGGAGGGGCAAATAGGGGCCGAAAATAAACGCCCGCAGGCGTTTAATTGTGGGGGTAGCTCTCGCTTTCAGCAAGCAATTTGCTGAAATTTATCAACGGTTAGGCCAGTTGGTTATAAACCCTGGCGATGCGGCCGCTGCCGCTGACGTTGACCGGGGATTCGAAAGCCCCGATAAAGCAGGATTCGCCCGGCTTGAGCGTCAGGCGTTGCCCGGATTTTTCCAACGTCGCTTCGCCGGTGACGCAGAACACGATGGCGGCGCTTTGCTGCGCCAGCGCCTGTGGGGCGGCGGTCAAATCGTGCAGCGAGAAGGCGAAATCCTCCACCGGAATCGGGAAGAACAGCTCGTTGCCGCGTGGCTCCGGCTGGGTCAGCAGGCCGGAAGCCGGCTGCGGGCGGAACTGCAGATTGGCCAGCAGCTCGGGCACGTCGATGAATTTCGGCGTCAGGCCCGCGCGCAACACGTTGTCCGAGTTGGCCATCACCTCCAGCGCCACGCCTTTCAGGTAGGCGTGCGGTGTTTCGGCATACAGGAACATCGCTTCGCCCGGCGCGAGCTGCACCACGTTCAGCAGCAGCGGTGAGAACAGGCCGCTGTCGTCCGGATAGAAGCCGGCGATAAAGCGTACGGTATCCCAGGGTTCCCCCTGCTGGCTATTGAGCGCGGCTTTCAATACGCCGAGCGCCAGCGACTTTTGCTCGCCGCTCATCGTCAGCAGGCTGGCGAACAGGGTTGCGAGATGCGCGGTGTCCGGCTGTTGCAGGAAGGCGGCGATGTCGTGGTGTGCGCCGGCGATCGGTTGCAGCAGGGAAACGATATCGGCCAGTTCGCGAAAGCCGTTCATCGCCAGGAACGGCGTGAGGGCGAACACCAGCTCGGGCTTGTGGTTGGGATCTTTATAGTTGCGTTCGGCGGCGCTCAGGGGGATGCCGGCGGCATTCTCTTTCGCGAAGCCGATTTCGGCCGCCGCTTTGCTCGGGTGGACCTGGATCGACAGTGGCTGATCGGCGCAGAGTACTTTAAACAGGAACGGCAACTCGCCAAAGCGGCTGGCGACGTTGGTGCCCAGCTGTTTTGGCTGGTCTTCATCGATCAGATCGCGCAGCGAACGCAGCTCGCCGTCGGCGCCCGGCACGCGGGAAGGGCTCTTGGGATGGGCGCCCATCCACAGTTCGGCCATCGGCAGATTATCAGGGTTGGCGATGCCGTAAAGACGGGTCAGCGCATCGTGGCTGCCCCAGGCGTAATTCTGTACCGCGTTGGTCATTTTTTGCATGTCGATAAACGTCCTTAGCGTCATTGCCGTACCGGATGGCAATAACTTACTGATTTTATACGGTTAGTTAAATCTGTGCCGACAACCATCATACGCCCGCGTCGGCAGGAAAAATCATGGGCGCGATCAAAACAACGCCGAATAACGTCGCGCCCGGCAACGGGGCCAAAGTATAGCGTGATAACGATCGGCGCCTCAATTGGCGCGCAGGCCTCAAGGCGGCCCGGAAAACCCGCCGTTCGATTATTTTTTGAACCGGCAGGATTATTGCCGATAGTCCGCTCATCCTGCCGCATTATTTATTATTCAGCATGTCAAAATATGACTGCTGAATTTATTTTTTACCGTCTGAGCCATTCCCTTATTATTATTTTCGCGCTGCGCCGGGCGATCACACGCCGAGCTTAAACCTGCGCGTCAGACCCCTTTACCGTAACGGCTAACGAGTCGATTTAACAAAACCAGAGGTCTGTTGCATGAAGAAACTGTTGTTGCTGTTGGGGCTTTGCGCCGGCGCAGCCCAGGCGGCGGTGATTGTCACCTATCCCTACGCGGCGCCGCGCGCCGTGGCGATCGCGCCGGCGCCGATCGTCGTTGCACCCGCGCCGGTCGCGGTTCCCGCCGCGATCGTGCCCGTGGCGCACCCGTTGGCGCTCACCGCCGGCGCGGTGGCGACCGGGGCCTATCGGCATCATGAACGGCAGGACGCCTACGACGAGATCAATCATCTGCAGCAACAACGTATCGATGAGCTCAATCATTTACAGGCGCAGCGCATCAATAATTTTAATTCGCGTCATCCGCGTTAATGATTAGCCACACTTTTATTCTCCTGGCTCATTCCCGGCCGTTTATTTCGCCGCGGGTTAACCGATGGAAAATAACCGCGTCGTTAATGGGTAAAAAAGATGAAACGTGCTGTGAGATAACTCTCTTAATGCGAATAGTTATTATGTCACTATACTGGGAGTGTATGCCGACGGGGGGTAGCGCGTCGGCCTAACCCTACGATTTTAGGAATTATGCTAAGGAGATAATGATGGCAGGCGTTCGTATCGAAAAAGACTCTATGGGCCCCATCGAAGTACCGGCCGACAAGCTGTGGGGCGCGCAAACCCAGCGTTCGTTGGCGCATTTCCGCATTTCCTCCGAAAAGATGCCGACCGCGCTGATCCACGCGCTGGCGTTGACCAAGCGCGCCGCCGCGCAGGTGAACGTGGATCTGGGGCTGCTGCCGGCCGAACGGGGCGCCGCCATCATCAGCGCCGCCGACGAAGTGCTGGCGGACAGCCATGCCGACCAGTTTCCGCTGTCGATCTGGCAAACCGGTTCCGGCACCCAGACCAACATGAACATGAACGAAGTGTTGGCCAACCGCGCCAGCGAGCTGCTGGGCGGCGTGCGCGGTGAAGAGCGCAAGGTGCACCCGAACGACGACGTCAATAAAAGCCAAAGCTCCAACGACGTGTTTCCCACCGCGATGCACGTGGCGGCGGTGATTGCGCTGCGCGAACATCTGATCCCCGAGCTGAAAGTGCTGCACAAGACGCTGAGCGACAAGGCTGAAGCCTACCGCGACATCGTCAAAATCGGCCGTACCCACCTGCAGGACGCCACGCCGCTGACCCTGGGGCAGGAGATCTCCGGTTGGGCGGCGATGCTGGCGCACAATCTGAAACACATCGAGGACAGTATCCCGCACATCGCCGAGCTGGCGCTTGGCGGCACGGCGGTCGGCACCGGGCTGAACACCCATCCGGAGTACGCGGTGCGCGTGGCTAAAGCGCTGGCGGAGTTGACCCATCAGCCGTTCGTCACCGCCCCGAACAAGTTCGAAGCGCTGGCGACCTGCGACGCGCTGGTGCAGGGGCATGGCGCGCTGAAAGGGCTGGCGGCCTCGCTGATGAAGATCGCCAACGACGTGCGCTGGCTGGCTTCCGGCCCGCGCTGCGGCATCGGCGAAATTTCGATCCCGGAGAACGAACCGGGCAGTTCCATCATGCCGGGCAAGGTCAACCCGACCCAGTGTGAGGCGATGACCATGCTGTGCGCCCAGGTGCTGGGCAACGACGTGGCGGTAAACATCGGCGGCGCTTCCGGCAACTTCGAGCTGAACGTGTTCCGCCCGATGGTGATCCACAACTACCTGCAGTCGATTCGCCTGCTGGCCGACGGCATGCAGGGCTTCAACGAGCACTGCGCGGTGGGCATCGAACCGAACCGCGATCGCATCACCCAGTTGCTGAACGAATCGCTGATGCTGGTGACGGCGCTCAACACCCACATCGGCTACGACAAGGCGGCGGAAATCGCCAAGAAAGCGCACAAGGAAGGGCTGACGCTGAAAGCCGCGGCGCTGAAGCTCGGCTACCTGACCGAAGCGCAGTTCGACGAGTGGGTGCGGCCGGAAGCGATGGTCGGCAGCATGCAGAAATGATTGATCTGTGAGGCAACCGGGGGCTTACTGAGGTAAGCCCTTTTTTTGTGGAGAAATCAAGATGTCGCGCGCACAACGTTTACTCGATCTGATGCAGCTGCTGCGCAGCCGCCGTTATCCGGTGGCGGGCCATGCGCTGGCGCAGACGCTGGGTATCAGCATGCGCACGCTGTACCGCGATATCGCCACGCTGCAGCAGCAGGGGGCGGAGATCGCCGGCGAGGCGGGCGTCGGCTATGTGCTGCGCCCCGGCTTTATGCTGCCGCCGCTGATGTTCTCGCAGGCGGAGACAGAAGCGTTGGTGCTGGGGATGCGCTGGGTCAGCCGCCGCGGCGATAGCCAGCTGGCGAGCGCGGCGGGCCAGGCGCTGGCCAAGATCGCCGCCGTGCTGCCGCCGGCGCTGCGGGAGGAGCTGGAGGCCAACACGCTATTGATCGCGCCGGTTCAGGCACCGTCGGTGGCAGATGAGCTGCGGGTGCTGATCCGTGACACCATTCGCCGCGAGCGCAAGCTGCATATCGACTATCTCGATCTGGCGGGGCAGCGCAGCGAACGCCTGCTGTGGCCCTTTGCGCTGGGCTTTTTCGACCAGCTCCAGGTGCTGGTCGCCTGGTGCGAGCTGCGCCAGGCGTTTCGCCATTTTCGCCTCGATCGCATTCAGGCCGCCATGCCGTTGGAACAGCGCTATCCGCGCGGCCGGCGGCGGCTGCTGAAAGAGTGGCGCCTCAGCGAGGGCATTGTGGAGCAATAGCGGCACGCTGCTGCCATAAACTGTCAGCCGCGCGCTTTAGTCTGTGCCTATCGGGAACCGGCCGGTTCCCATCACCCAGAGGACAGACCGATGACTCTTCCCAGCATGACCCTGCTTTACGTCGACAACCCGCTGAACAGCGCCGCCTTTTATCAACGCTTACTGGGACAGGCGCCGGTAGAGCTTTCCCCTGGCTTCGCCCTGTTCGTGCTCAACAACGGCTTTAAGCTGGGGATGTGGGCCAAACAGGGGGTAAAACCTGCGGCGACCCTGACCGGCGGCGGCGGTGAACTGGGCTTTTTGTGCCAGGATCCGCAAGAGGTCGAGGCGCGCTATAACCAGTGGCGCGAACTCGGGCTGCCGATTGAGCAAACGCCGACCGAGATGGCGTTCGGTTACACCTTCGTGGCGCGGGATCCGGACGGCCATCGCCTGCGGGTGTATGCCCTCAGCGAGTAGCGTCGTCGGTATACAGGTGCAGGCGTGGCACCAGCAGCCGCAGCGGCCGGGCGTCGGGTTTGTAACGGTGTTTCACCGCGTCGACGTCGTAGTTGAGCAGCTCGCCAATCTTCGGCACCGCGGCGCCGTTTTCAACCTGACACAGGGCGATCAGCGGCAGCGGGCAGGGGTGTTGCACCTGTTTTTGCTGCTGCTGATACCACACCCGGGCGATCGGCTGCACTTTGACCGGCCGCTTGATTTTCAGCGTCGCGTGCTGCGGCAGGCGGCTGACGTCGTCTATCTCGCGGCTGACTAGGGCAGCCCACTGTTCACGGCTGTGCGGCGGCACCGCGCGGCCGGCTTTCAGGCTTTTCTCCAGCTGCGCCAGGATGTCGTCCCGCTTGACGTTTTTGATTATGTGCTTGTTGGCCCAGCCGAAGCGCACGGAGTCGGGATTGGTCAGGGCGGTGAGGGTGCGATAGGCGCTGAGGGTAATCAGCCCGTGCAGATGGGTGTGCACGAACTCGAAACGCTGCTCCGGCGCCAGGCCGGAATCGACGGTGATAATCTGTTCCAGCTCGCCCTTCAGGCGATTGATCAGCGCCAGCTGCGTTTGCAGCACCTGATACTCCGGCTGCTCCACCGCCAGACAGATGACGCCGGGCAGGCGAACGGCGGCCTTGCTGCTGACATTCTCCCGGTTATGGTGGATAAACAGCCGCTGATAGTGCTCCAGCGCCAGATCGCGCGCCGCTTGCCCCACATGCTGTTCGACCGCGATATGTGAGATGGCCTGATGTTCCTGGCCTTTTTCAACCTCCGGCAGGCTGAACACCCGCGCCGCCAGCAACCGCAGCGGGGCGATCTGCTGCTGCAGCGCGCCGAGCGCCTGCTCCAGTTCGCTAAAGCAGGCGTTCATCCGGCCTATCACATCGTATCTGCTCATCGCACCTTCCTGTTTTAGTTACAACATACTATAGAAGAGTAGCAGACTGGGGGCAACATAGGCCACCGGGGAAAAGGCGGCTTCATTGGCCACCCGGCTTACCAGCGGAAAATACGCCATAACGGTCTTTGGCGGCAGGGCACGCAATACACTCTGTATGCGTAGTGTTTTGATTCATTTATGGATTTTCTCCTGTTCGTTTGTGTTTTGTTTAATCCATTTTCCGCTCGCCGTTGTCCAAACGCTGGAACAAACGGAATGGCAGGACGCGATGAGCCCTTGGGGTTATCTTTTCTTCTGTCATTAACGGGCGCTTTAAACGGAGGTTCACTGTGGATATTAAACAGAAAGTCAAAAACATGACGCTGGAAGAGAAAATCGGGCAAAAAATCATGCTGGATTTTCGCTACTGGGATCGGAGCGGTAGCAGCAATCAGGATATGACCGTTCCCGATGAAGCCATTGGCAAGCTGATCGCCGATAACCACGTGGGTGGGGTGATCCTGTTTGCCAATAATCTGAAAGACAAGCAGCAGATCAACACATTGACGGCCTGGTATGCCGCGATGAAAACCCACGCGGGCATTCGTTTGTTTATTGGCACCGATAACGAAGGCGGTAACGTTTTCCGGCTGCCGCGCGGCGACTATGCCTCATTTCCCGGCAATATGGCGCTCGCAGCGGCGATTGAGGGCGGTGCGGATAAACATCTCGCCGTTGAACAAGGCAAACTGATGGCCCAGGATATGCGCGCGTTGCATATCAATACCAACTTTGCCCCGGTCGTGGACGTCAACACCAACCCGTTCAATCCGGTGATTAACGTTCGC
This sequence comes from Serratia sp. CY27727, assembly GCF_052169275.1. NCBI lineage: Bacteria > Pseudomonadati > Pseudomonadota > Gammaproteobacteria > Enterobacterales > Yersiniaceae > Serratia > Serratia sp. CY27727. Next base: position 279,128 of record NZ_JBJNLB010000004.1, on the reverse strand, counting down.
GCCTTCAGCGATGATAAGAACACCGTTTCCCGTCTGGCAGAGAAAATGGTGGCGGGCATGAAACAGCAGGGGCTGATCACCGCTTACAAGCACTTCCCCGGCCATGGCAGCACCTCGACCGACTCGCATACCGGTTTGCCGCGCGTCGATCGCACGCGGGAAGAGGCTTTTGCCATCGATATCGCCCCTTACAAGCAGGCCATCGATCGCTGCGCGGCGCCGGACATGGTCATGACCGCCCATATTCAGTATCCGGCACTGGATAACCGCCAGATAGGCACCCGCAGCGGTGAAAAAATCACGGTGCCGGCCACCATGTCGCATGAAATTCAGACCCAGATCCTGCGCAATGAATTGGGGTATGCCGGCGTAACGATTTCAGACGCGCTGGATATGGGCGCGATTGCCGAGCATTTCAGCCAGCAAGCGGCCGCTGAAAACGTCTTTGCCGCCGGGGTGGATATTGCCCTGATGCCTGTCAGCATCGCCTCGCCGGCCCAGGCGCGCTTGCTGCCGGAACTGATCCGTTACCTTGCGGACAGGGTGAAAACGGGGCATCTCAGCGAGGCTGATATCGATGCCTCGGTCGAGCGAATTTTGCGCCTCAAATTACGCCATAACCTGATGGGGCATCGCGAAGCTCCTTGTTCCAGCAGCGTTTCGTCCTCAGCGCACAAGCTGGAAAAACGCATCGCCGATCGCTCCATTACCGTGGTGATCAATCGCCACAGCCTGTTGCCGTTGAAGGACAAAACGCTGCGCTACTTTATTTTGACCCCGTGGGGCGAGCAGGCCAACGGCATTGCGCGCGTGATGGCGCAGGAGGGGTATCAGAACGTCGTTGCCGCGAAGGAAACGGAACTGAGCGATGCCCAGATCAGAGAGCATATTGCCGGCTGCGACGTGTTCCTGCTCGGAACGCTGTCAACCCGCTTTACGCCTGCCGAGCAGGATGGGGTGGTGACTTCCGCAACCGGAGCGGGCAATGACGGCAGCCCTTATCCGGGCTGGTTGAAATACGCTGCCGAGCAGGGGAAAAAACGCGTTCACCTCTCACTGCGCGCCCCTTACGATATCGTGAACTATGCCGCAGAGGTGGAGGCGGCCGTCGCCACCTACGCCTACTACGGTTATGACAGCGGCGTGTGGCGCGGCCCTTCGATGGTCTCTTTAGCGCAGGTGCTGACGGGTAAAACCAAACCGCAGGGCAAATTGCCGGTCAACACTTGGCATGACTACGATGCGGAAACCAATACGGGCAAGGTGGCGTTCCCTCGCGGGACTGGGCTGAGCTGGTGATGGGGTAAGGACACCGGCGTCGTCTGAAAAAGGCGACGCCGGCAGCTTGATAGCGGGCAGTTTCTTGCTCTGCACGTAACGACATGGGATAACCGTCACTCACGGAAGGAGAATCAGGATGCCGACAGGCGCAACAAAATTAGGCGGATGGCTGTTGATGGCCGCCATGCTGGGCGTGAGCGGATGCGCCAAGCCACCCGAACCGGAGAAGCCCCCGCGGCCGACACCGCCGATAACACCGATGCGGGGCATCTGGCTGGCCACGATCATTGGCCTGGACTGGCCGCCGGCGGCCTCCCTGAAGGCGGAAACCGCGCAAGAGCGGGTTTGCCAGCAGAAACAGGGGCTGACGGACGCGCTGGACGAGATGGTGAAAACCGGGATTAACACGGTTTATTTTCAGGTTAAACCGGACGGCACGGCCCTGTGGCGCTCAAACATCTTGCCCTGGTCTGAGGTGTTGACCGGCACCGTTGGCCAGGATCCCGGCTATGATCCGCTGGCCTTTATGCTGCAAGAAGCGCACCGGCGCGGCATTAAGGTGCATGCCTGGCTGAACCCTTATCGGGTTTCCATGAATACCCGCCCACAGACGATTGAGGCACTCAATCATACGCTGCAGTCGCCGCCGGCCAGCGTCTATGCGCTGCATCCCGACTGGATACGCACCGCCAACGAGCGCTTCGTGCTCGACCCCGGCCTGCCCGACGTGCGCAACTGGATCACCGGCGTGGTGGCTGAAATAGTCAAAAACTACGATGTCGACGGCATTCAGTTTGACGATTATTTCTATTACGAAACGCCGCAATCGCCGCTGGATGATGAACGAACGTATCGCGCATACGGCAAAGGATTTGCAGACAAAGCCGCCTGGCGCAGAGACAACACGCTGCAATTGATAAAACAGGTGTCAGCCGCCGTCAAAGCATTGAAGCCCGAGGTTGCGTTTGGCGTCAGCCCGGCGGGCGTATGGCGAAACAAAGCGGACGATCCTGACGGTTCGGCGACGCGGGCAGGCGCGCCATCGTACGATACGGCCTATGCCGATACGCGCCAGTGGGTAAAACTGGGGCTGCTCGATTACATCGCACCGCAGCTGTATTGGCCTTTTGATCGCGAAATTGTCCGCTACGACGTGCTGGCCAACTGGTGGGCCGAGGTGGTGAAAGGCACGTCGGTTCGGCTCTATGCCGGGGTGGCGCTGTATAAAGTAGGCACGCCTGCCGCCGGTGAGCCGGCCTGGGCCGTCGAGGGCGGCGTTCCCGAACTGAAAAGGCAGCTCGATCTCAACGAAAGCCTGCCGGGAATGGGGGGAACCATCCTGTTCCGGCAACGCTATCTGACTGAGCCGCAAACGGATAAGGCGGTGGAGTACCTGCGCACCCGCTGGAAAACCGGTCAATAATCACAGGCACTGGCATGACAAGCCGCGGCAAACCACCGCGGCTTTTTCTCTTCAAAGGCGCGCCGCTTCCGGCAGGCGTTTCAGGTAATGCACCACCAGCAGCGCCAGCAGCAGCATCAGGCTGATGAACGCCGCCACGCCATTCCAGCCGAAACTGTGCCAGAACACGCCGCCGAGGGTGCCGGCCACGCTCGAGCCGACGTAATAGCAGAACAGATACAGCGACGACGCCTGGCCTTTGGCGCGGCGCGCGCGGCGGCCGATCCAGCTGCTGGCCACCGAGTGGGCGGCGAAAAAGCCGGCGGTGAACAGCATCATGCCGATAAAGATCGCCGGCACCTGCGGCAGCGCGGTAATCAGGATCCCGATCAGCATAATCACGATCGAGGCCAGCAGCACCGGGCCGCGCCCGAAGCGCGAGGTGAGCGCGCCGGCCTTGGGCGAGCTGTAGGAGCCGGTGAGGTATACCACCGACAGCAGGCCGACGATCGCCTGGCTCAGGTGGTAAGGATCCGCCAGCAGGCGATAGCCGATGTAGTTGAACAGGGTGACGAAGCTGCCCATCAGCAGGAAACCTTCCGCGAACAGCAGCGGCAGGCCCTTATCGTGCCAATGCAGTTTGAAATTGATCAGCAGGGTGCGCGGGCGCAGCGAGCTGGCGCGAAAATGCCGCGAGGCGGGCAGGATGCGCCAGAACATGCAGGCGGCGGCGAGGGCGAACAGGCCGATGACCCCGAGCGACACGCGCCAGGAGAAGAAGTCGGTCAACACCCCGGTCACCAGGCGGCCGCTCATGCCGCCGATCGAGTTGCCGCTGATATACAGCCCCATCGAGAAGGCGACGAAGCTGGGATGGATCTCTTCGCTGAGATAGGTCATGCCGACCGCCGCCACGCCGCTCAGCGACAGGCCGATCAGCGCGCGCATCAGCAAGATGCCGTGCCAGCTGGTCATAAAGGCGCAGATCAGCGTGCAGACCGCCGCCAGCAGCAACGCCACCACCATCACCGATTTGCGGCCGATGGCGTCGGACAGCGGCCCGGTGAACATCAGGCCGATCGCCAGCAGGCCGGTGGAGACCGAGAGCGACAGGCTGCTTTCCGCCGGCGAGACGCCGAAATCTTGCGACAGCACCGGCAGGATCGGCTGCACGCAGTAGAGCAGCGCGAAGGTCGCCAGCCCGGCGGAAAACAGCGCCAGCGTCACGCGCATAAACTGCGGCGTGCCGCGTTCGATGTAAGGGAGTTTGTTGTTGAGGGTGGAGCGTTTTACTTTTGGCGCAGCGGCCGCGTCATCGTTGGCGGCCAGCGTCGACGGCATCGCGGCCGCAGAACGCACAGGGGTTGTCACAGCGTTTCCTTACCGAACGTCGGGGAGATAAACAGACACTTTGCAGATAACAAAATGATAGGGAGTGGCGATTTTTTTGTCTAATATATTAATAATTAAAATTAAGACGTTTTAAATATGAATATCGAATTGAGGCACCTGCGTTACTTTATCGCTGTGGCGGAAGAGCTGCATTTTGGCCGCGCCGCCGAGCGGCTGCGCATCTCCCAGCCGCCGCTCAGCCAGCAAATCCAGGCGCTGGAGGAGATGGTCGGCGCGCGGCTGCTGGCGCGCAACAACCGCAACGTCAGTTTGACCCAGGCCGGGGAGATGTTCCTCAAAGAAGCCTATCAGGTGCTCGATCAGGTCGGGCGCGCGGCGGAAAAGGCGGCGCGTCTGGATCGCGGCGAACTGGGGGAAATTACCATCGGCTTTACCTCTTCCGCGCCCTTTATCGGCGTGGTGTCGCGCAGCCTGCGCGCCTTTCGTCAGCACTCGCCGCAGGTGCATATCAAAATGCGCGAAATCAACACCAAACAGCAGATCGAACCGCTGCTGAACGGTGAGCTGGATCTGGGGGTGATGCGCAACACGCGGCTGCCGGAAGCGCTTCACTATCAGCTGCTGCTGCGCGAACCGCTGGTGGCGGTGGTGCCGCAAGGGCATCCGCTGGGGGAAACGCCCGGCGGCGCACTGCGTTTCCAACATCTGGCGCAGGAGCCGTTCGTGTTTTTCTCGCGCGAAGTGGGCACCGCGCTGTACGACGAAATTCTGCTGCTGCTCGGCAAGGCCGGCATAACTCCGTACATCACCCAGGAAGTGGGCGAAGCGATGACCATTATCGGGCTGGTTTCCGCCGGGTTGGGGGTGTCGATTCTGCCGGCCTCTTTCGCCCGGGTGCGGGTGGACGGCGTGCGCTATCTGCCGCTGGCGGAACCCGACGCCACCACCGAAGTGTGGCTGGTGCATCACCGCCGGCGGCCGCTGACCGCTGCGGCGCAGGCGCTGATGGCGTTGATGCTCAAATGACGCCGAAACCGGGTAAATAAAACTCGATTCACGCTGAAATTGCGAGGAATTTGTGCAGCAAATCACATAACGAATCAAATAGTTGACGCTGTATGACAAAAGCCCCACCATAACCCCTAGTCTTTATTTAGAAGCGCGAAAAATAGTAGGAGCAGGTTTGTGATTGCGGTTGGGCAGCCTGGGCATATCGATCAAATCAAGCAGACTAATGCGGGGGCGGTTTATCGGCTAATCGATCAACTGGGCCCGATTTCGCGCATCGAACTGTCAAAACGCGCGCAGCTGGCGCCCGCCAGCATCACCAAGATAGTGCGCGAACTGCTGGAAGCCCACCTGGTCAAGGAAACCGAGTACCAGGAAATCGGCAGCCGGGGCCGCCCGGCGGTGGGACTGGTGCTGGACACCGAAGCCTGGCATTACCTGTCCGCCCGCATCAGCCGCGGCAGCATCACGCTGGCGCTGCGCGATCTCAGCAGCAAACTGGTGGTGGAGGAACAGCTGCCGCTGGCGGCCGAACACCCCGAACCGCTGTTGAAACGCATTCTGACCGAAGTCGATCAGTTCTTTATCCGCCACCAAAGCAAGCTGGAGCGGCTGACGGCGATCGCCATCACGCTGCCGGGCATGATCGACGTGCAGTCCGGCGTGGTGCACCGCATGCCGTTTTACGACGTGCTGGAGATGCCGCTCGGCCCGGCGCTGGAAACCCGCACCGGCCTGCCGGTTTACCTGCAGCACGACATCAGCGCCTGGACCATGGCCGAGGCGCTGTACGGCGCCTCACGCGGCAGCCAGAACGTCATTCAGGTGGTGATCGACCATAACGTCGGCGCCGGGGTGATCACCGGCGGCCATGTGCTGCACGCCGGCAGCCACAGCGTGGTGGAGATTGGCCACACCCAGGTCGATCCTTACGGCAAACGCTGCTACTGCGGCAACCACGGCTGTCTCGAAACCGTGGCCAGCATCGAAAACATGCTGGAGATCGCCCAGCAGCGGCTGAGCGGCTCGATGAGCTCCAGCCTGCACGGGGCGCCGCTGACCGTCGAATCGCTGTGCGACGCCGCGCTGGCGGGCGATCAGCTGGCGCGGGACATCATCCTCGGCGTCGGCCACAGCGTGGGGCGCATTCTGGCTATCATGGTCAACCTGTTCAATCCGGAGAAGATCCTGGTGGGCTCGCCGCTCAACCGCGCGGCGGAGATCCTGCATCCGGCCATCGCCTCCTGCATTCGTCAGCAGGCGCTGCCGGCCTACAGCGAGCAGGTCAAGGTCGAATCCACGCAGTTCTTCAATCAGGGCACCATGCCCGGCGCGGCGCTGGTGAAAGAGGCGCTGTACAACGGTTCATTGCTGGTGCAGCTGCTGCAGGGCTAACATCAGAACTTCTTATTAATTCCGCAAAAGATTGAGCTACCTCAAGCCCCTATGAGGGCGCATCCCCTAGAATTTTTCCGCAAGACTTCTTCGCCGCCGGTGCGGCGACACATTGTTAACGGGGCATTCTGGGGCATTTTATTCATGTTGAAGCGTTTATTTGTGACAGGCACGGATACCGACGTCGGTAAAACCGTGGTTTCCCGCGGGTTGATGCAGGCGCTGGCCGCCGATGGCCGTTCGGTGGCCGGCTACAAGCCGATCGCCGCACGCTGCCAGGAAACCAGTGAGGGCATCCGCAATAAAGACGCTTTGGTGTTGCAGGCCACCTCAACCCTGCCGCTGTCCTACGAGGAGATCAATCCCATCACCTGCCTGGATGAGGTGTTTCACGCGCATGCAACCGAGGACATCAACTATGGCGTGATGAGCAGCGGTCTGCGCGATCTGTCCGCCAAAGCCGACACGGTGGTGGTGGAAGGCAGCGGCGGTTGGCGGGTGCTGATGAACGATCTGCGGCCTTACGCCGAGTGGGTGGTGCAGGAACAGCTGCCGGTGGTGCTGGTGGTGGGCATCAAACTGGGCTGCGTCAGCCACGCGCTGCTGACCGCGCAGTCGATCATCAACGACGGCCTGCCGCTGCTGGGCTGGGTGGCCAACCGCATCAACCCGGGGTTGGCGCACTATGCCGAAACCATCGCGGCGCTGCAGCAGCGCATTCCCGCGCCGCTGCTGGGTGAAATTCCGTATCTGCCGCGCGCGGAGCAGCGCGAACTGGCGCACTACCTCGATATTTCCACGCTGCTGTAAGCCCGCTCAGGCGCAGAGCGTCGCCAACAGCCGGGCGGCGATCAGCAGGCCCAGCCCATACACCGTGTGGGTGAGCAGGCTGAGGAGCCGCGCTTTTCGTGGGTAGGCGGTTTTCGCCGCCGCCACGCCAAAGCCCAGCGCGGGCTGCATCACCAGAAACGGCGCCGCCAGGCTCAGCCAGCCGCTCAACAGCGCGATGAGCGGCTCCGGCGCCGCATACCACTCGCTGCCCGCCAACCCGAGCGGGATAAAGGCAAACGCGATGCCGATGGCGTAATGCAATATCCAGCCGATTTCTCTCTCCCCCCGGCGCGGCGGCGCCGTAACGATGGTGGCGTGAAACCAGCGGCCGTCGAACATGCCGAGAAACCAACGGCCCACCAGCGCATAATCGAGAGAAGGGATGCCGAAGCGCCGCTTCAGTAGCAGCGCCCACAGATCCATGCAGAGGATGGCGCCGGCGCCGGTTAACAGGATGCGCACTAACAGATCGGGGGTCATAGGGTGTCCTTGGCTCAGTGACGTGATAATGTGCGCACAGTGTGCAACTTAAAGTCGGCTTCAAGTCAATGGCAAAAGAACTGGATATCGGCGCGGTGGCGCGCCTGAGCGGAGTCGCGCCTTCCGCGCTGCGGCATTACGAGAAAAAGGGGCTGATCGCGTCGACGGGCCGCCACGGTTTGCGCCGCCAATACGCCGCCGGCGTGCTTGACCAACTGCGGCTGATCGCGCTGGCGCGCCTGGCCGGTTTTACGCTGGACGAGATGAGCGCCTTGTTTGACGAACGGGGCAAGATAGCGCTCGATCGCGGGCTGCTGGCGGCGCGGGCGGATGAACTGGATCGCCATATCCAACGCCTGATGCAGGTGCGCGACGGGCTGCGCCACATGGTCAATTGCCCTGAACCCGAGCACCTGCAGTGCCCGCAGTTCAGGAAAATCCTGCAGCAGGGCGAGTTCTAAGCCTCGCGTTTGGGCGGCGGCGCCGAGTGATACACCGACACCGGCCGCAGGCCGCGCGACACGGTGGTGGCGATCACGCACGAGAGCAGAATGCCGGGCAGCAGCGCGTATTCGCCGGTCATTTCAAACACCATCAGCGCCGCCATGATTGGCGCATGGGTGGTGGCGGCCAGCAGGGTGGCCATGCCGGTCAGCGCCAGCAGCAGCGGCACCGCCGCATCCATGCCCGGCCACAGGCCAAACAGCTGACCGATGATCGAACCGAGCGCGGCGCCGACGAACAGCGTCGGGGTGAAGACCCCGCCCGGCGCGCCCGACCCGCTGCTGGCGAGGATCGCCAACAGTTTGCACACCAGGATCGCCCCCAGCAGCAATACCCCCGGCGGCGCGATCAGCAGCGCCTGTACCACGCTGTAACCGTTGCCCCACACCTGCGGGAACAGCAGAGAAAGCAGCCCGACGATCAGGCCGCCCAGCGCCAGCTGCAACGGCGGCTTCAACCGCAGCGAGCGGAAGGCATGGCCGGTGGCGGTCATCAGCCATAAAAACAGCGGCCCACCGGCGCCGGCCACCACGCCGACCAGCGCCATCAGCAGGTATTGCGTCGGCAAGGGGGCGGCGAGCGGCGTCACCAGATAGAGCGGCGCCTGGCCGCCGTTGAGCAGGTTGGTCATCAGCAGGGCGCTGACCGCGGCGATCACCACCGGGCCGATCGAGGCCAGCATCAGGGTGCCGAACAGGATCTCGGCGATAAACAGGCTGCCCGCCAGCGGCGCATGATAGGCGCTGGCCATCCCGGCGGCGGCGGCGCAGGCCACCCACAGTTTCCACTCTTTCTCGTGCGTAAAGCGCTGGGCGAACAGCGAGCCCACCAGCGCCGCCAGCAGGATCATCGCGCCTTCGCGGCCGATGGCGCTGCCGCTCGACACCACCAGCAGCGACGCCAGGCACTTCACCAGGCTGGCGCCGGTGTCCAGCTTGCCGTTGCCGGTCTCGATCGCTTCCATATAGTCGGTGGGCGCCGCCGGGCGCTGGTGGCGGTAGCGCTGATGCATATACAGCAGCAGGCCCGCCGCCAGCCCGCCCAGCGCCGGAGTGAGGGCGCGCCGCCAGCCGGGCAGCGCGGCGGCGGCGGCCACCAGGCTGCCGTCGGCATTGCCGAGCAGCAGCCACTCGAGGCCAATCATCGAACGGTGGAACAGCCACACCGCCAGAGCGGCGGCGACGCCGATGAACACGGCGATAAACAGGCTGCGCAACAGGGCGCGATAGTGGTGCAGGTGGACCAATCTTTTCATGCGTGGGCGGCGTCGTGAGAAAAATCAAAGGGTCATCAGCGCATTGTGCTTGGCGCTCCGGCCGATGACCAGTGAATCTTTAGCAAACTGCGGCGTGGGCGGGGCGGCGAGCGCCCCGGCGTGGGTTATTGCGGCGTCAGCACCCGGCGCGTGCGGCCGGAGCTGAGGTAGTCGGCGATGTAATCCTGCGAGATTTCGCCGCTGTAGCGGCCGTCTTCATCGACGATCGGCATCCAGGAGGTGTTGTGCTCGTACAGCTTCGACAGCACCACGCGCAGGTTCTCCTCCGCACGGGCGGTGACGCGGAAACGGTGCAGGCTGTCGGCGCAGACGCCCGGCGCGCCGCGCGCCTCGCGGCGCTTGACGTACCCCAGCGGCTTGCCGTCGGCGTCCACCACCGTCACCGAGCGGGCGTCGATATCGTCCATCAGCCCGAACGCTTCCACTAGCGGCGTCTCCCGCCGCACCGTCACCGTTTCCTGTTGATCGGCCACGTCGCCGGCCTGCACCAGCAGCAGGCGCTTCAGCGTGCGATCCTGGCCGACAAAGGAAGCGACGAAGTCGTTGGCCGGCCGCGCCAGCAGCTCATCGGCGCTGGCGTTCTGCACGATTTTGCCTTGGCGGAACACCGCGATGCGATCGCCGAGCTTCAGCGCCTCGTCGATGTCGTGGCTCACCAGCATCACGGTCTTTTTCAGCTGGCGCTGCATGTCGAGAAACTCGTTCTGGATGGTTTCGCGGTTGATCGGATCCACTGCGCCGAAGGGTTCATCCATCAGCAGCACCGGTGGATCGGCCGCCAGCGCGCGGATCACGCCGATGCGCTGCTGCTGCCCGCCGGACATCTCTTTCGGGTAGCGGTGCAAAAAACGCTTGGGATCCAGCGCCACCATGCTCATCAGCTCCTCGGCGCGATCGTGGCAGCGTTTTTTGTCCCAGCCCAGCATGCGCGGCACCACGGTGATGTTCTCCTCGATGGTCATGTTGGGAAACAGGCCGATCTGCTGGATGACGTAGCCGATTTTGCGGCGCAGGCTGACGGTATCCAGCGCGCTGGTGTCTTCGCCGTTGACCAGAATGGTGCCGCCGGTGGGTTCGATCAGGCGGTTGATCATCTTCAGCGTGGTGGTTTTGCCGCAGCCGGAAGGGCCGAGCAGCACGCAGATTTCGCCTTCCGGCACGTCCAGATTGATGTTGTCTACGGCGTTGAACGGCGTGCCGTTCTTTTGCATGAACTGTTTGGTCAGATTTTCCAATTTAATCATGAGCGGATCCCCTTGGGCGTTAGCGCAATTTGCAAGCGGTGCAATAACCAATCGAGGACGATCGCCAGCAGGCTGATCATCACGGCACCGGTAATCAACTGGCGGATGTCGCTGCTGCTGATGCCGTTGAGCAGCAGTAGGCCGAGGCCGCCGGCGCCGATCACCGCAGCGATCGCCATCACGCCGATATTCATTACCACGGCGGTGCGGATGCCGCCGAAAATCACCGGCAGCGCCACCGGGATCTCCACCCAGCGCAGGCGTTGCCAGAACGTCATGCCGATGCCGCGGCCGGCTTCGCGCAGCCCGCCGGGCAGGTTGTCGAGCGCGGTGTGGGTGTTGCGCACGATTGGCAGCAGCGAGTAAAGGAACACCGCGGTGATCGCCGGCACGTAGCCGATGCCGTGGCCGATTAAGGAAAACAGCGGGATCATCAGCCCGAACAGGGCGATGGAGGGCACGGTCAGCACCAGCGTGGCCAGGCTCAGCACCGGCGTCGCCAGCCATTTGTGGCGGACGATCAGCACGCCGAGCGGCACGCCGATCAGGATCGCCAGGCCGACGGCGACGCCGACCAGCAGCAGATGTTCCAGCGTCAATCCAGCGATATAGGCCCAGTTTTGCCAGGCGTAAAGTATGGTATTCATCACATGCCTCCCTAAATCAGGCCGCGCTGCTTGAGGAACGCGTCGGCGACCTGTTGCGGCGTCTGGTAGTCGATATCCACCCTGGCGTTAAGCTCGGTGATCACCTGATTGTTGAACTGTTTCGACAGCGTGTTCAGCGCCTCTTCCAGCCCCGGCGTGTTTTGCAACACGTCGGCGCGCACCACCGGCGTGACCGCATAGCTCGGGAAGTAACCCTTGTCGTCTTCGAGCACCTGCAGATCGAAGCCTTTCACCCGGCCGTCGGTGGTGTACACCAGCCCGGCGTCGACGAAGCCGTCGCGGATGGCGTTGTAGACCAGGCCGGGGTCCATTTGGCGGATTTGCGGACGATCGAGCGGCATGTCGTACAGCGCCTGCATCGGCTTCAGGCCGTCCGAGCGGCCGGCAAACTCCAGATCCAGCCCCAGCAGCCAGTTGTGTTTCGGGTCGGTTTTACGCACCTGTTCCACTTTGGCCACCAGCTGCGACATGGTGCGAATCTGCTCTTTTTCCGCGCGCTGGCGCTGCATGGCGAAGGCGTAGGTGTTGTTCATGTCCGCCGGCTGCAGCCACACCAGGCCGAGTTTGGCGTCGAGCTTTTTCACCGTGTCGTAAGTTTCCTGCGGCGTCATGCGCTTATTGATGTGGTTAAAGATGATCAGCGAGGTGCCGGTGTATTCCCAGGTCATGTCGATCTGTTTGTTGATCATGGCGTTGCGGGTGATCACCGTGGCCAGATTGGTCTTGGGTTCGACCTGAAAACCTTTGGCCCGCAGGTATTGCACGGTGATCGCCGACAGAATGCGCTGTTCGGTGAAGTTCTTGCTCGCCAGCGTCAGCGGGGCGGCCCAGGCGGCCGCGCCGGTCATCAGCAAGGAGAACAGCAGCGCGTGGCGGAGTCGTTGTAACCATCGAGTCATCGCGTTTCTCCCATCAGGATGCGGTGTGCGGGCTGAGCCGGCGGCCGAGACCGGCCAGCGCCAGATCGAGCAGCAGGGCGATCAGCGCGGTGGCGGCGGCGCCGAGGATCAGCGTCGGGAAGTCGTTCAGGTAGATGCCGGGGAAGATCAGTTCGCCGTAGCTGCTGGCGCCGATCAAAAACGCCAGCGGCGCGGTGCCGACGTTGATCGCCATCGCGATGCGCACCCCGGCGAAGATCACCGGCAGGGCGTTGGGCAGTTCGACCTGGCGCAGCCGCTGCCCGGCGGTCATGCCAATACCGTTGGCGGCCTCGACCAGCGCCGGCGGTACCGAACGCAGGCCGGCATAGGTATTGCGCACGATGGGCAGCAGCGAGGCGAGGAACAGCGCCACCACCGCCGGCCGGTCGCCGATGCCGATGATCACCATCGCCAGCGCCAGCACCGCCAGCGGCGGCAGGGTGTTGCCGACGTTGAAGATCTGCATCACGTGCTCCGCCCAGCGGCGGGCGAAAGGGCGGCTCAGCAGGATGCCGCTGGGAATGCCGACCAGCAGCGACAGCAGCATGGAGCACGCCACCAGGAACATGTGCTGCTGGCCGAGGTAAATCAAATCTTCCCGGCGCGACTTGAGGGTTTCCCAGCCGATGCCGTAAACCAGCAGCGCGACGACGGCGATAAACAGCAGGCTCCCGAGGAGCAGGCGCCGGTATGGCGCTGACTTGTGCATGATGTTGCGTCCTCCGTTGCGCGGAGCGGCCGATAGGCGGCGCATTCCGCTCTGATTGTTACCCACTGCCCGGCGGGCGTGGTGGTACAAAACGGGCGTTTCGCATGAGGTTAGCGAGATTGAGCGAAGGGTGCGTTCGGCACAGCGTGCTGAACGTAGGCTCAATACGTGAGTTAATCAGCATAAGATACTGATATTTAAACCCGAGAAAGCACGAAGCCCAAAGGCGCCGGCTAGGGAAGGTATAGCACCCTGACGTTGAGCGTGCCAAGTTTTATGAACAAAATCAGCTGATTGAGTTTGCCCAGATTGGCGCCGCAGACCGCGTCAGCGCTGGGATGCGAGGAAAGTAAAAAAAATCCGCAGCAAAACGTTACGCCGTAACAATCAGTCCAAATGGTGCGATTCGCCGCCGGCAAAGGCAGGATGTGAGGGCGGATAGACTCGGCGCAGACGCTTGCTGATATACTCAGGGAAAATAAAAACGCCAGGAAGCCTGCATAACGCCATGACAAATAACGTTTCACCCGCACCCATCGCCCACCGCCCGCTGATCCTGATCGCCTGCATGCTGGCGATGTTCATGTCGGCGATCGAAGCCACCATCGTCGCCACCGCCATGCCGACCATCATCGGCGATCTCGGCGGCTTTTCGCTGCTGGGCTGGGTGTTCGCGGTCTATTTGCTGGCGCAGGCGATCACCATTCCCATCTACGGCCGGCTGGCGGATCTCTACGGCCGCAAGCGGGTGTTCTTCTTCGGCGCCACGCTGTTCCTGCTGGGATCGGTGCTGTGCGGCTTCGCCCCCGACATGTATTGGCTGATCGGCTTCCGTCTGCTGCAGGGGCTGGGCGCCGGTGCCATCATGCCGATCGCCTCCACCATCATCGGCGACATCTACAGCGCCACCGAGCGGCCGAAGGTGATGGGCTACCTGTCGAGCGTGTGGGGCGTGTCGGCGATCATCGGCCCGCTGCTGGGGGCGTTTATCGTGCAGCACCTGCCGTGGGCGCTGGTTTTCTGGGTCAACCTGCCGATCGGCCTGCTGGCGATGTTCTTCCTCTGGCGCTATCTGCCGGCGCATCAGCAGCTGCGGCGGCACGCGCTGGATCTGGCGGGCACCGCCTGGCTGACGTTGTTCGTTTCGGCGCTGTTGCTGGCGCTGTTGCAGATGGAAAGCCTGGGATGGTGGGTGGCGCCGTTGCTCGCGCTGGCGGCGGCGTCGCTGGCACTGCTTGTCCGCCAGGAGCGGCGCGCGGTCGAACCGCTGTTCCCGCTGGCGCTGTGGCAAAGCCGGGTGATCGTCGCCGGCAACATCGGCGGGCTGGTGATCGGCGCGGCGATGATGGGCATCAGCGCCTTCCTGCCTACTTTCATTCAGGGCGTAATGGGCGGCTCGCCGCTGGAGGCGGGCACCACGCTGGCGCTGATGTCGATCGGTTGGCCGCTGGCCAGCACGCTGAGCGGCCGTTTGATGCTGATGACCTCGTACCGCGCGACGGCGTTGCTGGGTGCGCTGCTGTTGGTGGCGGGCGGCCTGATCCTGCTGATGCTGCAGCCGATCGGCGGCCTGCTGTGGGGGCGGGTGGCGGCGTTTATGGTCGGCGCCGGCATGGGGTTGTGCAACACCACGTTTTTAGTGTCGGTGCAGAACGCGGCGCATTACAGCATTCGCGGCATCGCCACCGCCTGTACGGTGTTTACCCGCATGGTGGGTTCGGCCATCGGCACCGCGATTTTGGGCGCCACGCTGAACCTCAACCTGCAGTGGCGTTTGCCGGAGGTTGACGATCCGGTGCAGCGGCTGATGGAGCCGGCGGTGCGGCAGAGCATGGGGAGCGAAGCGCTGGCGCAGCTGATCCAGCAGGTGGCGGCTTCGCTGCATTGGGTGTTCCTGGCGTCGGCGTTGGTGTCGTTGCTGGCGTTGGCGGCGGCGATGCTGATCCCGGCGCGTTGTCGACCGCAGGGCGAAGGGGAAGAGGCGGAGCAGGCGTAAGGGAAAAGTAAAGGGCGCGGCTGTGAATGAACTGCGCCCTGGATAGCCGATGCGGCTTACTGCGTGTTGGAGGTATCCTGGCTGCTGCCGGTCTGCGCCGCGTCACCGCGATCGTCGCCATTGTTCAGGCGGGTATAGACGATCTTCTGGGTGTCGTTTTCGCAGTGGCCGACCACTTGGCCGCCCGCTTGATCGGCCTGATCGTTAGGCACGATCTCCAGTTTGAAGCCGGACTCCGGAACGCCGTTATTGATGATTTTCTGCGAAATGTCCGCTTTCACGCTTTCGCAGGAGGCCAGAGCCGCCAACGGCGCGCCGGCCAGCAAGACAGCGGTTAATATCAGCGTTTTCTTCATCACGTCATCCTTTTAGACAATGGACTTCCTGTAACAGGATAGCAGTAATGGCGGCCGGGTTTCACGCTTGCCCGCCCGCCGCAGGCGGATTAAGGATTAATCCGACGCCCGGTCTGACGATCCAGACATTTACGGGTGTCAGGCTCCCAGTACGCGTTGACGTTGTTGCTGTCGTTGCAGCGATCTTCGTCATCCGCCGCGCGATCGGCCTTGTCGAACTCTTTCTCGACGCGAGTGTTAACCTTGTGGCGCAGGGATTTGGTATCATTCCACTGCTCTTTGCTCTGGCGTGCTTCTTCGGTGCTCATCGCGCCGCTGCCTTTGCCATCGACGGTGACGCAGGTGCTGCCCTGCGTGCAGGTGGCGGCCAGCGCCGGCGCCTGCCAGGCGCCCATAACGGCCAGCATGGCGACCGGCAGCATCCCGCGCAGCAGTCGTTGGGTCGAAAATGTTTTCATCGTTTCATCCTTATGAGTGAGTGCGCCTGATGATGGCGACACTGGCGTTACTTCGCCCGCAGGCGTGGTGACAAATATACCACCGCGCTTCTGAAATTCACCAGCCAAGCGCCGATTCGTTTACTTTATCGAGAGAAAACTGCGACCGATGTTAAAAACCACGCTGTTGTTTTTCGCCACCGCCCTGGCTGAAATTATCGGCTGTTTCTTGCCTTATCTCTGGCTCAAAAAGCAGGGCAGCGCCTGGCTATTGCTGCCGGCGGCAGTGAGCCTGATGCTGTTTGTCTGGCTGTTGACGCTGCATCCGGCGGCCAGCGGGCGGGTCTATGCGGCCTACGGCGGCGTGTATGTGGCGACGGCGTTGCTGTGGCTGCGGGTGGTGGACGGGGTGAAGCTGTCTGCGCTGGACTGGGTGGGCGCGGGGGTGGCGCTGGCGGGTATGTTGATCATCGTTTCCGGCTGGCGCGCAGCCTGAGCAAACACGGCGGGAGTCGCCTCCCGCCGCCGGAGATCAGGCGCCGCGGTGGATGTTCAGCCCGGCGAAGGACTGGCTGACCGGCATCATTTCCAGCGTGTTGATGTTGACGCGCGCCGGCAACGTCGCGACCCAGAACACCGACTCGGCGATGTCTTCCGGCGTCAGCGCATCGGCGCCTTCGTAGGTTTTGTTGACCTTGCCGTCATCGCCCTTGAAGCGCACGTTGGAGAACTCGGTGCCGCCCACCAGGCCCGGCTCGATATCGGTCACGCGGATGCGCGTGCCGTGCAGATCGGCGCGCAGGCCCAGGCTGAACTGTTTGACGAACGCCTTGGTGGCGCCGTACACGTTGCCGCCGGCGTAAGGCCAGTTGGCGGCGGTGGAGCCGATGTTGATCACATGGCCGACGTTGCGCTCGACCATGGCCGGCAGCAGCGCGCGCGTCATGTTCACCAGCCCCTTGGCGTTGGTGTCGATCATGGTTTCCCAGTCATCGGCGTTGGCCTTGTGCGCCGGCTCCAGCCCCAGCGCCAGGCCGGCGTTGTTCACCAGCACGTCGATCTGGCGCAGCTCGGCCGGCAGTGTTTCGATCGCCTGTTGAATGGCGGCGCGGTTGCGCACGTCGAGCCGCACGATGTGCAGCGCTTGCCCTAATTCGTCCTGCAGCTCTTCGAGACGCTCAAGGCGGCGCCCGGCGGCGATCACTTGATGGCCTTCACGGATAAAACGGCGTGCGATTGCCTCGCCGAAACCGGAGGTGGCGCCGGTAACAAAAATAATCATGTTGCTGTTCCTCAACTGTTTTTACCCTACATGCCTCTATCATTAGCACAAACCAGCTGGCAGTGGCAGCGGTTATCGCGGCGCAGAGAAAAAAAGGCCGCACCGGGCCGGCGGCCCGGTGCGGATCAATGCTGAGGCGGCAGGTGGTAGACCACGGCGTCATACTTGACGCGTTCGCAACGCCCGGCCAGCACGCCGCCCAGCGACTCGGCGAGGCGGCGGCTGGCGGTATTTTGCTCGGCCACCGGGTAGATAAGGTGCGGCGGCTGAAAGCGCTCGCTGACCCAGCGCGCGATGCCCTGCACGATTTCGCGCCCGTAGCCCTGGCCGTGCAGGCTCTCTTTCACCCAGATGCCCAGCTCCGGGGTGCGGCTGCGCAGGTTGTGCGCGCCGCCGACGCCGACAAACTGCCGGTCTTCGCGCCGGCGGGCGACGAAGATCACTTCTTCGCCTTCGCGCATCAGCGGCAGCCAGCCTTGCCAGACGTTGGCGAAATCTTCCGGCGACGCCTCCGGCTCAAAGGTCATAAAGCGCGTCAGAGTGGGGGTGATCGCCTGGTAAACATCGTCGGCGTCTGCTGCGGTAAAGGGGGCAATCAACAAACGGTCGGTGTCCACGCGGCACTGAGAAAGGTCATTATGATTCATCTTATTTTCCCTCGCTTTTCAGGCCAGAACGGCAAAAAATCCGCGCCCATAAATCAGGGCGGATCGTCGATATTACGCGCATTGGCGGCAGAAGCGACTTATTTTTCGCCGCTTGGGCAAGATGGAAAGATCGGGATTGGTGACAATGTCACATTATGAATGAAGCGGCGAGCGCGCTGAGGTGCGCCCGCCGCCGGGGATCAGAACTTCACCGAGCCTTGCAGATAGATCGTACGCGGCTGGCCGATGTACAGACCTTTGTTATTGTCGTCATAGGCACGGGTGAAATACTCGTGGTTGAACAGGTTTTTCACGCCGACGCCCAGATTCAGGCCGGCCATTTCCGGGCCGAAATCATAGGCGGCGCGCACGCCCCACAGCATATAGCCGGGAATGCGGCCGGTGCTGCCGTCGGCGCTTTCCGCCACGGTGTTGGCGTTATCGGCGAACTGGCTGGATTGGAACTCGCCGTTGAGGTTAAACGCCCAGTTGCCCGGCGTGTAGTCCAGCCCCAGCGTGCCTTTATGCTTCGGTGAGAACGGCACCTGGTTGCCCTTGTAGCCGCCGTCTTCGCGGATAGTGGCGTTGACGTAGGCGTAGCTGGCGTAGGCGGTCAGATCGTCCAGTTTCGGCGTCAGCTGCGACAGATCGTAACGCAGGCTGCCCTCCAGCCCGGCGTGGCGAGTTTTGCCGCGCGCGGTCACGCTGTCGGTCACCTGGTTGGAGTCGTACTGGTTGTTGAAGTTGATCAGGAACAGCCCGATCTCGCCGGTCAGCGCATCGCCGGCGTAGCGGGTGCCCAGCTCCCAGGTGCGCGCCTTCTCCGGTTCAATCTTGCCGCTGTCGACCGCTTTGCCCATCTGGCTGTACTGCACGGTGCCGAAGGAGCCTTCGGTGTTGGCGTACAGGTTCCAGTATTCGTTAAGGTGATACATCACGTTCAACGCCGGCAGCGGCGCGTTATAGCTGACGTCGAGGCGGTTGTTCTTGATGTAGTTGTTCTGATACGACTTGATGTACTCGTAGCGCATGCCTGGCGTGATGGTCCAGTCGCCGATGTCGATGCGATCGTCGATATAGAAGGCGTGCGCCTCGGTGCCGGACTGGGTATCGCGATCGTACGGGCTGGCGCTGGACGGCAGCCGGCCGGTGCTGGCCTTGCTGGTGTAGCGCAGCTCGTGGGTGGATTCGCTGACGTAGCGGTAGCCGACGCCGACCTCATGCGCCGAGTCTCCCCAGCGGAAGCTCTGGCTGTAGCGCGGTTCCACGCCGCGCACCCAGTATTCGCGCGGTGACAGCGTCAGATTTTTGCCCTGATCCAGATAGCCGCTGCGCAGGGTGTAGGTGTAGAAGCTCTGCACGTCGAACTTGTGCTGTTGATCCGGCTGATACTGATAGCCGAAGTTCGCCAGCTGGCGGCGGCCCCAGAACTTGTCGTACGGGCGCGTCGACTGGAACGGGTTGGCGTTGTAGTCCGCCCGGCTCAGGCCGCCCGGCATGTCCGCCTCGCCTTCGTAGTATTGCAGCAGGCTGTTGAAGGTGTGCACCTCGTTCGGTGCGTAACGGCTTTTCAGCATCACGTCGTCAATCTTGGTCGCGCTGTGCTCGCGCCAGTCGCTGCCGCGCGTGCCGGAGTAGAGCAGCGCCGCGCCGAAGCCGTTGTCGGCGGTGCCGCCGATCATCAGGTTGCCGGTGCCTTTCGGGTGATCCTGGCGCGAAGTCGGGCTGAGCTGCCCCTGCATGCCGGCTTCCATGCCGAAGGTTTTCGGGATGGCGCGGGTGACGAAGTTGACGACGCCGCCGACGCTCTGCGGCCCATAACGCACCGCGCCGCCGCCGCGCACCACGTCGATCGCGTCCATATTGCCGAGCGAGACCGGCGCCAGCGACAGCTGCGGCTGGCCGTAAGGCGCGAAGGGCACCGGGATGCCGTCCATCAGTACGGTGGAGCGGCTGGCGAGGCGCGGGTTGAGGCCGCGAATGCCGAAGTTCAGCGCCATGTCATGGCTGCCGGTGCCGTTGTTCTCCGGCGCCACCACGCCCGGCACGCGGTTCAACGCTTCGCGCACGGTGGTGGTGCCGGTTTTGGCGAATTCTTCCCGGCGCACCACGTCGCGCGCGCCGGGATGTTCGAACACGTCTACCTGGCGGCCTTCCGCCAGCCAGTCACCGACCACGGTGATGTCTTCTTCCTTCTGCGGCTGAGGCCGTTTGGCCAGCGTGTAACCGTTGTTGCCGAGCGCTTTAGCCTGCAGGCCGCTGCCCGCCAGCAGGGCGTTCAGGCCGTCATCGACGCCGTAGCTGCCGCTCAGGCCCGGCGAACGTTTACCGGCGGTCAGCGTGCCGTCCACCGAGAGCGCGATGCCGGCGCGAGCGGCGAAAGCGTTCAGCGCGCCGTCCAGCTCACCGGCCGGAATATGATAGGCTGCGGCGGCGCTGGCGGCGCTCGCCGTCAGCGGTGCGGCGAATGCCAGGCCAATAGCCACGGCCAGCGGTGTGGCGCGTTTTCCCCAAAGCGAAGCCGGCGCTCCCTTTCCCCAAGCGTTGTTCATACCTTCTCCTGAATCATTTTTTATTTATTGCTGCAGTGTTTTCCTGGGAGTCGGATGAGCGAAGCAAAAGGGACAATCAAGAATGCGATTTTTTATCATTTTCATTTAAAAAGATTCAGGCGGGAACGATTTGCAGCCAATAACGGGTAAAGCTCTGCAGGCGCACCGGCAGCGTCTGGCTGAGCAGGGCGAGGGCGCGATCGGTATCGTTGAGCGGGAAACTGCCGCTGACGCGCAGGCCGGCGACGGCCGGATCGCAGCTCAGGTGGCCGCGTCGGTAGCGCGCCAGTTCGGCGATCACCCGGTCCAGCCGCCATTGGCTGACGCTCAGCACGCCGCGCAGCCAGCCGTCCTCCGCCGCCGCCGGTTGCTTGTCGCTGAAGGCCGAGGCGCTGAAGCCGATCTGTTCCCCGGCGCCCACCCGGCGCGTTTGCTGCGGATCCTGCGCCAGCTGCGCTTCGACCGCATGCTCCAGCACTGTCAGGCGCGTCTCGCCGCCGATCTCGCGCACCAAAAAGCGGGTGCCGAGCGCGCGCATCGCTCCCTGCGGGCTTTGCACCCACAGCGGCCGGGGGTCGCGCCCGGTAATCAGGCTGATTTCTCCGGCGTGCAAACGGATCAACCGTTGACGATCGTCGTAATGCACGTCCACCGCACTGGCGGTGTTGAGCACCAGTTGGGTGCCGTCGCTTAACACAATGGGTTTGATTTCGCCGGTGGCGGTGCGGTAGTCGGCGCGCAGCTCCCGGCCGAACGGCGATTGGTAAAGGAAACCGCCGCCGCCCACGCCAAGCAACAGCAGCAGGCTCTTCAGCAGGGTGCGGCGATCGATCGCCGACTGGCGGCCGGCGCGATCGAGCGCACGGTAGCTGAACTTGCCCGGCACGCCTTGCAGCTGGCTCTGCAGCGCTTCGACGCGCTGCCAGGCCCAGCGGTGATCGGCGTGCTGCTGGTGCCAGGCTTGCCACTGTAGGCGCTGGCGGTCGGTGACGTGCTCATCGCACAACAGGGCATACCAGTGTGCGGCCATCTTCAGCGCCTGGCGCTGCTCGGGGGTAATGGCGTTGCTCATGAGAAAACGTCGTTTTCCAGGCTGAACAGCAGGCAATGCTCGGTGGCCTTGGCCATGTATTTTTTAACCGAACTGACCGACACGCCGAGACGCACGGCGATGTCCGCATAGCCCAGGCCTTCGAGCTGCGACAGCAGAAAGGCCTGTTTCGCTTTCGGCCCCAGGCCGTCGAGCATGGCGTCTATCTGCTGCAGGCTTTCCAACAGGCTCTGGCGCTGTTCCGGCGACGGGGCGTAGCCTTCCGGGATCAGCGTCAGCATCTCCAGATAGGCGCGCTCCAGCGTTCTGCGGCGGAACAGATCGACCATCACCCGCTTGGCGACGGTGACCAGAAAGTCTTTCGGCTCGCGCAGGGTCGCCGCGGCGTCGCTTTTCAGCAGGCGCATAAAGGTGTCCTGCGCCACATCGTCCGCGTCGAAAGCGCAGCCCAGCCGCCGGCGCAACCATCCCTGCAACCAGGCGTGATGGGTGGCGTAAAGGCGCGACAGCGCGGCGTGCGGGGCGGAAGCGGTGGCGGACATGGTTTTCGCATTGCTGGTCAAAAAGATGCGCGGATGATAATTGAGAATGGTTATCGTTTCAAGTTTGTCGGGTGGGTTCCTGAATGGTTCCGGCCTCTTTTTATCGCGTTGAAATAGGCTGACGGGCGCGAAAATATCCCTTTGCCCATTAAAGGTGCAGCAACGGTGTTATTTCGGTAAGCAAACGGTTGCTATTAGTCTGCCGTCGAAGATCGCCGCGTGTTTTATTCTTTTTCTTCGGTTGGTTTTCTTTGTTTAATTAGTATCACTTTGTTTTAACGTGAAAATATATTTTATGTCGGTCTGTTGGTACACGGCTTGCTATGCTTAACCCGGTCTTTAAGTTTGGGCAACAGAAGGCATTGTTTCATCGACGCAGGTTATTATGCGGGTGAGATTGGCCGGTCGTCACAAGGAAGAAAATAATGGCACTGCAATTCACCACGGCTATTCGTGGCAATTTTTTTGATATCGCGGCCTGCGTGGAGGAACCGCAACAGCTTGACGAACGCCTGCGGCACATTCCCGACGGTTTGTTGCTGCTGAACGGGGGCGTCATCGTCTGGTTCGGCAGCTGGCAGCAGGGCGAGGCGCTGCTGCCGCCGGGTTTCGCGGTCACGGAGTATCGCGACAAACCGATCGTACCGGGCTTTATCGACACCCATATCCACTATCCGCAAACCGAAATGATTGCCGCCTATGGCGACCAACTGCTGGACTGGTTAAATAATTACACCTTCCCGACCGAAAGCCGCTATGGCTGCGAGCGGCACGCCGACGCGATGTCGGCCTTCTTTCTGCGGGAGTTGCTGAGCAACGGCACCACCACCGCGCTGGTGTTCGGCAGCGTGCACCCGCAGTCGGTCGATGCGCTGTTCAGCCAGGCGCAAACGCTGAACATGCGCCTGATCGCCGGTAAGGTGATGATGGATCGCCATGCGCCGCAGGCGCTGCTGGAAACGCCGGAGCAGAGTTACCGCGACACGCGCGAGTTGATTGAACGCTGGCACGGCAAAGGCCGCCTCGGTTACGCCATTACGCCGCGCTTTGCGCCAACCAGCACCCCGGCGCTGCTGGCGCAGGTGCAGCGGCTGCGCGAAGAATTCCCCGACGTGTGGCTGCAGACGCACCTGAGCGAGAATCCGCAGGAAGTGGCCTGGGTAAAATCGCTGTTCCCGCAAAGCCAAAGCTATCTGGACGTTTACCATCGCTACGGCATGACCGGCGGCAAAAGCGTGTTCGCCCACTGCCTGCACCTGGAGGAGCAGGAGTGGGACTGCCTGTGTGAGACCCGTTCGGCGATCGCCTTTTGCCCCACCTCCAACCTGTTCCTCGGCAGCGGGCTGTTCGACCTGCAGCAGGCCTGGCGCAAGCGGGTGAAGCTCGGCATCGGCACCGACGTGGGGGCAGGCACCTCCTTCAATATGCTGCGCACGCTGGGCGAGGCGTACAAGGTCGGCCAGCTGCAGCATTACCGGCTCTCCGCCGTAGAAGCGTTCTATCACGCCACCCTGGGCGGCGCCCGCGCGCTGTCGCTGGACGACAAAATCGGCAACTTCGACGTCGGCAAAGAGGCGGATTTCGTGGTGCTCGATCCGGCGGTGACGCCGCTGCAGCAGTTACGCTACGCCAACAGCGCCACGCCGGCGGAACAAGGCTTCGTGCTGATGACGCTGGGGGACGATCGCAATATTTATCGCACCTATGTGGACGGCAAGGTGGTTTATCAGGCGGCGGTGTCAGACTGATTTCATTCGCGGTGTTGGCGCAAAGGCATATTGGAATACGCCGACACCGCGTGGCGACAATTTTAACATAAGGAAGTGAAAGCCTTGATAGCGTTATTGCTGCACACATTGTGGATGAAAAACAGACAATGGAAGGGCGGCGCATGATTATTTATTGGACATGCCGAGATGTAGTCTGAATACGATTATTTGGTTAGGAGACTCTTTATTGGTTTTTTATGAATATACCTAGTGATATACAGCCATGTTGCTGGATAAGTGCGTAAAAAGCATTGCATTTCTTCGGGGGGCTCTATATCATAATGAGAATAATTATCTTTACGATATCGCTGCTTAAAAAGCAACAGGCTTGTTTTAATCACTGTTGCTGTTTTTTCGGTGTACTTCTGCATTTTACGAGCCAGGATTGGCTTGAGCTTTATTTCTGGAAAGGGATTTCATGCGTGATTTGTTTCGACAGGAAGCCACGGATCATCAGCGGGCGAAATGGGCGGGTAAGGCCTTATTGATAAACGGCTTGCCCGCCTGGTGCTTTGGTCTTTTATCGTTTTTATTTATTCTTGTTTTCCTCTCTTTTCTTATATTCAGTCATTATACGCGCCGCATTAATGTTTATGGTGAAATCACCACCTTCCCCCGCTCAGTCAATGTGTTTGCACCCCAGCAGGGTTTTATCTCGGAACGCTTCGTCGAAGTGGGCGACGTGGTTAAAAAAGGCCAGCGTCTTTATCAGATTGATGTCAGCCGGGTGACGGATAACGGGAAAGTGAGCGCCAATACGCGCCTGGCGCTGGAAAACCAGTTAAAACACGTTGACAGCATCATCCTTAAGTTGCAAGACAACAAGCGCATGACGCTGGAAAATCTACGCGCGCAAAAAAAACAGTATGAATTGGCGCACATGCAGTCCAAACAGCTGTTGGATAACGCACGAGAAGGGGTGGCATTTGCTCAGGACAACATGCGTTCCTATAAGGAATATCAGCAGCGCGGTCTGATTACCAAAGATCAGCTTAGCGGACAAACCTATTCGTTTTATCAACAACAAAGTCTGTTCCAAAACCTGCATAGCCAACACATTCAGGAATCGTTGCAAATTACGAATTTGGAAAGCGACATCGTTACGCGCGCGGCAGATTTCGATAATCAAATTTCACAGTACCAGTTTCAGCGTAATGATTTGCAACGGCAGTTAGCGGAAGCCGATGCCAGCGGCGCATTGATCGTGAACGCCCCGAGCGATGGCCGCATTGAATCTCTCAGCGTTACCCCGGGTCAGATGGTCAATAGCGGTGACAGTCTGGTACAGATTATTCCACGTAATGGCGCGATTTATCAGCTAGTTTTATGGTTGCCGAACGCCAGTGTGCCTTATGTTTCAGCGGGGGACGCCATCAACATTCGTTATGATGCTTTCCCCTATGAGAAGTTTGGCCAGTTTCCCGGCAGGATAGAAAGCATCGCTTATGTGCCGGCCTCCATGCAAGAAATGTCAACTTACAGCAGTTCTCCCGTGCATCAGCCCAACGCGCAAACGGCATCTTATTACAAGGTCACCGTTTCCCTGGATGAAACGCATATCAGTTACCAGGGCAAGGCGTTGCAGCTCACTAACGGCATGCGGGCTCAATCCACGCTGTTTCTGGAAAAAAGGCCTTTATATCAATGGATGTTCTCGCCTTTCTACGATATGAAAAACAGCCTGATGGGGCCAATCAATGACTGAATCTTATTTCGACACGCTAAAGGGCAAACTCAATTTGTCGCTGCGCCGCAAAGTGCCGCAGATCCTGCAAACTGAAGCCTCGGAATGTGGGCTGGCCAGTCTGGCGATGGTATGCCATTACCATGGCTTGCAAATCGATCTGTTTAATCTGCGCAGCCGCTACGGCTTTTCTTCACGCGGGGCGACGCTGTCCGCGCTGATTGACATCGCGAGCGCACTGAAACTGCAATCCAGAGCGTTATCGCTGAATATCGATGAACTTAAGGCATTGAAAATGCCTTGTATTCTGCATTGGGACATGAAGCATTTCGTGGTGCTTGTCAGTGTCAGCCGAGGGCGGGCGGTGATCCATGATCCTGCCTTTGGCCGTAAAGTGCTGGGGTTGCATGAACTGTCGCGGCATTTTACCGGCGTAGCGCTTGAGCTGTGGCCAGACAGTGAATTTCAGCCGATCAAACAGCAAAGCAGATTGCGTTTTCGCAAGCTGATGAGCAATGTGCGCGGCCTCAAGGGGGCCTTGCTAAAGATCTTCTGTCTGTCGATCGTGATTGAAACGGTTAATCTGCTGTTGCCCGTCGGTACGCAGTTGGTCATGGACCATGTGATTCTGGCCGGCGATCATGATCTTTTAGCGCTGATATGCATAGGATTGCTGTTTTTTATTTTATTCCGTACCGGCGTATCCATGTTGCGCTCGTGGATCTCTATCGTCATGGGCGCGTTGATAGACGTGCAATGGAAGGCGGGAGTGTTCGATCATCTGATGAAATTGCCGCTTTCCTTCTTTGAGAAGCGCAAGTTGGGTGATATTCAATCCCGTTTCGGCTCATTGGATACGATAAGAGCGACTTTCACTACCAGCATCGTCAGCAGTATTATTGATGGCATCATGTCCGTAGGCGTATTTATCATGATGCTGCTCTATGGCGGCTGGTTGGTTTGGGTGGTGCTCGGCTTTACGGCGATATACGTTATTCTCAGGTTGTCGACCTATCAATATTATCGGCAGCTGTCGGAAGAGCAGTTGGTGAAAGGGGCACGAGCCGGGTCTCATTTCATGGAAACGTTGTATAGCGTCAGTACGTTAAAGGCGCTGGGGTTATCTGAAACCCGTTCGCAGTATTGGCTGAATCTAAACGTAGAAACGATCAATGCCGGTATCAAGCTGACCAAATTAAACATGATGTTTGGCGGCCTAGGGGCGTTTATCGCCACCTGCGATCAGGTGATCATCCTTTGGCTAGGCGCGGCATTGGTCATAGACAATCAAATGACGATCGGCATGTTTATCGCGTTTAACGCCTACCGCGGGCAGTTTTCGGAGCGTGCCAGCAGCCTGATCGACATGATGCTTCAGCTGCGAATGCTGAGTTTGCATAATGAAAGGGTGGCGGACATTGTGCTTTCGTCACCGGAATCGCAAATGCCCGCGCGCCAGCTCTTCACAAAAGGCAAAGCCGCAGAGCTTCAGGTGCGGAATCTGCGCTACCAGTATGATCGCTTGGCGAAACCCATTATCGCGGATTTGAATCTCAGCATTGCAGCGGGAGAAAGCGTGGCGATTGTCGGTCCCTCCGGCGCGGGTAAAACCACGTTGATGAAGTTAATGTGTGGGTTGCTGTCGCCGGATGAAGGGGCCGTGCTGGTCGACGGTATGGATATCAGCAACATTGGCGTTAATAATTATCGCCAATGTATCGCTTGCGTGTTGCAGGATGACAAGCTGCTGGCGGGATCTATCGCTGAAAATATTTCAGGATTTGATGCCGAGATGGATCTGAAGCGTATTGAGGCGTGCGCACGACGTTGCAATATGCATGATGATATTCAGAACATGCCGATGGGCTATGAAACATTGATCGGCGAACTGGGGGGGAGCCTTTCTGGCGGGCAGAAACAGCGCTTATTGATAGCCCGTGCGCTCTATCGTCGCCCCAGCATTCTGTTTATGGACGAAGCGACTAGCCACCTGGATCTAGATAATGAAACACATATTAACCGCGCTATTTCACAACTGAACATTACCCGCGTGATTATTGCGCACCGTCCGTCGACGATTGCCTCTGCGGATAGAGTCATTCGACTCGGGTAATGTCAGCTTCGCTTTACCTGGCCTCTTCACCCCGATATTTTCGCTACGTCAACCGCGCACTCATCCTGCGGTGAACCCATGAAAAAAGGGTTATCACAATGATAACCCTGGCATGATGTGACGCTTTAGGCGCTGAAGCCAATGTTAACCGCTGAGGTCAACCGCGAGGCTTGCAGGGCCCCGATCAGTTCGAATCGGTATTGTTGTTGTTCCCCCACATGGTACCGCCGCCGTTGCTCCCGCCCCAGGGAATGCCTGATGGGCCAACTGAGCCGGGGGCACGATCGCCGGTGACATAGTTACCGACAGCACCGCCGACAATAGTGCCGACAACGCCGCCCGCCACGCCACCGATAGAGCCGATGCCGCCGCCGATCGCTGCGCCGACAGTTTCTGCGGAAACCGTCAATGTACCGCTGCGATCTCCTGCACCGGAAATGATTGAACATTCTTCAGAGGTAAGATTGCGCATACTTGCTCCTTAGTAATTAAATTTTAAAATAAGCCACGTTGATCATGCTGAGCGTCGCCCGTGATCGCTATTGAGCAATTTATGCGTGGCGATAACGGCAAAGGCGATAAGGGCGTATTTCAAGAAACGATTGAGGCTGAAATAATCCGCAATCACGCCAACAACAAGCCCGATTAAAATGGCGAACAATATAATGAATAATCTTTTCATATGATGGATACGAATCTTCCTGCATTAGTTACTGTCGGCAGGATTGTTCGTCGATGTTTGTTTATTGCCACCCAACATGGACTCCACCATTTTGCCAGCGGTATAGGCGGCACCACCGATAACGGCACCGGCAACAGCGCCTGGGCCAGCACCGACGCCGCCAGCCATGGCGCCGGTCATCGCTCCACCAACCGCGCCGGCAGCGACTGCACCGCCCAACTCTGCATAGCTGAAATCCCCAGCTGCCGCGATAAAGTTCACTTCATTAAGTGTAAGCTCTCTCATAATGACTTCCTTATATTATTGGTTTTTGGTTTTTGCAGTTTTCCGATACCAGAAAAATGCCACTAGCAAGGTTGAAAAGATAAAGGATTGAATGATTGTGCTGGTAAACCTCCTGTCTTCGGAAAAAAATAAAGAATAAAAAATATCCATAAATGTGTAGTAAAAGCAGAACAAAAAAATCCAACTGCTTGGTAATTTCATCAGTGCCTCGATAGGTTTGATTGATAGGGGGTATCTTCTCGCGTTATTCCAATGATGTTGACAACGCGTGCAGCAATTGCGTCAGCGCTCGAAGAAGTTGAGCGTTGTTTAAAATGCTGTAATGCGTTTCTGCACAATAACTGAGTTGAACGCTATGCGAGGATTGCATCTCCCAGCGTTGTGCAAGATGGGGGTGTTTACGCTGACGTTGCTGGCTGAGCCAAAGCGTTAGCGGTATCGCTATCTGCGGCAGGGGGCCGGCGTTATTCGTTAGTTCGAACGATTTTTTCAGCGCCCAACAGAAGGTTTCGGCATGTTCCAGCGTGATCTTCTCCGCAAGCACGCTCTGATTCAGCGCATAGTGCATTTTTATCTCGTTGGCGAAGCTGTCTATCGCATTCGTTTCTTGACGCCGACACAAATGGCGCGCAATACCGAGGGAGTCGAACAGACTGAGGTAACTTTGGGCCACGCTGAAACGTCGCTTCACTGCGGGCTGCTGGGCGGGCAAACCGCTGTCGACAACCACCGCATGCGCAAAGGGCGCGCCTTGTTCCGCGGCCAGCGCCGCCATATGGACAGCTAATTGGCCACCCAATGACCAGCCGGCGATAACGGCCGTGTCGCGTTTGGCACGCGGTATGGCCGCCAAGTGGGAGGCGGCCAATCGCTGCAGGGTGAGTGTGTCGTCTGCGCCTGGCGCGGCCAACCCCGGGCTGGCGATGGTAATGATGTTGGCGCAGGCGCAAAGCTGTTTTGTCCACTTTGCATATTGATGTACCTGGCCGCCGGCGCCATGCACCAAATACAAGGTGGGCAGAGTGGGGCGATCGGCTGAGCCGGACAGCATCGATAACGGCAGGGGCGCATTCGCGCGCAGACGCTCGGCAAGTTTATCGAGCTGTGAGTAGCCAAGGATTTCCGCCAGGGTTAATTCCACATTAAGGGCGCGCTTGATGTTGCCCAAAAACGTGATGCCGGAAAGCGAGCTGCCGCCATTGCTGAAGAAGCTGGCATGGGGGTCGATCTTGTCTGGGGTACAGCCTAACGTATTCGCCAACAGCTCTCGTAGCAGCATGAGTTCCGCGGACGCCGCGGGTGCAACATCGCTGGCCTGACTCCGTTCGGTGCCTGGCGATAGCAAGGTGCGATCCAATTTGCCGTTGCGTGAAAGCGGGAAACGTTCAATGAGATGATAGCGGGATGGCGCCATATACGTGGGCAATGCGGCCGTAACCAGCTCGCGTATTCTTTGCTCTGCTTGAATGCAGGTTTTCCCCGCCTCGGTCAATGTGATGTAAGCCTCCAGATGCGGTGTGCCGTTCCCGGTTTCATCGCGACAGACGACACACGCTTCAGCGACCAGCTCGCTGCTTTTGAGCGCGAATTCGACGTCACCCAATTCGACGCGAAAACCTTGCAGTTTCACCTGTTGGTCTTCGCGGCCGAGAAACTCGATGTAACCGCTGCGATGCCAACGGCCGCGATCGCCGGTGCGGTACACGCGTTCTCCGGTGGTTGGGAAAAGCACAAAGCTGCCGGCGGTGGTTTGGCTATCGCGCCAATACTCGCGGGCAACCCCAACGCCACCGATATAAATGTCGCCGGTAACGCCGAAACCGCACGGCTCGAGTTTTTCATCCAACACCCACATGCTCTGATTTGGCAATGCGGTTCCATAGGGGATGGCGTTTCTGTAGTGCGTATCTCGTGTAACCGGATGATAAATTGACCATATTGCCCCTTCGGTTGCACCGCCAAGGCTGGTGATGGTGGCGTTGGGGCAAAGCCGATGTGCCTCGGCGATCAGCCGCGAAGAGATGCGATCGCCGCTCAGCCAAATATGCCGCAGTTGAGGCAGCGACAGGATGTTTTCTTGTGCGCAATATTGCACCAACATTTGCAAGATGGCGGGAACCGAGTTCCAGATGCTGATTTGCCGCTGGCGTATCGCATTTAGCCATGCTGACGGCTCTTTCGCTTCATGCGGCGATAGCACCGTTACCGATGCGCCTGCTAGCCAGCTGCCGAACAGGTCATAGACCGATAAATCGAAGGCCAGATCGGCGAGCGCCAATACGTTGTCACGATGAGAAACGTTAAACTGTCGGTTCATGGTCAGCAAGGTATTGGTGACGGCACCCTGTTCCATAGCCACACCTTTTGGCGTGCCGGTCGTCCCCGACGTATAAATGACATAGGCGAGCGCTTCCGCTTCGCCTGGCGGGAAGGTCGTCGCTGTGTCTGTGACATGAGGGGAAAACAGCGCCTCCAGATCTTGAATGCGGGTAGTCTGCGGATAGCGGGCGCGATGGTGAGCCTGGTTGCTCAAAACCCAGGCGCAACCTGATATCCGCATAATGGCCGCTGCGCGGGCATCCGGCAATCCTTCGGCCAACGGCAAGTAGGCGCGTCCGGCGAGGATCACGCCGAGCGCCGCAATAGCTTGATGAGCGCCGCGTGGAAGATCGATGGCGATGAGCGCGCCTGGGGCGGTATGGGCGATCAGCCAATGCGCCACGAGGCCGGCGTGCCGCAACAGTCGATCGTAATGCCATACGCTATCGCCCTCGTACAACGCCGGGCGATCCGCATGCTGGTGGGCAGTGCGTAACAGCCGATCGGAAAGAGGTTGCCGCAAGAATGCCGGCATTGCCTGTCCGATGGAGAGCTGACGCAATTGCCTGTTATCGGCCATTGACGCCAGCGAATAGTGGCCGACGGCCCGCGAGGGATCGCAGGCAATTTGCTGCAGCAGCAATGCGTAAGCTTGCGCCAATCCGTCAATGCGCTCCGGCGTAAACAGCTTGGCGTTGTATTGCCATTCCAACTGAATGCCCTCCGCGCTGGAAATCACTTCCAGAACCAGATCAAACTTGGGCGGCGCATAGCCTCTCGGTAGGGTGTTAACCTGCGCACCGCCAACATTCAGCTCATTGCTTTTGCGATGTTGGCAGACGAACATGATTTGAAAAATGGGGTGAAACTTGCCGCGCGTGGGCTTGAGTTGTTCAACCAGGTAAGAGAATGGCAAACCCTGATGTTTGAAAGCGCGCGCAAATTTATTCGCGTTCTTTTGCAGCAGCGCGGTGAAACTGTCGTCGCCAGTGATGATAAATTGGTGAGCGATCGTGTTGACGAAGCTGCCCACGGCATCGTTTAACGTCGGCTCGTTCCTGTTGGCGATCGGGCTACCGATGACCACGCGATCCGTCGCAGATTCTCTGGCAATCAGTAACGCGAAGGCGGAGTGCAACAGCGTAAACAGCGTCGTACCGTTATGTTTGGCTAACTGGGCCAGAGCCGACTGCAGTTCGTTCGTCAGCGATGTTCTGACGATATTCTGTGTTTTTCCTGCCGCGGTGATGGCGATATCGTATTCAAGCGCGTGTTTTTCCGGCGCACCATCCAGTTCATCGCGCCAAAACGCCATGCTGTCATCGACATTGGCGACGGCGAGGAAAGGGTCTTCAAGGTAGCGGAAAAACGCCTGGCCGTTGTCATAATGGCAATGCTCTTCGTGCGCGTGATAGCCACGGCTCAGTTCATCCACCAGCAAATTGGCCGTCCAGCCGTCGACCACGCAATGGTGAAAAGTCAAGAACAGATAGTGGTGCTGCGCGCTCTTTCTCAAGATCCGGCAGCGCAGGGGATACTCGGCACCGAGATCAAACGGAATCGTGCACTGGGCGTTAAGCGCCGCTAGCATACTTTTTTGCTGCTCCTCACTATTCTGCCCGCTGATGTCCTCGAGACTGTGTTCGAAAATGGTTTCATCAGGGTGCACGATGTCAACGGTGATGGCTTCCCCGTCTAGCCGATAGCGGCCGCAAAGCGCACCGTGCCGCTTGAGTAGTTTTTTCAGCGCGGCGAGCAAACGCGTGGGTTCAAAGGGCCCCAGGATCTCTTTGGCGATCGGAATGTTATACAGCGGGCTGTTCTTGGTGAAGTTTTCATACAGCCACAGGTATTGCCCCGCGTAGTGATTGACGGTGTAACAAGGCTTCTCCCCGGTGTCTCGCACTGCATTATCTGGCGTACAGACAGATAAAAATGCGGTGATGTCTTCCTGCACCGCACTGAGGGCGGCGGCGTCGACATGCTCAATGGTTTGGCGTCGAGGCGACAGCTCGCCGAATGTTGCTCCCTGTTTCGCCATTTCCATCAGATTGATCAGGCCGATGACGCTCATCAGTGCACTCCTTCTATGTTGACGTCGATAGCTTTCCCTGTTCGACCGCTTTTATTCGGGCGTTTGTCGCTGTGGGCGGAAATCAAATTCAGCCAATGCGACAAGCTACACAACTGCACTCCCGGGTTTCTCCGCTGTGCCATTGTGAAGGCGGCGCGATGATCGATATTCTCGCCATCATCGAAGCCGAAGATCCTCAGTACGCAGCCGTTCAATCGCTCATTGGCCGTATCGAACCGGATGTGCGGGAAATAGCCAAGCCGCGCGGAAAAGGCTATCAACTCAGTAACGCCGGCGTCGACGGCTTGGCGGCGCGAATCGGTTTTATGCAGCAACAGCAGCCGCTCATGCCGAAAATCGCGCAGCAGGCTTTGCGTGAGTCTGGCGCCGCCGGCTGTATCATGCATAAAGATCATGTAGTTAACTCGGCCGGGCAGGACGAGCAGCAGGGCCGAAAGCGCATCAAGCCAACTGGCATATTGCGTG
The DNA here is from genome assembly GCF_052169275.1 of Serratia sp. CY27727. Lineage (NCBI taxonomy): Bacteria > Pseudomonadati > Pseudomonadota > Gammaproteobacteria > Enterobacterales > Yersiniaceae > Serratia > Serratia sp. CY27727. The sequence goes on along the minus strand of NZ_JBJNLB010000004.1, from coordinate 245,782 downwards.
GCTTCGTTCGGTACGTTGAATATGGCCGCGTTCAGCGGCCATTCAGCATGCAACGGCAGCGCCTGCGGTGACAGAATGTCCACACCGTGTTTGTCGGCGAGGGCGGCCAACAAAAGTCGTTCATCTGCGCCTTCGGGAGATTGAATAAACAGCCGGCTGCTGGCCGGCGCCTCGGTTGATAGGCGGCGGCCGATAGCGCAGCGGATGTCCAGATGCTGCGGATCCAGGCCATAGCGTGCATGGGCCAGCTGCGTTAGGTGTCGGCAGAAATCGGCGAGTCTCGGATGTTCAAAAATATCGCTCAGGTTCAGATCCAACCGACAGTGGGCGTTAAGCGCGTTAATGATTTTTATGGCCTGCAGCGACTCGCCGCCGAGCGTGAAGAAGTCGCCATCGTCACTGCCCAGCGTCGCGAGCCAAACCTCATTCACCAGGGTGTTGAATGTCGTCGAACGCAATTCCCGTGTGGGTTCAGGCAGCCGGGATTGTCTTTCCAGGGTGCGATAATCAATCTTGCCGTTAGCCAGTTTGGCCAGCGGCGTTGGGTGATGCACGAAGCGCTGAGGAATATGTGCATTGGGCAGTTCGCCATACAGCGTGCGGCGCATTGCCTCGCTGAGCGGCTGCCGGCTGTGATAATGCGCGTACAGTTCCGTTCCCGCGTCGCCGCTTTTGGCCAGCACGGCAATTTCGACAATTGCAGGCAACCGGGCCAGACAGCTTTCTATCTCACCCATATTGACGCGCTGCCCGGCGATTTTCGCTTCACGAATTTTGCGGCCAAGGAACACCAGCTGCCCATCCTGGCGCTGGCAGGCGATATCGCCGGTACGAAAGGCGGGCATGGGATGGCCGTTAACCTCAAGGGTGACGAACTTTTCCGCGCTCAGCGTTGGCTGATGCAAATATCCCAGGCTGACGGTCGCTCCGGCTATCAGTAATTCGCCGCTGCAGCCGAGCGGCAACAGCCTGAGATCCTCGCCGACGATCGCCGTGTATATACCGTCCAACGGTGCGCCTATCGTCACGGCGGCGCCATCGTTTTTGATTTCGGCGACCGTCGCCACCACGGTTGTCTCGGTTGGGCCGTAGGAGTTGAATAACTTTCTGCCTTTGGGATAGTGCGCGAACCAGCTTTCTTTGGCTCGCGGTGAAAGGCTTTCGCCGCCGATGATAACGGTCGTGACGGCCGGCGGCAGCGTCTGTTCGCCGCCGGAGGCGAACAGCATCTCATTAAAGTAGGCAGTCGGCAGATCCAGCAGGCTGATTTGATGATCGGCGCAGAATGTGAAGAAAGCGGCAAAACTGTGCTTGACGGCCTCAGGGGCGATACACAGGTGGGCGCCGGCACCCAGCGTCATGAAAATTTCTTCAATGCACGCATCGAAATGCAAGGGCGCAAATTGCAACACGCGTTCATGCGGTTGAATGCCATAGCATTTTATCGCCGCATCGACAAAAACGTTGAGAGCATGTCGGGCGCCTATCACGCCTTTAGGCATTCCCGTCGAGCCGGAGGTAAACATGATATAGCCGGTTCCGGCCGGGAATGGCGGCGCCTCTGCCGCTGTTTGCCGGCGAAACACGGTGAAGTGCGCGAAATCCGCCGGCATATCGAGTGTCGATGCGCGCCAATGCGCCAATACGTCAGGTTCGGAATGAAAGGAGGGAAGTGTGCGATCGGTAATCAGGATAGCGTCGCTAAACTGTTCAAGCAGTTGACGATGAGCCGCTCCATCCCCTTTGGCATTCAGGTTGACGAACGGCATTTTCAACTGCAGCGCAGCAAGCATGCAGATGATGGCTTCCGGCCCTTGCGGCAAGTCGAGCAACAGCACGGTGTATGCAGCACGGGCGGGGGCCAGGGTATCGGCCAGCGCACGCCACTGTTGCTGCAAAACGGCATAAGACAGCGCTCTTAGCGACAACGAAGCGTGTGCGGGCGTGAGGATCGCCGTGCGTTGCGGCGCTTGAACGACGGCGCGATCGATACGTTGCATTATATCGACCACGTTCTCGTTGGCTGCTTTACCCTGCAGCGAGAGCGGGAAACGTTGTCGCAATGCCGCGACGGAAAGATTTTCCGGGTCGTGATACAGCAAGTCGCACAAGGTCTGTATCCCCTGGCTGTGCCGCACCAGGCTGGCCGCATCGTAAAGCCCTGAGTCGGCATCGATCTCCAGCCGAAGCGTTTGGTTATCGAGATCGGGACGCATGTTGAAGACCAGATCCTGCGCGCCTCCTGAGCGTAAATTACGGATTTCGCTGCGCTGCGCGGAAGAAAATGAGGCTGCCGCTTCAAAGGGAATGATATTGACCACGATGTTGAACAGCGGCGAGCGGCTGGTGACGCTCCTCAGACTTTTTATCTCTTCGTAACGGAACGCTTGATGTTTTTTGAGTTGCCTGAGCATGCGTTCAATGGTTTGCGCCAACTGTCGGCATGAGGCCGTGTCCTCAATATCGAGCGTCAAAGGAACAACGTTGGTTTTGCAAGTCAGCGCCTGCCTCGTCAGGGAGTCTGTTCGCGCCATCATTGGGACGCCGATCGTTTGCTGTTTCTCGCCGGTACACAAGTACAAATATGCCATCACTGCCACGAAAGTGCGCGCCAGCCAAGAAGGGTGCCCGGTTTGCAGCGCAAGGCGCTCGGCAGGATAGGGCAACGACGTCACATGGCGGATCGTTTGTCCCGAGGGAATATTGGCGCAGGCTAATGTCATCGGGTCTGGCAGTGAGGCGCTGGCTGCTTGCCAAAAATGTCGGTCCGCTTGATAGGCGGCTGACTGTTTATACTCAGATTCAGCCCTGAGCAAGGCATCGATCGCAGGTACGTCTTGCGGTTGCTGCGTTTGGCCTCGGTAGGCCTGTGCCACTTGGTGGATCAGCAAATAAGTGCCGTAACCATCAAGCAGCAGATGGTGGCTGCAGAAATACCACAGAAAGCGTTGCTCACCCAGTCTAATGATTTTTTGTCTGAATAACGGCGCAGCGTTCAACGAGAACGGGCGCTTGGTATCCGCTTCCATTAATTCGATAGCGGTGGCCATATTGTTGGCGCGCTGCGAAAGATCTACCCATTCCACTGAGATGTTGGCGGTGACGGGATATTGATAAGGCGTACCGTTATCTTCATCAAACAGAACGTGCAGCGTCGGCGTTTGGCTGATGACGCGATGAATGGCACGTTTCATTCTTGCGATATCGAGAGTGTGATTTATTTCGACATATTCCGCGATATTATAGCTCGATTTGTCATCGCCGATCTTGGTGCCGTAGTAAAATCCCGCCTGTGAATCCAATAGTTGATGCTTGCTCATCGGCTCATCCCTGATGTTTATTTTTCTTTATTTTTTTACCGTCATCAGTTTGCCCGTTCGGCGGGAACGCCATACAACCGTGCGACGTTCTGCGATTGGGTGAACTGTTTTAAGGTGTTCCAAACATAAATGCGCGCTGCCTGGCTTGCAGCAAAAATCTAAAATACACAGCGTGCCGCCCTCATCCCATTCTGAGGTATGGAGAAGAAACTGCGGATCGTTAATAAATCGACCCAGCGTCTCATCTCTCAGGTAGGCCCAGGTTATATATCCTAACGGATTATCCAAATGGTCGAATAATATTTTGAATTGGTTTTGATTAATCGCTTCCTGAGTCCATAGCTGCAACGTTTTTATATGGTACAAACTGTAATTTTTATTCATCAGCATACAGTTAACGGCGAAGCCCAGGCTCTCGTATTGACTGAACTTACTTTTACCCTGCTGGTTTTCTTTGATAAAACTCACGAAATATCCTCAGCGTTATTATTGTAATACGTTGATCGCCTGGCGCTCGAAACGATCCAGATAGGTTTGCAACTGTTCGCTGATCTCGCTGACTTCACCGCGCCAGCCGGCAATTTCTTGAAAAATCACTTCACGGCGCATGAACGCGCGGGAGCCCAACCTTCGGGTGACGGTCTGCTTCATCGCCTGTTGTAATCCGGCGGCGGTTTGATCCGCTGATGTTTCCTGAAGGTACTTCGCGTATAACCGCTGGAATGCCAGAGAAAATTTCTCCTCCGCTGTCGTACCCTGTTGTTCGGCGGAAACCCTTACGGGCGAGTCGATGAGCCGATGCAACAGGGCAATCGCCGGATGAGCATTCCCCTGGCCCAGACCTTGTCGACGGCTAAAGACGCCGGGAGCCAAATCGAACATTTTTTGCAAGCGTTCGCCTAAGGCGAACCATTCGGCGGTGAGAGGCAGGCGTTGTAAAAATGCAGGGGCAAAACCCACCATACCGAGATTATCCAGCAGGCAGGCTCGCTTGTAGGCCATACTAAAGGCCGCGCCGATGCCTTGGTGCGCTGCCGCGAGAAATGCCGGGCCAAATTGATGCTTGGCTAAATAAAAAGCGAGATCTTGCATGCCTCTCAGCAACAAAGGGGCGTCTTCGTTGAGTTTGTTGTGCTGAATGTAGCTGCGGCCGGGATCTCGACGTTCTGCGGGAAAAACGCTGCGAACACCATGAAAGTCCAGCAGCCTGCCGGCCATATCGCAATTGGAGGGTGAGGTCATCATCACCAAATGGCGGGTACGGCAGTAAGCTATCTGCGTCGCAAGGCGCCGGGCAAGCTCGCAGAGCCCGTAGAATGCTCGTTCTTCCTGCGGCAATGCCAACCAGCGCACAGCGTCAAACTCAGAGGGACGAGGCAGAAAGGACGGTGCGGCGACAATGAGCTTTTCGGTCCGCTCAATATCCGAAGGCTGCCTTTGCATCGCATCATGAGGATGATAGTAGGGTGCGCGGCAAAAATGTGCAGGGCGCACGACGGGTTCGCGCACCAGCAACGCCTTACGGTTATGGACATCTCCCGCCGATGCAGGAGAGAGGGTGGCGATGGGGTTGTCGGTCAGCAAGATCGCCTTATTGGGCACGGCGCCGTAAGGCAGCAGTTTGGCCATGACGTTTCCCCACAATGCCTCCAATACTGCGCCGGTCATTGTCAACTCGCCATCGACATGCTTTGCCCCTTGACCGACTAACGCATTGGCTCCGATGCCTTTAACCTGCCATCGCCCATCAAAGCCACAGCGTGCGCCACCGCCGTTGCGCGAAATAGCCCCGCCGCCATAACGTTCGGCGAAAAAGACTTTTTCATCGTTTAAGAGCGGCGTGCCGTCATCAAAAATAGCATGACGATTATTTTCTTCGATGAGATAGCTGGCCTCATTTTTCAGTTCGTCCTGCTCGGCAGGGCTTAATTCGTTGTGCCAGAGTAATTGAGAACCTGTCTTTTTTGCGACAAAAGGAATCAAGCTTTCGTGAAGCATGGCGAGGTTTTTCATTTTTTTAATCGTTATTTTTATGGGCGCAGGGCAAGTTAAATGTCGGCCTTATTTTTCAAGGGATAATAAGGCCCACGTTTTTTTAATTTGAAGAATCCGGTGTTGAAAGTGACGACGACGGTGAAGGGCGACCACCGCCACTGCCATTCCATGTTGGGCCCATGGGAACCTGTGGAATAGCAACGTTAACCGGCATGTGCGGTGCGGCCTGAATAGCGATTTCTGTGCCCACGCCCACGGCTAATGATACGGGGGTGGGCAATTTCGCTATTGTGCTCAGGCTGCCGACAATAAGTGAAGTCGGATTATAAGAATCATTGCCGTCAGAACCGTTAATACATGACAACTCAACTTCCGTTAAGGCTCTCATTTAAGCTCCTTCTTGCGAGAGGTAATAGATAACACAAGCGAAAAAATAACTGCCATCGACAAACCATACATTGCCGTGATTTTAAGGGCGGCTGTATCCAAAAGGATCGCTTGGCGCTGCAGGCAGTAGTCTAAAAATACGGCAAGGGGGAATATCAAGAACAGCATGACGATATGGTACGTGCGCAAGCCTTTTTTCTTCGCGTTTTTATAAGTTGCACTGATAATGAGGATGAAAATGACAATAAGAACTATTTCCGTTATAAGCTGCAATTTGATTAGCTCCGTTAATCAAAATTTACATCAAGTTACATTGAGTAACCTGATAAGTCAACAGGGTATTTTATGATTCTTCTTTATTTATCAATGGCATTGAATTAATTTCCTATAAACTAATTACATTATGTGACTATATGTTGATGATAAAAAACAAAGATGACACCGGAGCTTCTGGCAGCGGCCGGCGAGGCGGCTAACTTCTAATCACTTGTTTTTGCTCAAACTGCCAACTGCACCTAAGCTAGGAGGTGACTCAGAGGGAGCGATTCCCCGAGACCTTATTCCGTGAACATGGAGGAGTTTCGATTTGATGCGTTTATCCACATTGGTGCTGGCGATCGGCATGGCGCTGGGCTCGCAGGCACAGGCAGCAGAAACCCAACCTCACGCCGACCATAGCGCACTGCCCAGCGGCCAGGCGAAGGAGGCTAACGTGACCGGTGAAGCCAATCAGCACGACAAGCAAAAGACTCAAAATCCGTTCTTCTATCAAAGCCGTCTGCCGTTCCAGGCGCCGCCGTTCAACCTGATCAAGGAGAGCGACTACGCGCCGGCGATCGAAGCGGGCATCAAGCAAAAGCGGGAAGAGGTGGAGAAGATCGCCAACAACCCGGCCAAGCCTAATTTCAAGAATACCTTGGTGGCGCTGGAGCAGGCCGGTTCGCTGCTGACGCGGGTGATGAACGTGTTCGGCGCCATGACCTCGGCCAACACCAGCGACGCGCTGCAAAAGCTGGATGAAGAAACCTCGCCGAAGCTGGCGGCGCTGAACGACGACATCATGCTCAACGGCAAGCTGTTCGCGCGCATCAAGTCCATCTATCAGGATCGCGATGCGCTGAAGCTGGATCCGGAGTCGCGCCGGCTGGTGGAAGTGACCTACAAGAACTTCGAGCTGGCGGGCGCCAACCTGTCGGACGCCGACAAGGCCAAGCTGAAGGCGCTGAACCAGGAAGCGGCGACGCTGAGCACCCAGTTCACCAACAAGCTGCTGGCGGCGAGCAAAAACGGTGCGCTGGCGATAACCGACCAGGCGAAGCTGGACGGCCTGTCGGAAGGCGAGCTGGCTGCGGCGGCCCAGGCGGCCGCCGAACGCAAGCTGGAGAAACAGTGGCTGCTGGTGCTGCAAAACACCACGCAACAGCCGTTGCTGCAGAGCCTGAAAGATCGCGACACCCGCCAGGCGCTGTTCGACGCCTCCTGGACTCGTGCGGAGAAGGGCGACGGCAACGATACCCGCCAGACCATTTCCCGTCTGGCCAAGGTGCGCGCCGAGCAGGCCAGGCTGCTGGGCTACCCGAACTACGCCGCCTGGAAACTGCAAAACCAGATGGCCAAGACGCCGGATGCCGCGCTGAGCTTTATGCGCAACATCGTGCCGGCGGCCACCGCGCGCGCCGAGCGTGAAGCCAAAGACATTCAGGCGGTGATCGACCAGCAGAAAGGCGACTTCAAGGTGCAGGCCTGGGACTGGCAGTTCTATGCCGAACAGGTGCGCAAGGCCAAGTACGATCTGGACGAGTCGCAGATCAAGCCTTACTTCGAGCTGAACAACGTGCTGAACAACGGCGTGTTCTACGCCGCCAACCTGCTGTACGGCATCAGTTTCAAGGAGCGCCAGGACATCCCGGTCTATCAGCCGGACGTCAAGGTGTACGAAGTGTTCGACAAGGACGGCAAGTCGCTGGCGCTGTTCTACACCGACTACTTCAAGCGCGACAACAAGGGCGGCGGCGCCTGGATGAGCAACTTCGTCGATCAGTCGAAGCTCAACGGCACCAAGCCGGTGATTTACAACGTCGCCAACTTCACCAAACCGGCACCGGGCCAGCCGGCGCTGCTGTCGTATGACGACGTAATCACCATGTTCCACGAGTTCGGCCATGCGCTGCACGGCATGTTCGCCGATCAGGAATACCCGAGCCTGTCGGGCACCAACACCGCGCGCGACTTCGTCGAGTTCCCGTCGCAGTTCAACGAGCACTGGGTCAGCGATCCGAAAGTGTTCAGCCACTTCGCCAAGCACTACCAGACCGGCGAGGCGATGCCGCAGGAACTGGTCGACAAGATCAAGAAGGCCGACAAGTTCAACAAGGGCTACAGCATGACCGAGCTGCTGTCCGCCGCGCTGCTGGACATGCACTGGCACATGCTGACCGCCGATCAGCCGCAGCAGGACGTGGACAAGTTCGAGGCCGAGTCGCTGCAAAAAGACAAGGTCGATCTCAGCTACGTGCCGCCGCGCTACCGCTCCAGCTACTTCCAGCACATCTGGGGTAACGGCTATGCCGCGGGCTACTATGCCTATCTGTGGACGGAAATGCTGGCGGACGACGCCTTCCAGTGGTTCACCGAACACGGCGGCCTGACCGCCGAAAACGGCCAGCGCTTCCGCGACATGATCCTGTCGCGCGGCAACAGCCAGGATCTGGAGAAGCTGTACATCGACTGGCGCGGCAAAGAACCGAGCATCGAACCGATGCTGATCAACCGCGGGTTGAAGGACGAGTAAGTTCGGCCACTCCCGGTAAGCAAACAAAAGGGCGCGTTATGCGCCCTTGGTCTTTTTGGCTTGGTCGACATTCAGCGGTTCACCACCTTGGCCGGCAGGGCCACTACCAGCAGCGAGCTGAGCAGCAGGCAGCCGGCGAAGGCCCAGAGCGCGCCGCCGCTCTTGCCGGTCAGATCCAACGCCAGCCCCATCAGCGAATTGCTCACCAGCCCGGCGATGTTGGCCAGCGAACAGGCCAGCGCGAAGCCGGTCGCCGCCGCCGTGCCGCGCAGGAAGGTGGCCGGCAGGCTGAAGAACACCGGCACCGCACCGATGATCGCCGCCTGGGCGATGGAGAACAGCAGCACCGTGGCCAGCGCATTGTGGGTGAAGAAGGTGCTGCCGGCCATCGCCAGCGCGCCGACGATAAACGGCACGATGATATGCCAGCGCCGTTCGCGCAGCCGGTCGGAACTGCTGCCGATCAGCAACATGCCGAGCAGGGCGGCGACGCTGGGGATCGCCGTCAGGTAACCGATGGTGGTGATGTCGGTGACGCCGGCGGTTTTGATGAAGGTCGGCATCCAAAAGCCCATGGCGTAGGCGCTGAGCAGAATGGCGAAGTCGATGCCGCCGAGCATCCAGACTTTCAGGTTGAAGAAGCCGTCGCGGAAGCTGTGCTTGCCGTGATCGGCCTCGGCGTCGTCGCGCGCCAGATCGTCGGCGATGCGCTGTTTCTCCTCGGGCGTCAGCCACTTGGCCTGCTGGTAGGTGTTAGGCAACAGCCAAAAGGTCAGCACGCCCAACAGCACGCTGGGAATGCCCTCCAGCAAAAACAGCCATTGCCAGCCGTGCAGCCCGTGAAGCATGTCGAAATGGCCCATGATCCAGCCGGACAGCGGCCCGCCGATCACGCTGGACAGCGGCAGGCCGATCATGAACAGCGCGATGATGCGGCCGCGGCGATAGGTCGGGAACCACAGCGTCAGGTAAAAGAGCACGCCGGGCAAAAAACCGGCCTCCGCCACGCCGAGCAGGAAACGAATGACGTAGAACTGGGTCGGCGTGGTGACGAACATGGTGGCGGTGGACAACAGCCCCCAGGTGATCATGATGCGGGCGATCCACATTTTGGCGCCGACGCGCTGCAGGATCAGGTTGCTCGGCACTTCGAACAGAATATAGCCGACGAAGAACAGCCCGGCGCCGAGGCCGAAGGCCGCTTCGCTCAGCTGCAGCGCGTCGGCCATCTGCAGCTTGGCCAGCCCGACGTTGATGCGATCGAGGTAGGCCGCCAGGTAACACAGGCAAAGAAACGGGATCAGTTTCCAGGTGATTTTGCGGTACAGCAGCAGCGATTCTGCGTCCGCTTTCCCCGCCAGCGGGGTGTCGACAATGGCCATGATGTTGTCTCCAGGTGGTACGTGTTGGCCTCCGCAGGAGGCGCCTGTTGTGTTTGCGTTGCAGGGGCGCCGCCCTGTTTCGGGCGGTCGCGTGAGGCGCTGTTTGCGCCTTCGTTATTGTCGTTGCAGGTGAATCCTTGACTCATAACCGGTTCAGGTAGTCGAGCGCCTCCCGTTTGTGCACCACGTCGCCGTATTTGCTGTCGATGTCGAACAGGTTGGCTTCGTGCGGGCCGGGGTGACGATCGCCGACGCACTCGCGCACCACCATGGCGCGAAAGCCGTGCTGCACCGCGTCCACCGCGCTGGCGCGGATGCAGCCGCTGGTGGAGCAGCCGATCATCAGCAGCGTGTCGATCCCTTGCGCCACCAGCAGCGGCGCCAGCGCGGTGCCGAAGAAGGCGCTGGCGTATTGCTTGCTCAGCACCACCTCATCGGCCAGCGGCGCTACCGCCGGGCAGAACGCCGCCAGCGGGTTGCCCGCCACCATGTCCTTCATCACCGGCGCTTTTTTGACCCACAGACCGCCATCGGCAAAATGGCCTGCATGATAGCGGATATGGGTGTGGATGACAGGAATTCCCGTGCGGCGCGCGCAGGCCAGCAGCTCGCGGCTCTCCTCGACCGCGCTCACCACGCCCGGCGCGAACAGCGGCGCGCCTTCGGTGGTGTAGGCCTGCATAAAGTCGATCGCCAGCAGCGCCGGGCGCCGGCCGAAGCCGATACGCTGGTCCCAGACGCCGCGGTAGTTGTCGCTGAGGGTGTCGTTCATTCTGCCTCCTCAATAGGCGCCGGACAGCAGGGCGCCGGCGCCGGGAACGATCGGTTCCAGCTCCAGCGCGGTCAGCATCGCGTAAGTGGTGGCGATGGCGGCGGTGATCACCGGCTTGCCGGTTTGGGCCTCCACCGTCGGAACCGCCGGCAGCGAAGGCATCTGCACGCAGGCGGACAGCACGATAGCATCGACCTCGCGTAAATCCATCTCGGCGACGATCCCCGGCAGCCTGGCCGGATCGTGCCGGCCGACTTCGAGGTTGTCCGGGATCTCCAGCGCGCGCCATACCTTGACCTCAATGCCTTCGTGCTGGATGTAGTCCACCACCAGCTGGGTCAGCGGTTTCATGTAGGGCGCCACCAGCGCAATGCGTTTGGCGCCGATCACCTTCAGGCCGTTGACCAGCGCGCCGGCGCTGCTGATAACCGGCGCGGCGGCCTGATTGTCTTTCGTCACCTGCGCCAGCCGAGCCTGCGATTCGCGGTGGTAGCCCAGCCCCATCGCCATGATGGCCACCAGGCAGGCGTAGCCGAGCACGTCGACCCGCGCGTCGGACAGCTCCAGCGCGCAGCGATCGGACTCGGCGTCCATCGCCGCCAGCTCTTCTTTATTGACGTGCTTCATGCGCATGCGGCTGGAGTGAAAGGTGAAGCGCTCCGGGCGTATCAGCTGGCGCGCGCCCAGCATCGCCGGGATCTCGGTTTCCATCGTGGTGTTGGAGCTGGGCACGATCTGGCCGATGCGGTAGTGGTTGCTCATGTCGGTGTTCCTCAGTTAATCCAGAAAATCGCCCAGGGCGCGGAAGAAGCCGTCGAAGTCGTCCCACGGGATCATGTGCCCGGCGTTCTCGACCTCGACGATGGCGATCTCCGGCTGCAGCGCGCGGATCTCCGCCCGGTCTTCGGGCTGAATGACGCCGCCTTTGCCCGCGGCCATCAGCAGCGTCGGCATGGTCAGCAGCGGGTAGTCGCGGTGGCTGTCCACCTGATGAAAATCGTCGTAGGCGCGTTGGATCGCCGGCTCGTAGCAGGTGTGCAGCCACTCGGCGCGCAGCCGGCGCTGCTCTTCGCTCCAGGTCGGGCAGAAGGCGCGCATCTGCTCGGCGCTCATGCCCGGCAGCGACTGCCGGATCGAGTCGGCGTACCACGGCCATTGGCCGGGATAGGCGCGGCGGCCGGGGCCGGAAACCGGCGGATCGACCAGCACCAGCCGCCGCACGCCGGCGGGCTGCAAAACGGCGGCGCGCAGGGCGAAGCGGGCGCCCATCGAATGGCCGAGCAGGGCGTAACTGTCCAGGCTCAGCGCGGCGGCGAAGGCGTTGACGTCCTGCGCGCAGGTCTCCGCGTCATAAGCCAGTTCCGGGCCGCTGGACGACAAACCGCGGCCGCGCACGTCGAGCACGTAGACGTCGTATTTTTCCCCCAGCCGCTCGGCGACGAAACCCCAGGTGATCGCCGGGCTGGTGATGCCGGGGATCAGGATCAGCGCCGGGCCGTGGCCGCCGTAGCGCAGGTAGTGTTGGCGAATGCCGTTGGCGTGAACGTGGGCGCCGTAGAGGAAGGTGCTCATGCGGCGTTCTCCGATTTCAGCGCTTGCGCGTACAGGTCATAGCCGTAGACCCAGGCCGGATCTTCCTGGGTGCGCAGGAAGGTGTTGGCGTTGGACACCGCCTGCACCCGTGAAGCGCGCTCCTTGCGGTTGGCTTCATACAGCTGGAAGGCGGTGCGGTAGTCGCCAAGGCCGGTTTCCTGCAGGCAGCGGGTCAGCATGGCGGCGTCTTCGATCGCCATCGCCGCGCCCTGCGCCATATGCGGCTTCATCGGGTGGCAGGCATCGCCGAGCAGCACCAGGCGGCCCTCGCTCCACAGCGGCAGCGGTTTGCGGTTCAGCAATGGCCATTTGGTGACCTGCTCGCTGGATTCGATCAGCGCCTGCACGATCGGGTGGTAGCCGGCGAAGGTCTCGAACATCTCTTCGCGGCTGCTGTCGATGAAGCTGCCCTGGAAATCCCAGGCCGGGTGCGGCACGCCGCTGACGTAGTAATACTCGTCGCGCCGTTGGGTGGTGTAGTAGACCATCAGATGGCGGTCCGCCGACCACCACTTCACGCAGTCTTCGAACGTCAGGTTGTATTTCGCCAGCTTCTCGCCGCGGATCAGCGCGCGGTGGGCCACCCAGCCGCTGTAGGTCGGCGCTTCGGCGCCCAGCAGATGTTCGCGGATGCGTGAATTGATGCCGTCGGCGCCGATCACGATGTCGGCATGGGCCGAGGTGCCGTCGACGAAGTTCAGCACCACCTCGTCACCGCGATCTTCAATCTTGCTCAGGCATTTGCCGAAGTGCAGGGTGCCGGGCTGCAGCGCGGAGAGCTGCAACGCCTGCAAATCGCCGCGGTGCACCGTCACATAGGCGGCGCCGTACTCCCGGCGGGCGAAGCCGCCCAGTTCGATGCGCGACAGGTAGTCGCCGCTTTCAGCGTCGCGGCTGAACCAGAAATCGGGATGAGACGCCATCTGCTCCAGCCGCTGCTCAATACCGAGCCGGCGGAAAATCTTCAGTACGTTCGGCCCCATGTGAATGCCGGCGCCGAGGCGCGAGAACGCCGGGCTCTGTTCATACAGATCGACGGTAAAGCCGGCTTTTTGCAGCAGCCCGGCGGCGGCGGCACCCCCCAGCCCGGCGCCGACGACGGCGATGCGTGGTTGTTTGCTCATCATGTTTCCCCTGTCTGTTGGCTTTTTTCAGCGTAGGTCCAACGCATGGCTGGACGATCGATTTATAGTGTATGCGCTAGATAACGCAAAGTTGCAAAAGTGTTAAATCAGATCTTGCTCACGCTAATTGACAGCGCTTTACTGTTAAACTCATGTTAATCACAGGATTGACAAGGGGTGAAATAGGACTTTCTTATGGTGGATATTCGCAGCTTGCTTTCCTTTGATTTTTTGATTTAGATAAAAATGAGTGTGTTCGCTTTAAATTGTTTGAAAAATCACCGCCGCCTTGCGGGCGTCGGACACCCTTGACGAGACAGGAGACAGGCCATGGCGGTCAATGAAACCCAGTTGGTACAGCTGTTCGAGCAGGTGCTTACGCTGTCGAAGGTCGATGCTTCGCAGAGCGTGGCGATTTTGAAAAGCCATTATTCCGATGCGCGCACGGTGCGCGCCGCGACCGACGCGGCGCTGCGGCTGGGCGCCAGGGTGTATGCCGTCGAGCTGCCGGCGTTCAACCATCCGCGGGCGATGGGCAACGACATGACCGCCTATTGCGGCGATACCGCGCTGACCGGCAACCTGGCGGCGCAGCGTGCGCTGGAGGCCGCCGACCTGATCGTCGATACCATGATGCTGCTGCATTCGCCGGAGCAGGAGCAGATCCTGAAAACCGGCACCCGCATCCTGCTGGCGGTGGAGCCGCCGGAGGTGCTGGCGCGCATGTTGCCTAACGCGGAGGACAAGGCGCGGGTGCTGGCCGCCGCCGCCGTGCTGGAGCAGGCGAAGCTGATGCAGGTAACCTCCGCCGCCGGCAGCGATTTCCGCGCGCCGCTCGGGCAATACCCGACGGTGACCGAGTACGGCTATGCCGATGAACCGGGGCGCTGGGATCACTGGCCGAGCGGGTTCCTGTTCACCTGGCCGAATGAGGAGCAGGCGGAAGGGGTGTTGGTGCTGGAGGTCGGCGATATCTTGCTGCCGTTTAAAAGCTACGCGCGCGAACGCATCACGCTGGAGATCGAACAAGGCTTCGTCACCCGCATTCACGGCGGCTTCGAGGCGGAATACCTGCGCGAATACATGAAATACTTCGACGATCCGGAGGTGTACGGCATCTCGCATATCGGCTGGGGCCTGCAGCCGCGCGCCCAGTGGACGGCGATGGGCCTGCACGACAAGAACGACGGCATGTGCATGGACGCGCGCGCGTTCTACGGCAACTTCCTGTTCTCCACCGGGCCGAACACCGAAGTGGGCGGCACGCGCAAAACGCCTTGCCATATGGACATCGCGCTGCGCCGCTGCGACATCCGCCTCGACGGGCAAACGGTGGTGGCGGACGGGGAAGTGGTGGCACCGGAGGCCTCGCGCGTGCGTCGGGCTTAATCGTTGCTGCCAACGGCGGGGGTTTGTACTATTCTCGTGAATTCCATAGATGGTGAGAGTAACGCAATGACGCCCCCCGAATACCCGTCAGCCGTGAGCGGCCAACCCGAAAATTATCATTTTACCGAGCAAGTCGGGCACCTGCTGCGCAAGGTTTATCAGCGCCACCTGGCGATTTTTCAGCAAAACGTCGGCGATTCGCAGCTGACGGCGGTGCAGTTCATCACCCTGTGCGCGGTGCGCGATATGGGGCCGAGCTCGCTGACCGAGCTGGTGCAGGTGACGGCGGTGGATCAGGCCACCATACGCGGCATCGTCGAGCGGCTAAAGGCGCGCGATCTGATCACGGTGACGCCGGATCCGGTGGATCGGCGCAAGGTGGTGGTCGGCCTGACCGACGCCGGCGCCGTGCTGCTGACGGAAACGGTGCCGCAGGCGGCGAAAATCACAGAGCTGACGTTCGGCACGCTCAACCCGGCCGAACGGATAGCGCTGATATTCCTGCTGAATAAAATGCTGGAAGATCCGCCCACGCAACGTCGGTTGCCTGGTGGTCGGTGGCGAGAGGCCAGCCCATAAGACCATCAAGTGCAGGCGGAGACGCGAACAATGGCGATATCTGAAGTGCAATCGCCCAGGGAAGGCACGAAAACCACGCTGACGGAGCATCCGCTGATGCTGTCGGTGAACGGCGAACAGTTTCATGCGCAGGTGATGGCGGATACGCCGCTCTTGCTGGTACTGCGCAACGATCTGGCGCTCAACGGCCCGAAATACGGCTGCGGCCTGGGCGAATGCGGCGCCTGTACCGTGTTGATCGACGGCGTGGCGGCGCGCTCCTGCGTGATCCCGGCGCTTGGCGTGTCCGGGCGGGCGATCGTGACTCTGGAAGGCCTTGGCGATCGCCAGCGCCCGCACCCGGTGCAGCGCGCCTTTATCGAAGAGCAGGCGGCGCAATGCGGCTACTGCCTCAACGGCATGATCATGACCACCAAAGCCCTGTTGGATCGCAATCCCGCTCCGAGCGAGGCGGAGATCCGTCAGGCGCTGTCCGGCAACCTGTGCCGCTGCGGCACCCATCTCGAAATCCTGCGTGCGGTTCAGCGCGCCATCATTCTCTGCCGCGATGAGGGCGCTCACGCTTATGACTGATTCCCGTCCCTCATCGCCGAGCCAGGCCGAATTGCTGCAGCGCGACGGCGTGCTGCTGATCGTCGACAGCGTGCAACCGCCTTCGGGGCCGGTGCCCAAAGGGCAAACGCCGGTGCTGAAGCCCAGGGAGCAAGGGCTGTTTATCGCCCTGTGCGACAGCGGCGAAATCTATGCCTTTAACGGCCATGTCGATCTCGGCACCGGCGTGCGCACCGCGCTCGGCCAGATCGTCGCCGAAGAGCTGTACCTGCGCATGGATCAGGTGCGCATGGTGTTGGGCGATACCGAGCGCGCGCCGAATCAGGGCGCCACCATCGCCAGCGCAACGCTGCAGATCTCCGCCGTGCCGCTGCGCAACGCCGCCGCCGAAGCGCGCCGTTGGCTGTTGCGCCAGGCGGCGCAGCGCTTCGATGCGCCGGTGGAACAGCTGACGCTGGAGGATGGCGTGATCCGCAGCCCGCAGGGGCAGGCGCTGAGCTACGCCGAGCTGGTGGCCGGCGGTCATGTCGAGCTGTCGATTTCCGGCGACGCACCGCTGAAACCGCAGGCAGAATATCGCCTGGTGGGCACCAGCGCCGCGCGCGTCGATATTCCGGCCAAGGCGACCGGTGAAACCACCTATGTACACGATATGCGCCTGCCGAATATGCTGCACGGCCGGGTGGTGCGGCCGCCCTATGCCGGGTACGACAGCGGCGAATTCGTCGGCACCAGCCTGCTGGCGGTGGATGAAACCTCGATCGCGCATATTCCCGGCATCGTCAAACTGGTGGTGATCGGCGATTTCATCGGCATTGTCGCCGAGCGCGAAGAGCAGGCGATCAAGGCGGCGCAGGCGCTGCAGGTCAGTTGGAAAGACTGGCGGCGCAATTTGCCGCAGATGACCGACGTGGCGCAGGCGCTGCGCGACAACCCGCACTCGACCCGGGTGGTGCATGATACCGGCGATGTGGACGCGGCGCTGGCGGCCGCCGACAGGCGTTTCACCCGCAGCTACCTGTGGCCGTATCAGCTGCACGCCTCGATTGGCCCTTCCTGCGCGCTGGCGGACTACCGGCCGGAGCGCCTGCAGGTCTGGTCGGGCAGCCAGAACCCGCACCTGCTGCGCGCCGATCTGGCCTGGCTGCTGGAATACCCGGAAGCGCAGATCGAGATCGTTCGCATGGAGGCGGCCGGTTGCTATGGCCGCAATTGCGCCGATGACGTCTGCGCCGACGCAGCGCTGCTGTCGCGTGCGGTGGGCAGGCCGGTGCGGGTGCAGCTGACCCGCGAGCAAGAACATGTGTGGGAACCGAAGGGCACGGCGCAGCTGATGGAGGTGGACGGCGGGCTGGACGCCGCCGGGCATCCGGTCGCCTACGATTTTCGCACCTATTATCCTTCCAACGGCGCGCCGACGCTGGCGCTGCTGCTGACCGGCCGGGTTGAACCGCTGCCGGTGGCCTATGAAATGGGCGACCGCACCTCGGTGCCGCCTTACGAATATCCGGCGCTGCGCGTCAGCATCGAGGACATGGCGCCGATCGTGCGCGCCTCCTGGATGCGCGGCGTTTCCGCCTTGCCGAACACCTTCGCCCACGAGTCTTATATCGATGAGCTGGCCCACGCCGCCGGCGTCGATCCGCTGGAATATCGGCTGCGCTATATCGATGACGAACGCGCCAGTGAGCTGATGCGCAGCACGGCAGAACGCGCCGGCTGGACGCCGCATACCGAACCGATGCAGACCCCGGCGGAAGACGGCGTGCTGCGCGGGCGCGGCTTTGCCTACGCCCGTTACATCCACAGCAAGTTTCCCGGCTTTGGCGCGGCCTGGGCCGCCTGGGTGGCCGACGTGGCGATCGACAAAGCCAGCGGCGAAGTGGCGGTGACGCGCATCGTGGTCGGCCACGACGCGGGCATGATGGTCAACCCGGACGGCGTGCGCCACCAAATTCACGGCAACGTGTTGCAATCGACCAGCCGGGTATTGAAAGAGCGCGTGACCTTTGAGGAATCGACGGTCTCCGCCAAAGAATGGGGGGCTTACCCGATCCTGACCTTCCCGGAGGTGCCGGAAGTGGACGTGGTGATGATGCCGCGCCCTTACGATCCGCCGCTGGGCGCCGGGGAATCGGCGTCGGTGCCCAGCGCGGCGGCCATCGCCAACGCGGTATTCGACGCCACCGGCATTCGTTTTCGCGAGCTGCCGATCACCTCGGACAAACTGCGCGAGGCGCTGAACGGGCCGGACGCCGAGTGGCAGGCCGCCCCGCCCAAGAAAAAGAAGCGCGGCAAATGGTGGTTCGGCGGCGCGGCGGGGCTGTTCGGCGCGGTGCTGGGCATCGCCGGCAGCGCCTTGCCGTGGCGGGCGGAGATCGCGCCGGTGGCAACGCCCGGCGCCGGCACCTGGTCGGCGGCCACGCTGGAGCGCGGCCGCCAGTTGGCCGCCGCCGGAGACTGCGCGGTTTGCCATACCGCGTCGGAAGGGGCGACCAACGCCGGCGGGCTGGCGATGGCGACGCCGTTCGGCACGCTCTACAGCACCAACATTACCCCGGACGTGGCAACCGGCATCGGCAACTGGTCGTTTACCGCGTTCGATCGGGCGATGCGCCAGGGCATCGCCCGCGACGGCCGCCATCTGTATCCGGCATTTCCTTACACCGCCTTCAGCAAAATGACCGACGGCGACATGCAGGCGCTGTACGCTTATCTGATGTCGCAACCGGCGGTGCGCCAGAGCAATCCGGCCAATCAGATGCGCTTCCCGTTTAACCTGCGGCCGCTGATGGCCGGCTGGAACGCGCTGTTCCTGCGCCAGGGGGAATTTCAACCCGATCCGCAACAAAGCGCGCAGTGGAACCGCGGCGCCTATCTGGTCAACGGGCTCGGCCACTGCGCCGCCTGCCATTCGCCGCGCAATCTGCTGGGGGCGGAAAAGGGCGGCGCGGCTTTCCTGGCGGGGGGAATGGTGGACGGGTGGGAAGCGCCGGCGCTGAATCAATTGGCCAATGCGGACAAGCCCTGGACCGAGGAACAGCTGTTTCAGTACTTCCGCAGCGGGCATTCCGCCGAGCACGGCGTGGCGGCCGGGCCGATGGGGCCGGTGGTCAGCGAACTGGCGACGTTGCCGCAGAGCGATCTGCGGGCGATGGCCAACTATGTGATGTCGCTGAGCACCAAGGCGACGCTGAATGTGGAACCGCAGGCGCAGTTGGCGGCCCGCGCCTTGCCGGCGGCGGGGCAACTGGCCGGCGAGCGGTTATTTCAGGGCGCTTGCCAGGCCTGCCACAGCGCCGCCGCCGGCGGGCCGCAGCTGTTCGGCGTCAGTCCCGATCTGGCCAATAACACCAATATCTTCAGCGATCGCCCCGATAACCTGATCAAGGTGATCCTGCAAGGGATCCCCAAACCGGCTACCGCCGAATTGGGCTTTATGCCGGGCTTTAAGGACAGCTTTTCCGATCGGCAGGTGACGGCGCTGGTGAATTACTTGCGCCAACGCTATGCCGGCGACAAACCGGCCTGGCGCGACGTGGAGGCGCAGGTGGCACGGCTGCGCGCGGAGCCGGGGAATCATTAACATTGTAAATTGTTACATTGGGTTATTGACTGGCGGCGCTCATTTGGTGATTAATGTTAGCCTGATTTTTACCTTACCTATAAAAAACAGGAAGTTAACATGGCATTAACCACGCATAAAATGGAAAGCGGCCTGGCCGTAACAGTTCGTTTACCTGAAAATCAGGCCAAGGTTCCGGCGATTATTCTGTGTCACGGCTTCTGCGGCATTCAGGAGCTGTTGCTGCCGGCCTTTGCCGAGGCCTTCGTCAACGCCGGTTTTGCGGCGGTGACGTTTGACTATCGCGGCTTCGGCGCTAGCGAGGGTGAACGCGGGCGGCTGGTGCCGGCGCTGCAGATTGAGGACATTCTGGCGGTGAGCCGTTGGGTGCAAACGCAGCCGCAGATTGACAGTGAGCGCATCGGCCTGTGGGGCACATCGTTTGGCGGTTGCCACGTGTTCGGCGCTGCCGCGGCCGAACCGGCCATCAAGTGCATCGTTAGCCAGCTGGCCTTCGCCGACGGGGAAACCATCGTGACGGGGAAAATGGCCGCCGACGAAAAACAGGCGTTCATCGCCACGCTGGACAAAATGGCGGAGAAGAAACAGGCCACCGGCAAAGAGATGTTTGTCGCCGTCACCCGGGTGTTGAGCGATGACGAGTCGAAAGCGTTCTTCGAGGAGAACAAGGCGCGCTACCCGGCGATGGACATCAAGATCCCGTTCCTGACCGTGCGCGAAACGCTGCGCTATCAGCCGCGCGACAATGCGGCGCGCGTCACATGCCCGGTGCTGGTGGTGGTGGCGGGCGACGATACCGTCAATCCGCCGGAGCAGGGCATCGCGCTGTATGAGGCGGTAGGCAGCGCGAAAAAGGCGCTGCACGTCGAGCAGAATGCGAAGCACTACGACATGTACACCGGCCCGCATTTCGCCGGCATCATCGGCCGTCAGATCGCCTGGTTCAACGAGCACCTGTAATACCGTCCTCCTCCTGGCGCAGAAATGCCACCAGCCGCTGCGCCGGCAATGGCAGCTGCGCCCGTTCGCGCACCACGATCGACAGACGCCGGATCGCCCAGTCGTCCGTCAGCGGCAGGGCGTTGCGCAGGATCTCGGGCAGCCGCCGGGCGCTCTCTTCCGGCACCACCGCCAGACCGGCGCCGCGCAGCACCATGCGGCAGATGGCGTCGAAATTGGCGGCGCGCGCCCGCAGCCGCATCGGGCCGCCGCTGCGTATCGCCAGCTGCTCCAAATGCTGTTGCAGCGCGCTCTGTTCCGGCAGGCCGATAAAGTCGAAAGGCAGGGCGTCCGCAAAGCTGAGCTGGCGGCGGCCGCTGAGCGCATGCCCCGGCGGCAGCGCCAGCACCAGACGATCCTGCCGGAAGGGGTAGCTTGCCAGCCCGCGCAGATCGGCATGATCCGCCACGATGCCGATATCCGCCGCCCGTTCGGCGATCGCCAGCGCGATGGCCGGGCTGGGCAGCTCCTCCAGCGTGATGTCGGTGTACGGATGCAGCACCAGAAAATCCGCCAGCAGTTCCGGCAGAAAAGCGTCGGCGGCGACGGTATTGGCGACGATGCGCAGCTGGCTGCGCTGGCCCGGTGCGAACTCGGCCATGTCGCCGCGCAGCCGGTCGCGCTGCTGCAGCAGCACGCGCGCGTGTTGCAACAGGCGTTCACCGGCGGGCGTCGCCTGGACGCCGCGCGGATTGCGCGTCAGCAGCGCCACGCCGGCCTGTTGCTCCAGCCCGCGCATGCGTGCGCTGGCGGCGGCCAGCGACAGCCCGACGCGCTCGGCGCCGGCGGTGATGCTGCCGGTCTCGAGCACCGCCGCCAACAGCCGCAGATCGATAAAGTCAAAATGCATGCGTTCTTCCTCAGTCTTTGCCGCAGGCAGGCTCTGCCATTGCCGCATTGTGCCGTGGCGCGGCGCCGGCCACAATCGGGCCGTTGATTCGCCATAAGGATAGACGCATGTCGCTGACGTTACTCGAAATTGTCGCCCTGACGGGCATTTTTACGCTGGCCGGCACGGTCAAAGGGGCGATCGGTTTGGGGTTGCCGACGGTGTCGATGGGGCTGCTCAGCCTGATGATGCCGCCGGGGCAGGCCGCCGCGCTGCTGCTGTTGCCCTCATTGATCACCAACCTGTGGCAACTGCTGTGCGGGCCGCGGTTGGGGGCGCTGTGCCGTCGGCTCTGGCCGATGATGCTGTGCGTCACGCTGGGAACCTTGCTGAGCGCCGGCACGCTCACCGCCATCGACGGCCGCCTGGCGCCGCTGGCGCTGGGCATTTGCCTGACCGGCTATGCGCTGTTGGGTTTTACCCGTTTCGACTGGCGCGTTTCCGCTGCGGCGGAGCCTTGGCTGGGGCCGCTGTGCGGCCTGTTGACCGGCGTGCTGACCGGCGCCACCGGCGTGTTCGTCATACCGGCGGTGCCTTATTTGAACGCATTGGGTCTGGCGCGTGACGATCTGGTGCAGGCGCTGGGGCTGTCGTTCACCGTCTCGACGCTGGCGCTGGCCGCCGGATTAGCCTGGCATCAGGCGCTGCCCGGCGCGTTGCTCGGCGTTTCGCTGTTGGCGCTGCTGCCGGCGTTGGCCGGCATGTGGCTGGGCGGGATCGCGCGTCGTCACAGCAGCCCGCTGATTTTTCGTCGCCTTTTCTTTATTGGGTTATTCATCTTGGGCGTTGAGATTATTTGGCGTTCAATTAATTGAATCGATAGCATCTACGTGTAATCAGGTTCGGTATATTATTCTGGGTTTTATTCTAATATGATGGTTTTCGATATTTAAAATACACTTTGCTTATTGGTTTGTTTATGAAATACAGAGTGGTTATGGATTGTTATTAGTGTATTTTACTTTTGCAACTACAACCCGTTTTAAACGGGGTAACCCCAGTGAATCCATAGGAGAATATTGATGAAGGAAATTTTAAGCAGCCAACTCGATGCGGTGTCGGGTGGATGGCAGGATCGAGATGGGAGTGGAAAAAGATCGTCTGATAACGGAGGCTCCGGTTCTTCAAGTCGCGGCGGAAATAACGGCGGTGACCGCGGGCTTCAGTCATTCCTGTCAAAAAACAGCCCTTATGGCAGTGGTTCCGGTGCCGGTGGTTTCTGGGGGAATGGCGGTTCTGCAAGAAATGGGTACGGCGGCAATGGCACTGGGCCGAGAGAAGCCAGAGAATTCGGAACCAAACGCTAATTAACCGATGCAATCCCAGCACAGAAGTAAAATTCTGTGCTTTTATGGGGTATATGATGAATAGATATGTTGTTTTTATAAAGAGTGATGAATCAAAAGTGCTAAGAAAGGACGTGGTTACACGCGAAATTATTAAGGATATGAAGCGGAAAGGCTTCAGAAAGCATCATGTCGAAGTAGAGGCTGATAACGAAAGCGATGCCATTAACAAATTAAATAAGAACAGCAATGACTATTTGGATTCATTGAAAAATTTTTCCGGTGATTTATTGCTCTGTTCTATTTGTGTTATTGTGATGGCGATCGTCTATTTTTTTAGCTAAGCCATAATCCAGCATTGAATCATTCAAGTTTTCCATACTATAGTTTTCGTGGTGATTTAAATGAGCCATCAGGCATTGGGTATTGATTTATCAAAGGTAGAAAGGTTATCCGTTCCAAATATCCTGCATTTTGTATGGATTGGTGACTTAAATGAAGTAAATACGCATTATATCGACATATGGAAAAAAACAAACAAAGATAAGCAGATATTCTTTTGGTATGACCAAGACTCTTCACTGTGCCATTTGCTAAACAATGCCATACGCGATTTCGTCAGCGTCAAAAAAATTAAAAATAAAGACAAGGCTGAATTAAAAATAAAAAATCATGCCTTCAAATATATATATCCAAAAATAAAGGCAGGTTTTTCTTTTGATGAGCTCGTTATTGAATTCTTAACCAAGCATGAAATCCCTTATCAGAGACCGCCAAAAGCGATTGAAGACGCATGGTTTGGCAACAGAGGTTTTATAAAAAAGTCTATAACGGAGCTTTTTTGCAATGATTTCGATGATTTTATGAGGTATTATCACTATGAGATTATACTAAGGCATAACATTGCCAGTGCAAGTGACATTGTCAGGCTTTTAATTATCTATCAGTATGGCGGTACTTATATAGATGTTGATACGCTCCCATACATTGACAATATATATCATAAATTAAATGAATATATAAGAAAAGAGGGCATTGTCGAGAGTGACTCGTTTCTATTGTTTAAAACCGTATGTTTTTTAAAAAAGATAAATTCAGAAGGGGGGCTGCCTGAAGCCGTGATCGGCTGCGATGAAAATGAGTTAGGGCTAGATGCTGTTGGATTTGAAGAAATAAAAAGGCTTATCGAACTGGACCTCACTGATTTTTCTCTGGATATGATATTGCCATTGGGGGAGACATACGTTCATAAAAATTTATTGGCGCTAGGATCACTCAGAAGATTTAAAGGTGTTTATTTTAATAACTTCATATCCTCTCACCAAAAATCCAAGGCGGTAAGGATCATTCTTAGAGTAATGAAAAAAAGATACCGCTTTTTAGAAAGAAACAATTGCATATTTGACTGTTATATTGATGATGGGTCAAGGTGTTATCTGACCAGGATATTACCATGGAGGAGCGAGTTAACAACAAGGAACTATTGCGTTACCTCGGTCTTAACGGGGCCGGGTTTAATTGTTGAGGTTTTATTGGGGTTGGCTTATAAGGCCTTTAATATTGGGTGTCTGATAGAGCCATCCAGCATTGCGGAATATATGCAAAATCCTGATTTTGGAATTGCATTGTTTCAACACACCATAGATACCCCTGATGGCGCCTATTCCACGTGGCGCAAATAAAAAGGGATGGTTTGTAATGCAGATTAACTGACGTTCCGCTTGTTTTATTACCAATGCAATAGCCTGTGAATTTGAATATTAGCTTTCAATAAGGGACGCTGATCATGTTTCGCCAGGAAGCGATCGATAATCAGAAAATGAAATGGCGTGGTCGGGCCATCCTGCTACCCGGTATTCCCTTTTGGCTCACGGCAGGGCTCTGCCTGTTTTTTCTCATTGCTTTTCTCACCTTCGCAATCGCCGGCACCTATACCCGGCGGGTCAACGTGACCGGCGAAATCAGCACCTATCCCCGGGCCGCCAACGTCTATTCCGCCGTCCAGGGGGTGGTGGTCAAACAATTCGTCACTGAAGGGCAGGTGATCGCCGCCGGCGCGCCCATTTACCAGATTGACGTCAGCAAAAGCACCCGCAGCGGTGTAGTCAGCGATAACCAGCAGCGGGATATCGACGGCCAGCTGGCGCGCATTGCGCAAATCATCAGCCGGCTGGAAAGCAGCAAGCAGGCCTCGCTTACCATGCTGGAACAGCAGAAGGCGCAGTATACCGCCGCGTTCACCCGTTCAACCGACATCCTCAAACGCGCCCAGGAAGGGATACGCATCATGAAGGAAAATATGGAGAATTACCGGCACTATCAAACCAAGGGATTGATCACTAAGGATCAGCTCACCAACCAGGTGGCGCTGTATTACCAGCAGCAGAACAACCTGCTGGGCCTGTCCGGCCAGAACGAACAGAATGCGCTGCAGATCACCGCGCTGGAAAGCCAGATCCATATCCAGGCCGCCAACTTCGACAACCAGATTTACCAGATGGAGCTGCAGCGCCACGAGCTGCAGAAGGAGCGGCTCAACATTGATGCCGGCGGGGCGATCATCGTTCGCGCGCTGGCCGACGGCCGCATCGATTCGCTAAGCGTCACGGTTGGCCAGATGGTCAACGTCGGTGACAGTCTGCTGCAAGTGATCCCCCACAATATCGCTCACTACGCCCTGGTGCTATGGGTGCCCAACGACGCCATCCCCTACATCGCCGCCGGGACAAAGTCAATGTGCGTTATGACGCCTTTCCGGCGGAGAAATTCGGCCAGTTTGCCGCTACGGTATCCGTCATCTCCAAAGCCCCGGCCTCACCGCAGGAAATGCTGACCTACCAGGGGGCGCCCAAAGCGGCGCTGACCGCCGCCGTGCCGTACTACAAGACGATCGTCATTCCGGAAAAACAGGTCATTGCTTATGACGGTAAACGTCTGAGCCTGGAAAACGGCATGAAAGCGCAAAGCACCCTGTTTTTGGAAAAAAGGCAGATTTATCAGTGGATGTTGTCACCGTTCTACGACATGAAACACAGCGCGACGGGGCCGATCAATGAGTAAGCCCACGTTCAAACAGCGGATCAGCCAGCTGGATCTGCGGCTGCGCCACCGGGTTCCGATGGTGCACCAGACCGAGTCGTCAGAATGCGGGCTGGCCTGTCTGGCGATGATCTGCGGTTTCTACGGCAAAAACGTCGACCTGATCGCGCTGCGTCGGCAGTTCAGCCTGTCGACCCGCGGCGCCACGCTGGCCGGGTTAACCGGTATAGCCGAACAGCTGGGCCTGGCCACTCGCCCTCTATCACTTGATATTGACGAGCTCAGCGCGCTGAAACTCCCCTGTATTTTGCACTGGGAGTTCAACCATTTCGTGGTGCTGGTCAGTATCAAGGGGCACCGCGCGGTGCTGCATGATCCGGCGCGCGGGCGCCGGGCCGTCAGCCTGACGGAACTGTCGCACAGTTTTACCGGCGTGGCGCTTGAGGCCTGGCCCGGCAGCGCCTTCACCGCCGACAGCGTCCGCCACCGCATTCACCTGCGCACGCTGATTGGCAGCGTACACGGTCTTAAGGGGGCGCTCGGCAAAATCTTTTGCCTGTCTCTGGTGTTCGAAACCATCAACCTGGTGATGCCCATCGGCACGCAGCTGGTGATGGATCATGCTATTCCCGCCGGCGATCGCGGGTTACTGACGCTCATCTGCGTTGGTCTGATGCTGTTCATCCTGCTGCGGGCAGCTGTCGGCATGGTGCGCGCCTGGTCCGGGCTGGTCATGTCGACGCTCATCAACGTGCAGTGGCAATCCGGGTTGTTTACCCACCTGTTGCGCCTGCCGCTGGGCTACTTTGAACGACGCAAGCTGGGTGACATTCAGTCGCGCTTCGGCTCGCTGGATACGCTGCGCAGCACCTTCACCACGAGCATTGTCGGGGCCATCATGGACGGCATCATGGTGATCGGCGTGCTGGTGATGATGGTGCTGTATGGCGGCTGGTTGACCTGGGTGGTGATTGCGTTCACCGCGATCTACGTGCTGATGCGGCTGCTGACCTACGGCTATTATCGCCAACTGTCCGAAGAAGCGCTGGTCAGGGAGGCCCGCGCCGGCTCGTATTTTATGGAGACGCTGTACGGTATCGCCACCGTCAAGATGCAGGGCATGGCGGAACGTCGCATTGCCCATTGGCTCAACCTTGAAATCGACACTATCAATACCGGTATCCGGGTCACCCGCATGGACATGCTGTTTGGCGGGATCAACACCTTCATTGCCGCCTGCGATCAGGTCGTTATTCTTTGGCTGGGAGCCAGCCTGGTGATCGATAACCAGATGACCCTCGGCATGTTCGTGGCGTTCGGCGCCTTTCGCGGGCAGTTTTCCGACCGCATCGGGTCGCTGACGGAATTTTTGCTGCAGCTGCGCATGATGAGCCTGCATAACGAGCGCATCGCCGATATCGCCTTGCACCCACGAGAAAACCGTAAACCGGACCTTCCTTACGCGGCGGGCCTGCAACCTTTGGGATTGACGACCCATGCCCTGAGCTATCGTTACGACAGCCAGTCACCGGCGGTCTTCGATGCCTTGGACATCAGTGTTGCGCCGGGCGAGAGCGTGGCCATCGTGGGGCCGTCGGGCGCCGGCAAGACCACGCTGATGAAGGTGCTGTGCGGGTTGTTTCCCCCGGACTCAGGGTGGGTTGAGGTGAACGGCGTCGATATCCGGCAGCTTGGCATCAACAACTACCACAAGATGATCGCCTGTGTGATGCAGGACGACAAACTGTTTTCCGGCTCGATCCGGGAAAATATCTGCGGGTTCGCGGACGAGGTGGACGACGCCTGGATGGAAGCCTGTGCCCGTGCCAGCTATCTGCACGACGTGCTCATGTGTATGCCGATGGGGTATGAAACCCCGATCGGCGAGCTGGGGGAAGGATTGTCCGGCGGGCAGAAGCAACGCCTGTTCATTGCCCGGGCGATTTACAAGAAGCCGGCGATTTTGTTCCTGGATGAGGCCACCAGCGCACTGGATAAGGAGAGCGAAGCTGTGGTGAATCAGGCCATCAAGAGACTCAATATCACGAAGGTGATCATTGCCCACCGTGAAACGACCATTGCGTCGGCAGATCGGGTCATACATTTTGGATAAGGGGGGGTATCACCAGCGGCACCGGCCGTTAACCCTGTTTGCCCCCTAAAAACCCAATAAGCTCAGGCCTGCGGGCCGCCAAAATGGTCCCCCACATGCCGGCGAGTTGGTCTGAACGGCGACGGAGCAAGGCTATTTTTTCTGCCCGCTCCGGTTTTCAATTTACTGGGCGCTTACATTGCGCGATATTCTGGTTTTCTGATGGGCTAAGGCGGATGAGGGAACCATGACGGACAGCCAGGCGTTTGAACAACAAAGCCTCGACAATCTGCTGAGCTATTGGCGGCGCCATCGCCGCCTGCCGGGCGCGCGCTATCCGGCCGGCCCGACCGACACCCTGTGCGACGTGCCGGGCGTCAGCGTCGGGCATCACACCTTGGCCGACGGCGAATGCCAGACCGGCGTTACCGCCATCGTGCCGCCGGGCGATCTGTTCAACCAGCCGTTGCCGTGCGGCAGCGCGGTGCTCAACGGCTTCGCCAAACCGCTGGGGCTGGTGCAGCTGAACGAGCTGGGGGTGCTGCAAACGCCGATCCTGCTGAGCAACACTTTCGCCGTCGGCACGCTGTTCAATGCCATGGTGCGGCGCAGCTGTCTGCGCTACCCGCAGATCGGCCGCGGCAGCGCCACCATCAACCCGCTGGTGCTGGAGTGCAACGACGGCTACCTCAACGATATTCAGGCGATGGCGGTGCGCGAGGAGCACGTCTTCAGCGCGCTGGATAACCATTCCACCCGCTTTGCGCGCGGCAGCGTCGGCGCCGGGCGCGGCATGAGCAGCTTCGGCCTGAAAGGCGGCATCGGCACCGCCTCGCGCTATTGCCCGGGGCTTGGCACCACGCTCGGCGTGCTGGTGCTGGCCAACTTCGGCACCCTCGACTCGTTGACGCTGAGCGGCGTGCGCGTTGGCCAGGCGCTGGGCAGGCTGCTGGCGGATCCGCCGCCGCAGGTGGACGCCGGTTCGGTCATTATCATCATCGCCTGCGATCGGGCGCTGGACAGCCGCCAGCTGAACCGCATCGCCCGCCGCGCGGGCGCGGGCCTGGGGCGAGTGGGCAGCCATTGGGGGCACGGCTCCGGCGATATCGCGCTGGCGTTTTCCACCCGGTTGCTGGGGGCGACGCTGCCGGACGAACGGCTGGAGCCGCTGTTTGCGGCGGCGGCGGACGCCACCGAATACGCGGTGTTGGATGCGTTGCTGAGCGCCGAGGGCGTCAGCGGTTTCCAGCGGCACGATCGCATGGCGCTGGGCCCGCTGCTCGATCGGCTGGCGGAAAATTAAATAACGGGAGCGTGACGTGAAAGTCTTTATCTCTGCGGATATCGAAGGTATCGCCGGCGTAATGCGGCCGGAGCAATGCAACCCGGCCCATGCCGACTATGCGGCGGCGCGCGAGCTGATGGAGCAGGAGGTCAACGCGGCCATCGACGGCGCTTTCGCCGGCGGGGCCACCGCGGTGACGGTGGCCGACAGCCACGCCATGATGCAGAATCTGCGCGCCGATCGCCTCGATGGGCGCGCGCGCCTGGTGCAGGGTAAACCGCGTGGGCTGTCGATGGTGGAAGGGCTGCAACACCAACGTTACGACGGCCTGATGTTCATCGGCTACCACAGCGCCGCCGGCGAGCATGGCGTGCTGGCGCATACCATCAACGGCCGGGCCTTTTACCGCGTCAGCCTGAACGGCGAAGCGGTGGGCGAAAGCGATCTGTACGCGGCGGCGGCGGCCGAGTTGAACGTGCCGCTGTGGCTGGTGAGCGGCGACGACGAGCTGCAACGCTGGGTAGCGGAACGTTACCCGCACGTCGGCTATGCCTGCGTCAAGCGTGCGATCTCGCAAACCGCCGCCGAATCGCTCAGCCCGCAGCGGGCGCGCGCCGAGATCCGCGAACGGGCAATGCAGCAGGTGCGCCAGGGCGGGAAGCTGCCGGTGGAGCGCCGCTTCATGCCGCCTTACCGGCTGACACTGATGGCGGCCAAACCGGTATTGGCGGATCTGTTCAGCCTGGTGCCCGGCGTGGAGCGCCAGGACGCGCTCACCGTGGCCTTCGACAGCGACAACATGGCGGCGCCAATCCGCCTGCTCAGCGTCTTTTCGTATCTGGCGACGACGCAGAATTGATGCACGATGTGCGGGCTAGCCGCCCGCAGCGCACGATTCCTCAACGAAAAAATCCCTTATCAAGATTAGGCCTGCTGGATAATAGGCTACGCTAATTATTGCTCTGTTGCGCTATGTCACCCGACGGGCGCAACAACCCATTCCCATAACAAGATTTGTTTCGCCGAAGGCAGTGACGCCTTCGGCTTTTTTGGAGTCATGAGCAATGAGCATATCCCAAGTTCCGCTTTCGCGGCGGCGGTTTATCGTCGGCGCCGGGGCGTTGGTGATCGGCGCCTATCTGCCGTCCACCGGCGCGCTGGCGCGGTCGAATGCCCCGGCCGCCTCCGGCGCGGCGGCGTTTGACGCCAACGCCTTCGTTCAGATCGGCGCCGACGGCGTCGTCACCGTCATCAGTAAACACACCGAAGTGGGCCAGGGGGTCTATACCGGCATGGCGACGCTGGTTGCCGAAGAGCTCGATGCCGACTGGGCGCAGGTGCGGGTCGTCGCCGCACCGGTGGACACCCATATCTACAAAAACCTGGCCTTCGGATTCCAGGGCACCGGCGGTTCCAGCTCGGTGGCCAATGCCTATGAGCAAATGCGCCGCATGGGCGCCATGGCGCGTGCGCTGCTGGTGCAGGCCGCCGCGCAGAGCTGGAAAACCTCGGCGCAGGAAATCACCGTGCAGGCGGGCAGGATTCGCCATGCCGCCAGCGGACGCGAAGCGGGCTTCGGCGAATTCGCCGCGCTGGCCGCCACGCTGCCGCCGCCCGATCCCGCCAGCCTGACGCTGAAGGATCCGGCTAATTTCACCCTGATCGGCAAAACGCGCGGCCTGCATCGCGTCGATTCGCTGGCGAAAACCAACGGCAGCGCGCAGTTCTCGCAGGATATCCATGAGCCGGACATGCTGACCGTCACCATCAAGAAACCGCCGCGTTTCGGCGGTAAGGTGGCGGCCTTCGACGCCGAACGGGCGCTGGCGGTGCCGGGGGTGGTAGCGGTGAAGCAAATCGCCACCGGCGTGGCGGTTTACGCCAAAAATACCTGGGCGGCGATCCAGGGGCGGGAGCGGCTGAAGGTGACGTGGGACGATGCGCAGGCCGAACGGCGCAACACCGAGGAGATCTACGCCGAATTCCGCCAGGTCGCGCAGAAAACCGGCGTGGTGGCGAAGAGCCACGGCAAGCCGGACGAGGTGTTCGACAAGGCCGACAAGGTGATCGAGGCCGAATACACCTTCCCGTACGTCGCCCACGCGCCGATGGAGCCGCTGGACGGCTATCTGTTCTGGGACGGCGAGAGCGTCAAGGCGCGCTACGGCTGCCAAATTCAAACGCTCGATCACAAGCAGCTGTGCGATCTGTTCGAGTTGCCGCCGGACAAGGTGCAGATTGAAACCATTCTGGCGGGCGGCAGCTTCGGCCGGCGCATCGATTTAGGCAACCCGACGCTGGGGCCGGATCTGGCGGCCGACATGGCGGCGGCGGCCAAGGGTATCGGCCCCGGCCACGGCGTGAAGGTGGTATGGACGCGCGAGGACGACATCCGCAACGGCTGGTATCGCCCGATGATCCTGCACCGCCTGCGCGGCGCCATTCGCGGCGGCAAGGTGGTGGGCTGGACCGATACCGTGGTCGGCCACTCCTGGACGCGCCACAGCGCGATGGATGCGCTGGTGGTCAACGGACTCGATCAGATGATGGTCGAGGGCGCCAGCGAAGTGTCATACACCTTCGAAGCCTTCCGCTGCGATGCGCACATCGTGCCCGGCAAGGTGCCGACTACCTCGCTGCGGTCGGTCGCCAGCACCCACACCGGCCACGCGGTGGAGAGCTTTATCGATCAACTGCTGCAGGAAACCGGCCAGGATCCGGTCGAAGGGCGGCTGGCGCTGATGGGCGACGCGCCGCGCGCGGCGGGCGCGCTGCGGGCGGTAGCGAAAGCCGCTGACTGGCAGGGCGCGAAAGTGGTGGACGGGCGCGCGCGCGGCGTGGGCGTCGCCAAGGCGTTCGATACCTATGTGGCGCAGGTGGCCGAGGTGTCGATCGGCGAAGGCGGCATCCCGAAAGTGCACAAGGTGTGGTGCGCGGTGGACTGCGGCGTGGCGGTGAACCCCGACGTGATCCGCGCGCAGATCGAGGGCGGCATCGGCTACGGCCTGAGCATGGCGCTGTACGGCAATATCACGCTGAAAGACGGCGTGGTCGAACAGTCCAACTTCAATAACTTCCGCCCGCTGCGCATCGATGAGATGCCGGAGATCGAAGTGATCATCGTGCCCTCGAGCGAGAAACCGACCGGCGTGGGCGAGCTGGGGGTGCCGACCATCGCCCCGGCGGTCGGCAATGCGCTGGCGCTGCTCGGGCGGCCGCGCACCTCGCTGAGCCTGCCGCTGCATAATCCCACCGCGAACCCGGCGTCTGACAAGGAGAGAACCTGATGATTCAATTAACCGTAAACGAGCAGCCGCTGACCTTCGAGGGCGATCCGCACATGCCGCTGCTGTGGTTCTTGCGTGACGAAGCCGGCCTGACCGGCACCAAGTTCGGCTGCGGCATCGCCATGTGCGGCGCCTGCACCGTGCATCTTGACGGGGTGCCGGTGCGGTCGTGCATGACGCCGATTTCGGCCGCCGTCGGCAAAAAAATCACCACCATCGAAGCCGTGGGCGCCACGCCGGAAGGCAAGGCGGTGCAGGAGGCCTGGCTTGATCTGGACGTGGTGCAGTGCGGCTACTGCCAGTCCGGCCAGATCATGAGCGCCAGCGCGCTGCTGGCGCAAAGTAAAAATCCGAGCGATGCGGACATCGACGCGGCGATGGGCGGCAACGTCTGCCGCTGCGCCACCTATGTGCGTATTCGCGCCGCCATCCACCAGGCCGCCAAGGCGTTGGGTTAGGGAGAGATGCGATGAGCAACGCCTTGAAAGGGCTGTTATGGCTGATTATCGCCGTGGTGGTGTTGGCGGGAGGATATGCGCTGTACACGCTGCTGCGGCCCACCGGCGCGGAGCCTGCGGCGCCGATCGCCGGAGCGCCGGCCGGCATCACCGATAAACTGGCGCGCGGCGAGTACCTGGCGCGCGCCGCCGACTGCGTGGCGTGCCACACCGCGCCGGGCGGCACGCCTTATGCGGGCGGCTTCGCCTTCAAACTGCCGTTCGGCACCATTTACGGCACCAACATCACCGCCGACAAGGAGACCGGCATCGGCAACTGGAGCGACGATCAGTTCGTGCGCGCGGTGCGTGAGGGCATCGGCCCGCAGGGCAACCTGTATCCGGCGATGCCGTACACCTCCTACACCGGGCTGAGCCGCGACGACGTGCTGGCGATCAAAGCCTATCTGTTCAGCCTGCCGCCGGTGAAGCAGGCCAACCCGCAAAACGATCTGTCGTTCCCGTTCAACCAGCGTTGGGGCATGAAATTCTGGAACCTGGCGTTCTTCCATGAGCAACGCTTTACGCCGGATCTCAACAAGGACGAGCAGTGGAACCGCGGCGCCTATCTGGCGACCGCGCTGGGCCACTGCGGCGAGTGCCACACGCCGCGCAATCTGGGGTTCGGCCTCAACCAGAGCAAGCACCTGAGCGGTGAAGTGGTGCAGGGCTGGTTCGCCGCCAACATCACGCCGGACAAACAGAGCGGCATCGGCGGCTGGAGCGACCAGCAGCTGTCGCAATATCTGGCCACCGGCCATGCGCCGGGGCGCAGCAGCGCCGCCGGCCCGATGGCAGAAGCGGTGGAAAACAGCCTGCAGTTCCTGACGCCGGAAGATAATCTGGCGCTGGTGAAATACCTGCGCGATATCGAACCGATCGCCGGCGACGCCGCTGCGGCGGTAAATCTGCAGCCGAAGGGCGCGGGGGCTTCCACCCCGATCCTGCCGGGCGGGCAAGAGCAGTCGCTCGGGCGGCGGGTGTTCGCCAACGACTGCAGCGGCTGCCACCAGTGGAACGGGCCGGGCCGCCAGAGCGAGTATGCGTCGCTGGTGGGCAGCACGGCGGTGAACGATCCGCAGGGGCGCAGCGTGGTGCAGGCCATCCTGAAGGGAACGAGCATCAGCATCGGCGAACGGCATGAAATGATGCCGGCGTTCGGCAGCGCCTATTCCGACGAGGAAGTGGCGGCGGTCGCCAACTTCGTAGTCGGCCACTTCGGCGATAAGCAGGGCAAAGTCACCGCCAAACAGGTGGCGGAGCAGCGCAAGCAGTAAAGAAAAGCGGCGAGGGAGCTTCTCCCTCGCCGTGGCGTCAGCGGCTGCGGCGCGACATCACCCGTTTGTCTTTCGGTCTATCCTGCCAGTCCTCAATCTGATTATTGAAGTTGTCCGCCAGCAGGTAGGCCGGGGTTTTCGCCAGCCAGTCGGACAGCGAAATATCCTGATAAATGCCGTTGTCCATCACGATCAATACCTTCAAATCCTCATCGCCGATGTTCTCGATGTAATGGCCGAAGCCCTGCGGCACGTAACCGACGTCCGAAGGGGCGTACTCTTCCGTCTGCGCGTGGCCGTGTGAGCTGAACACCGTCATGCGGCCTTTGCCGGCAATATAGTATTGCCATTCGTTGGCATTGGGGTGCCAGTGCAATTCCCGGATCGCGCCGGGTTTCACGATCTCGATGATGCCGGTCATGGTGGTGGAAATGGGAAATTCTTTCGACGACACCAAATGGACGCTGCCGGCGTCATTTTCAAAGAACGGCTTTTGCTTCATTAATTCATAGCGGTGGGTCAGCGGGGCGTTATTTAATCCGCCGTCGTTTTTCGGCAATGGCAAGGTGGGCGGAACGGCGCCGCCGACAATATAAGCCTCGCCCTGTTTGGCCTTGGAAAATACCGCCGCCGGCATGTTGACGCTTTTTTCCAATACCTCTTTCGGCATATGCGCCACCCAATCGGTAATGCTGAAGGTGCCGAACTCGGAGAAATGGCCGTTATCGAACGCCAGAATAAAATGCGCGCCGTCCGCCAGCGCCTGAATGGAATGGCCATAGCCTTTCGGGAAATACCACACGTCACCGGGGCCGAAATCCGCCACTTCGCATTTGCCCTCGGGATCGAGGATGGTGATGCGCGCATGGCCTTCCAGCATAAACGCCCATTCGGCGGCGATGGCGTGCCAGTGCAGCTCGCGCACGCCGCCCGGCTCCAGCGTCATGTCCACGCCCGCCACGCCTTCGGAGATCGGGAATTGCTCGACGGTGGCTTCGCGCGCCCAGCCGCTGGGCAGGCTGCGTTTCTTGCTGTCGGTGAATTTGTATTTATAGAGATGCTGCGCATCGGCAGGCGGCTGATAGCTGCTGGGGGGGACGATATTGCGATGATCGTCGGCAGCGGCATTTTTTACGATGCCGCCGATCATGCCGGCGGCGGCCGCGCTGACGGCGGAGACTTTCAATATATCACGACGCGATAGCATAGTATTTTCTCCAATATAAAACCGCGCGTCTGAATAGGCAGGCGCAGGGAAGGCACAATTGCTCTTGAAAGGTGTTTTGTCATCGGCGAAATAGGCGGCGACCCTTAAATCCTAGCGGCTGGAATGTATTGGGTAGGCGTTTATTTGTTTGCGTTTGTTACTAAGTGAGTGCAGGTTTAATTAATTTATCTGAAGTTGAATAGTCATTGATTGGAATTAATTTTCACCGCTCACAGGCTTAAATAAATAATAAACGAACTTCATTTATTATTGGCCGTTCGGGCTTTTTATGACTGCGCCACGGTCTCCAACACCAGCTGACGAAAGCGCTCGACGATCGGCGAAGCCGGGCTGCGGCGCAGCGCCAGGTAAAGCGGGGCGCTGAGCTGCGCCTCTTCGGCGAGGGTGCGGTAGACGATGCCGTCGCCGCCCAGCCGCCGCATCGAGCCGGGCACCACTGACAGCCCCAGGCCTGCGCCGACCAGGCTGAGGGTGGCCGGCAGGCGCGGCGCTTCCTGCACGATGCGCGGGCTGAAGCCGGCGCGGTGGCAGGCGGCCAGGATGGCGTCGTACAGCCCCTGGCCGGCCGGGCGGCGATAGAGAATAAACGCTTCGTGGGCCAGTTCGGCCAGCGGCAGCGGTTGCTGCGTCTCATGCGCCAGCCGGTGGCCCAGCGGCAGGGCGACGATCATCGGCTCGCTGAGCACCGGCTCCACGCTCAGGCCGGGAATGCCGTTGGCCGGCGAGCGCACGAAGGCGGCGTCGAGGCGCTGTTCCAGCAACGCCTCCATCAGTTCGCCGCTGCCGGCTTCTTCCAGCTGGGTAGTGATGCCCGGCTGGATGTCGCGGTAGCGGCGCAGCAGGTTGGGCACGAACGGGTGCAGCGCGGCGGAACTGGTGAAGCCGATGGCGATGTGCCCTTGCTCGCCGCGGGCGGCGCGCTGCACCGCTTCGCGCAGGCGTTCGGCGCGCGCCAGCAGGGCGCGGGCCTCTTCGAACAGCACGCCGCCCGCTTCGGTGACGCGCACGCCGCGCGGCAGGCGCTGCAACAAGGTTACGCCCAGTTCGTCTTCCAGCCCCTGCAGCAGGCGGGTCAGCGGCGGCTGCTGGATAAACAGCCGCTCGGCGGCGCGGGTGATGTTGCCTTCTTCCACCACGGTGACGAACGCCCGCAGGCGACGCAGTTCGATCATTGGCATACCTCAAAGGTATCTTTAGTTGTTTAGGAATGCATTAGACATCATGGCACGGCGGCGCGCATGATACCAGACATCAAAACAAGCGATGTGGAACGGCAATGTCATGTCAGATATCAATACGTTAAAACCGCACCCGGCGGCAGCGCCGGGCAACGCGGAGCTGTTTGTGGGCTTTCTGTGGCTGGGGCTGATCGGCTTCGGCGGCGTGCTGCCGCTGGCGCGCAGCATGTTGGTGGAGCGCCGGCGCTGGCTGAGCGGTGAACAGTTCACCGAGCTGCTCGGGCTGTGCCAGTTTCTGCCCGGCGGCAACGTCATCAACCTGTCGGTGGCGGTGGGGATGGAGTTTCGCGGGCTGCGCGGCGCGCTGTGCGCCTTGCTGGGCCTCATTAGCGCGCCGACGGCGATCGTGGTGGGGCTGGGCGTGGTCTACGCCCGCTTCCAAAACGATCCGCACGTGCAACATGTGTTCGCCGGGCTGGCCGCCGCCGCCGCCGGGCTGCTGCTCTCGACCGGGATCAAGATGCTGCTGCCGCTGCGCGGTAAATGGCCGGCGCTGGCGATCGTCGCGCTGGCCTTGATCGCCATCGCCTGGCTGCGCCTGCCGCTGCTGCCGACCATGCTGGTGCTGGCGCCGCTGAGCATTCTGCTGATGTGGCGGTTGCCGTCATGAGCGGGGTTTTAATTGCGCTGGCGCTGATCTTTACCGAGCTCTCGCTGCTGGCGTTTGGCGGCGGCATGACCATTCTGCCGGAGATGCAGCGGCAGGTGGTGGAGGTGCATCGGTGGATGAGCGCCCAGGAGTTCAGCGCGCTGTTCGCCATGGCGCAGGCCGCGCCGGGGCCGAACATGATGATCGTGCCGCTGGTCGGCTGGCACGTGGCCGGATGGGCGGGGCTGCTGGTTTCTTCGGTCGCCAAGTTCGGGCCGTCTTCCATCGTTACGCTGCTGGTGATGGGCGCCTGGCGGCGCTTTAAGGATCGCCCGTGGCGCCGCATCGTGCAGGCCGGGCTGGTGCCGCTGACCGTGGGGCTGGTGGCGGCCAGCGGCATCTTGATCGCCGAGGCTTCTGCGCCCAGCTGGCGGCTGGCGGCGATCGTGGCGCTGGCGACGGGATTGAGCATGAGCAAGCGCCTCCATCCGCTGTGGGTGCTGGCGGGCGGCGCGCTGCTCGGGTTGCTGTTCGCCTGAGGGATTAGCGCGGGATCAGCATAAAGCGTGAAGGGCCGTTGCGATCGATCAGCTCATAGCGCTTCGGCGCGGTCAGGGCCAGAAACGCCACCATGCCGCCTTCGGCGTCGGTCAGCGTCATGCCGTCCGGCGTCGGCCGCCAGGCGACCGGCAACGTTTGCAGCGCCAGCGGCTGCAGGCACTGGGCGGAGGCGCTGAAGCGGAAGGCGTTGGTGTTGGCCACCGCTTCGTCGCTCAGCTGCACCTCGCAGACGGCTTTACCGTCGCCGATGGCGGCGAGCTGCCAGTCGCCCTTCAGCGCGGCGGGTTCCAGCAACGGCAGTGAACTGCCCAGGGCACTGCTGCACAATACGCTCATAACGACTCCCGTCAGGCTGGCGCGGCGCAAGGCGCGCATAAGAAAAAAGGTTGGCATCGGGTCACTCCTTTCGGCTGTCCGTTCACACTTTAGCACGTACCCCCGTGATGATGAGGGAAGGATTAGGTTTTTTAATCCTCGATTATTCTGATCTAACCGGCGATAAAATGCGCAAAAAGACGAATGATTAACCCGTTAATGCACTTATTTTTCTCATTAATATAGTGAGAATACAAATTGTTACGAGTATCTCCATCTCAATGCCCGGCACGGTGAAGCCAGGCGGGGCGGGCTCGCGCCGCCGGGGTGAGTCACTATACTGGTCATTCCTAAGCCTTGGCTTAGATTAGAACGACTGATGAATAGTCTTACAAAGCGAGTGGGTTCCTATTGTGTAAAAGGAGAATGCAATGCGCCGTAGCCACAATGACATTTTGCAAGATGATGATGAGTTCACCAGCCTGGCCGCCACATCCCCCAACGATCATAACTATCAATTTTACTATCACCAGCCCGGCAGCCCCTATGACGGCTTGGGTTATGGCGCGCTGTTTACGCTGGACAACGCCAACCTGTACAGTAACCAGCGCGGCGGGGCAGCCATCAACAACCTGGGTAAAATCCGCGATAACTTCAGCTTCGATCGCGCCGCCGATCAGCTGACGCGGCCGGGCCTGACGCACAACGGCGATCAGGTGTATCACCAGCCGGTGGCGCTGACCTATTCCTTCCTGACGCAGAGCGCGCTGAACCGCATCGGCCAGACCGGCGACGGCGACAAGGGGCTGCAGCCGCTGACCCAGGCGGCGCAGGCGCAGGCGCTGAAATCGATGCAGGCCTGGGCCGACGTGGCGAACGTGACCTTTACCGAAACGGCGTCCACCGATATCAATCATCGCGCGGACATCACCTTCGCCTACTTCACCCAGCGCGCCGACGGCAGCACCGCAGCCGGCAGCGGCCCGAATGCCATTAATGCTTACGCCTATTACCCGCCGAGCTCCAAACCGGGCAGTGATAACGCCTTTGCCGGCACGGTGTGGTTCAACAAGAACTTCGCCACCCATCAGGCGCCGGTTAGCGGCGATTTCAGCAGCCAGACCTTCACCCACGAGCTGGGGCATGCCCTGGGGCTGGCGCATCCGGGATCTTATGACGCCTCGTTGGGCAACCCGAGCTACCAGAACGACGCGGCTTACTATCAGGATTCGCTGCAATACTCGATCATGAGCTATTTCAACGCCGGCTACACCGGCGCCGACACCAAAGGGGTGTATGGCTATGGCCCGATGGTGGATGACATCGCCGCGATCCAGAAATTGTACGGCGCCAACATGAACACCCGCACCGGCGACACGGTGTACGGCTTTAACTCCAACACCGGGCGCGATTTCCTGACCGCCACGGCGGACAACGGCAAACCGGTCAACTTCGCGGTGTGGGACGCCGGCGGCAACGACACGCTGGACTTCTCCGGCTACAGCCAGCAGCAGATGATCAACCTGAACGACGGCGCGTTCTCCAGCGTCGGCGGCGGCACGCAGAACGTCGCCATCGCGCGCGGGGCGATCATCGAGAACGCCATCGGCGGCAGCGGGCGCGATGTGATCATCGGCAACGATCAGGACAACCTGCTGGCGGGCAACGCCGGCTCCGACATCCTGTACGGCGGCCTGGGGGCGGATCATCTGTGGGGCGGCAAAGATGCCAACAACTTCACCGACTATTTCGTCTATCTCAATGCCAAAGAGTCCACGGTGGCGGCGTTCGACGTGATTGAAGACTTCGAGCACGGCATCGACAAGATCGATCTCTCCGGCCTGCGCTTCAACAACAGCCTGAGCGAGCTGCGCTTTATCGACAGCGGCAGCGCCTTCAGCGGCCAGAAAGGCGAGATCCAGCTCAACTTCGACGCCTTCAACGGCACCACCGATCTGTTGATGAACACCCAAAGCAACAGCTATGCCGCCGACTTCAAGATCCATGTGGTCGGGCAGGTGGAGCAGAGCGATATTCTGTTTGCCTGAGGGCGATGCAGGGGAAAGAGAAAAGGGCCGAACGGCCCTTTTTTTACGGCTGGGCTACCGCGGCGCTTTCCG
Source organism: Serratia sp. CY27727 (assembly GCF_052169275.1). Lineage (NCBI taxonomy): Bacteria > Pseudomonadati > Pseudomonadota > Gammaproteobacteria > Enterobacterales > Yersiniaceae > Serratia > Serratia sp. CY27727. The sequence goes on along the minus strand of NZ_JBJNLB010000004.1, from coordinate 205,610 downwards.
CTACGAAGGAGCCGGTTGCCACCGCGCCGGCGCGGCGGTAGTGGGCCACGATCACGCCGCCGGGCGAGACCACCGATTGGGCCAGCGTGAAGGCCGCCGGCGCCGCGTTGTCATCGAACAGCCGTTTGCCGCCGCCGAGCAGCACCGGGTAGGTGAGCAGGCGCAGTTCGTCCACCAGATCGTTGGCCAGCAGCTGTTGCATCAGCGTGCTGCTGCCCTGCACCAGCAGCACCGGCCCCTGCGCGCGTTTCAGCTCGCGCAGCCGGGCGAGGATGTCCCGCCCCAGCCACTGGCTGTTCTGCCACGCCAGCGTCTCGCCGTGGTGGGTGGCGACGTACTTGGTGGCCTGATTGAACACGCGGGCGATATCGGCGGATAACGGGTCGGCCTCGTCGGTGATCTGCGGCCAGTAGCCGGCGAAAATGTCGTAGGTGCGCCGCCCCAGCAGCAGATCGAACGGCGCAGAGAAAAGATCGCCCATCGTTTCCGCAATGGCGTCATCCCAGTAGGGGGCTGTCCAGCCGCCGAAGCGAAAGCCGCCGCTGCGGTCTTCGTCCTGCCCGCCGGGCGCCTGCATCACGCCATCGAGGCTGACGAAGGCGCTGGCAATAATCTGTCGCATGGCTGTCTCCTGCCGTTGAGTGCCAGCTGAAAGTTTAGCCGCCGCGCGGCGGCTGCGCCAACCGGCCGCTCAGGGCTGCAGCGCCTTGAGCAACGCCTGATGGAAACGCTCCGGTTCCTCCATTTGCGGCGCGTGGCCCAGCCCGGCGAACTCGATCAGCGTGGCGTGCGGGATCAGCTTCGCCGCCTGTTTGCCCAGCTCCGCATAGTGGCCGATCCTGGCCTTGACCGCCGGCGGGGCGATATCGCTGCCGATGGCGGTGGTGTCGGCGGTGCCGATCATCAGCGTAGTGGGGGTTTGCAGATCCTTGAACTCGTAGTACACCGGCTGGGTGAAGATCATGTCGTAGATCAACGCCGAGTTCCACGCCACCAGGCGATGGCCCGGCCCGTTGTTCAGCCCGGCCAGCATATCCACCCAGCGATCGTACTCCGGCTTCCAGCGGCCGCCGTAGTAGGTGCGCTGCTCATAGTTGCGGATACCCTCGGCGGTGGTGTTCAGCTCGCGCGCGAACCATTGATCGACGCTGCGCCACGGCACGCCTTTGGCCTTCCAGTCCTCGAGGCCGATCGGGTTGACCATGACCAATTGCTCCACCGCCTGCGGATACATCAGGCTGTAGCGCGTGGCCAGCATGCCGCCGGTGGAGTGGCCGATGATGATGGCCTTACTGATTTTCAGGTTCTGCAGCAGGCCGTGGGTGTTTTGCGCCAGCTGCTGGAAGCTGTACTGGTAATGCGCCGGTTTGGTGGAGGAGCAAAAGCCGATTTGATCCGGCGCGATGACGCGGTAACCGGCCTTGCTCAGCGCCTTGATGGTGTCCTGCCAGGTGGCGGCGCAGAAGTTTTTACCGTGCAGCAGCAGCGCGGTGCGGCCGTTGGCGGCGCCTTCCGGCGGCACGTCCATATAGCCCATTTTTAACGGCTGCCCCTGCGAGGTGAAGCTGAACTGTTGCAACGGGTAAGGGTAATGAAAGCCCTGTAGCTCCGGGCCGAACTTCGGCGTTTCGGCGGCGGCGGGGAACGCGGCCAGCGTGGCGCACAGCAGCGCGCGACGGGTGAATCTCAGCATCCTGATCTCCTGAAAAACGGACGATAGCCGAGTATAGCCACAATCAGGGCGTCGGCGCGCCAGCAGTTTCAGATAATTCTGTAATGTTACGGCCCGATTCCGGGCAAGGTTCCGGCCACGGCCTTGTACACAGTGAACGCGGTCACGCCGCGCAACATTGGCGGAGCCTGAAGGTTTTATTTCAAGGCTAAGTTATGCGATGCTTAAGCATTATTTATGCAAAAGGATCCTCGCATGTCCGCTTTATCCCGCTGCGCTTTCAGCGAAGGCAGCGTCGCTTTGCCGGAAGGCTATGCCGATCGCACCGTCAACGTGCTGTTGGCCGGCGATGATGTTTCCCCCTCAATCAATATTTCCCGCGATGCGCTGCAGCCGGCGGAAAACCTGGAAAGCTACGTTACCCGCCAGCTCGATGCGCTGGCGCAGGGGCTGAAAGGCTGGGCATTCAAAAGCCGCGAGCCGGCGACGCTGGGCGATGGATTAACCGCCGGTGAATGGGTGCGCGCCAGCTACCTGCGCGACGGCAAGCGCATCTGGCAAAACCAGGCGGTGTTCGCGCTGGCGGAGGGCCGGGTGCTGGTGTTCACTCTGGCGATGGCGCGCAAGCTGACGCCGCAAGACGACGCGCTGCTGCAGCAGGTGCTGAGCAGCTACCGGGCGGCCTAACGATGAACTCTTTGCGTAAAAGGACCTTACGATGACCGAAGCGGCTCGCGTCGGCGATACCATCGGGCATTCCCATGCCCTGGCCGGCATGATTGCCGGCACGATTGTCGGCGGCCTGATCGCCGCCGCAGGCGCGGTGGCGGCGGGTGCGCTGTTCGTCGCCGGCCTGGCGGCTTCCTGTATCGGCGTCGGCGTGCTGCTCATCGGCGCCAGTCTGGCGGTGGGGTATCTCACCGGGGAGGCGGCCACCGCGGCGCGCGACGGCATTGCCGACGCCGGCGCCGGTAGCCTGACCCCCAAAGGCAATATCGTCACCGGCTCCCCCAACGTCTTCATCAACGGCAAACCCGCCGCGCTCGCCACCAACAGCCAGGTGGCCTGCAGCGACGACGGCCCGAGCATGCAGATGGCGCAGGGCTCCGACAAGGTCAGCATCAACGGCCAGCCCGCCTCGCGCGTGGGGGACAAAACCAACTGCGACGCGCAGGTGATGGAAGGTTCGCCCAACGTGTTTATCGGCGGCGGCACCGTCACCACCTTGCCGATCAAGCCCGAAGTGCCGGATTGGCTGTACAAGGTCTCTGACCTGACGCTGCTGTTCGCCGGCTTGGTGGGCGGCGTGGGCGGCGCCGCCGGCAAGCTGGGGGCGCTGGGCAAACTGCTGGGCAAGCTGCCCGGCATCAACAAGCTGGCGCGCATCGCCTGCCGCGCCGGCACCCTGATGACCGCGACCGCCGCCGTCGGCATTATCGCCCGGCCGGTGGATATCGTCAGCGGCCAGAAATTCCTCGACGGCGAAGACGATCTCGATTTCGTGCTGCCTTCGCGCCTGCCGGTCGCCTGGCAGCGCTATTGGCGCAGCGGCAACCCCGGCGACGGCGTACTGGGCCGCGGCTGGAACCTGTTCTGGGAGAGCAGCCTGCAGCCGTATCAGGACGGCCTGGTGTGGCGCGCGCCTTCCGGCGACTTCGTCGCTTTCCCCAGGGTGCCGCGCGGCCACAAAACCTACTGCGAAGCCGAAAAATGCTGGCTGATGCACAACGACGACGGCAGCTGGCAGCTGTTTGACGTCGGCGAACAGATTTTCCACTACCCGCCGCTGGCGGGCGATCAGCCGAGCCGGCTCAGCATGATCACCGACGCGATCGGCAACGCCACCTCGCTGTTTTACGACGACGAGGGGCTGCTGAGCGAACTGGTGGACAGCGCCGGGCAGCGCCTGATGTGCCGCTATGCGCAGGGCCGCCTGCGCGAAGTGGCGCTGCAAACCGCCGAAGGCGAACGGACGCTGGCGCGCTACGATTACGATGAGCAGGGCCAACTGACGACGGTCAGCAACCGCGCCGGTGAGGTGACGCGCCGCTTTGGCTGGCGCGACGGCCTGATGATCAGCCACCAGGACGCCGCCGGACTGCTGAACGAATACCAATGGCAAGAGATTGACGGCGTGCCGCGCGTGACGGCCTACCGCAACAGCGCCGGAGAATCGCTGGAGTTCGGTTATGACTTCGCCGGTGGGCGCCGCAGTGCGGTGCGCGGCGACGGCAAGCGCGCGGAGTGGCGGCTGGATGACGACGACAACGTGGCGCAGTACATCGACTTCGACCAGCGCCGCTACGGTTTTATCTACCAACGCGGCGAACTGTGCAGCGTGCTGCTGCCCGGCGGCGCGCAGCGCCAGAGCGAATGGGATCCTTACGGCCGCCTGCTGTCGGAGACCGATCCGCTCGGCCGCGTCACTCGCTATCAATATTCGCGCAACAGCGGCCGGCTGTTCGCCGTCGCGTACCCGGACGGCAGCAGCGAAGCGCAGCACTGGGATACGCTGGGGCGCCCGACGCGCTATGTCGATGCGCTGGGCAATGCCACGCTGTACCGCTATCCGGATGACGAAGAGAGCCTGCCGGCCGGCGTGATCGACGCGCTGGGCGGGGAAGTGAAGCTGGAGTGGGACGCCCGCGGCCAGCTGACGCGCTACACCGACTGTTCCGGCAGCGTGACAGCTTATACCTACGATGCGCTGGGGCAACTGACGGCGCAGACCGATGCCGAAGGCCACCAGACGCGCTACCTATGGGATAACGGCGGGCGCCTGCACACCCTGATCCACCCGGACGGCGGCGAAGAGCGCTTTAACTGGAATGCACACGGTCAACTGGCCGAGCATCAGGACGCGCTGGGCAGCCTGACCCGCTGGCAGTACAACGCCCTGGGGCTGCCGGTCAGCATCACCGATCGCATCAACCGCACCCGGCGCTATCACTACAGCCCGCAGGGCTGGCTGACGCGGCTGGAGAACGGCAACGGCGGCGAATACCGCTTCAGCTACGATGCGGTGGGCCGCGTGCTGGCCGAAGAGCGCCCGGACGACACCCGCCACTATTATCGCTACGGCGCGGCCGGGCTGCTGGAGGAGCACCGCGAGGTCGGCCTGCCGGGCAGCGCGGGCGAGCTGACGCAGCGCGAACAGCGCTTCCGTTTCGACGAGGCCGGGCAGCTGGTCTGGCGCGGCAACGCCAGCGCGGAATGGAATTACCGCTTCGACGCCATGGGGCGGCTGCGCGAGCTGAACCGCCTGCCGACGGCGAGCGGCGCGGCGCTGGGCATTGAGCCGGACAGCGTGCAGATGCGCTATGACGCCGCCGGGCGGCTGCTCGGCGAGCAGGGCGTGAACGGCGAGCTGCAATACCAGTGGGATGCGCTGGCCAACCTGCAGGCGCTGACGCTGCCGCAGGGCGATCGCCTGCAGTGGCTGTATTACGGCTCCGGCCACGCCAGCGCCATCAAATTCAACCAGCAGGTGGTGAGCGAGTTCACCCGCGATCGCCTGCATCGGGAGACCGGCCGCAGCCAGGGCGCGCTGCAGCAGCAGCGGCGTTACGACGCCATGGGCCGCCGCAGCTGGCAGAGCAGCGCCTTCGGCCACGACAAACTGACCCGGCCGGAAGACGGCGTGCTGTGGCGCGCCTATCGTTACACCGGCCGCGGCGAGCTGGCCGGGGTGAGCGACGCGCTGCGCGGCGAAGTGCACTACGGTTACGACGCCGAAGGCCGTCTGCTGCAACACCGCGAACCCAATCAGGGCAAACCGGGCGCGCGGCTGGTGTACGATTTGGCGGATAACCTGCTGGGCGAGCGCAGCCCGCAGAGCGACATCGACGCGCACCTGCCGCTGGCGCCGATTGTCGATAACCGCCTGACGCACTGGCAAAAACTGTTTTACCGTTACGACGCCTGGGGCAACCTGATCAGCCGGCGCAACGGCCTGTATGAACAGCACTACCGCTACGACGCCGACAACCGGCTGGTGCAGGCGCATGGCCGCGGCCCGCAGGGCGAGTTCGAGGCGCAGTATCATTACGACGCGCTGGGCCGCCGCAGCCGCAAGGCGGTGCGCTACAAGGGCAAAACCGAACAGACGACCCGTTTCCTGTGGCAGGGTTACCGGTTGCTGCAGGAGCAGCGCGACGACGGCAGCCGCCGCAGTTGGAGCTACGATCCGGCCAGCCCGTGGAGCCCGCTGGCGGCGCTGGAGCAGGCGGGCGACAGCCGCTCGGCGGATATTTACTGGTATCACACCGATCTGAACAGCGCGCCGATGGAAGTGACCGACGCAGCGGGCAACCTGTGCTGGTCCGGGCAATACGACACCTTCGGCAAGCTGCAGGGCCAGACGGTGGCCGGCGCGGCGAAGCGGCAGGGCGCGCAGTATCAGCAGCCGCTGCGCTACGCCGGGCAATATCAGGACGACGAAAGCGGCCTGCACTACAACCTGTTCCGCTACTACGAACCCGAGGTGGGGCGTTTCACCACGCAGGATCCGATAGGGCTGCGCGGCGGGTTGAACCTTTATCAGTATGCGCCGAACCCGCTGATGTGGGTGGATCCGTTTGGGTTGTCTAAAAATACCTGTAGTGTAGAGAAAGGCATTGAGCATGAGAAAACGTTCAAATCACTCAATGACGCCCGTGATCATGCTAGAAAGGCATCAGGTATAGGTGATGACGCAGTAGACTTTATTCAGGAAATAGGGCCTCAGAAAGGGAGAGTTACTGGTCGAATGTCACCGGATGGCAAGCAAGGATGGCGTTTAGATTATGATGATAAAAAAGGTTATCACGTAAACTGGTGGGATCAGCGTGGTGGACCAAAGAGGAAAGACTGGTTGTTTGGTGCTAACAAAATAGAAAATGGCACTTTAAATGATTATTATTCGCTCATAGAGCATTTTCCTTGAGGTATAAGAAAATGAATTTTATTGATAGTGGTGTTGTTAAGGAATGGCTCGCTAATAACAATGCGATGATTAACGATTCGTTATCTGATGACTTATTTTATAAATTGTCTTCTCTACCTTGGGAAGCTGGTCATATAGACTATGAGAAACTAAATCATCGGAGCGCAGACATACAGGAGATGTTGAGTTATGATGGTGATATAACATATGACAATCTAAAGGTTTTTTTAAAGGGAAGCTCGTTTGAAAGCAATTCACACGTATTGTTTTGGTATGGAAAGGATAACCCTTGTGTTGTTTGCGAAACCAAATTTGGATTAAATAATATTGACTCTGCATATTGGGGGGTTCCTGGTTGGAACTACATATTTAGCTGTGGTTTCGAAAATAATGAAATTAAGGTGGATTATGGTAACATTCTAACCTTTGATGGGATGAGTAGATTGGTTTTATTAATGAGTTGACATCTTTTTGATGTGTTTTATTATGATTGTAGTGGCTTACTACATGCTTATTACATGATAAAGGGGTTTTAAATTTTCTATCGGAGGGTTGATGATATTGATCAGTGTTTTGCACCCACAATGATAAAAATGACTATTATTCAATTGAATAGTATTCTGTGAATTTGGAAAGATGGAAAGATGGAAAGATGGAAAAATGTGTGGAGATCTGAGAGCAATAAGATAATCAGTGGCGATAAAGATTGTTAGTGCTTTACAAAAAATGTGAGAAACATTGAATATGAGATGTAAGGTAGAGGCTTGAAAAGGAGATATTAGGTTCTTTAAAAATAAAAAAAGGAAGAGTAAAAACATTAGATTGTTAGTTGCATCAAAGGCCGCCTGCTGCAACACCGCGAACCCAATCAGGGCAAACCGGGCGCGCGGCTGGTGTACGATCTGGCGGATAACCTGCTGGGCGAGCGCAGCCCGCAGAGCGACATCGACGCGCACCTGCCGCTGGCGCCGATCGCCGATAACCGGCTGACGCACTGGCAAAAACTGTTTTACCGTTACGACGCCTGGGGCAACCTGATCAGCCGGCGCAACGGCCTGTACGAACAGCACTACCGCTACGACGCCGACAATCGGCTGGTGCAGGCGCATGGCCGCGGCCCGCAGGGCGAGTTCGAGGCGCAGTATCATTACGATGCGCTGGGCCGCCGCAGCCGCAAGGCGGTGCGCTACAAGGGCAAAACCGAACAGACGACCCGTTTCCTGTGGCAGGGCTACCGGTTGCTGCAGGAGCAGCGCGACGACGGCAGCCGCCGCAGCTGGAGCTACGATCCGGCCAGCCCGTGGAGCCCGCTGGCGGCGCTGGAGCAGGCGGGCGACAGCCGCTCGGCGGATATTTACTGGTATCACACCGATCTGAACAGCGCGCCGCTGGAGGTGACCGACGCGGCGGGCAACCTGTGCTGGTCCGGGCAATACGACACCTTCGGCAAGCTGCAGGGCCAGACGGTGGCCGGCGCGGCGAAGCGGCAGGGCGCGCAATACCAGCAGCCGCTGCGCTACGCCGGGCAATATCAGGACGACGAAAGCGGCCTGCACTACAACCTGTTCCGCTACTACGAACCCGAGGTGGGGCGTTTCACCACGCAGGATCCTATAGGGTTGGAAGGCGGGCTGAATTTATATGCTTATGGGCCAAATCCTTTAGCTTGGGTAGATCCACTAGGTTTAGATCGTTTCCCTTCGTGGATGGATACCACTCAAGGGTACCAACGTCAGCATTTGATTCCTTACTCACTTAGGAATCATCCTGTTTTTGTGCAATCAGGGATGAGTATTAATGGTGCATCAAATATGATGCGACTTCCTGTTGCAAAAGGAATAGATCCTAATCCGGACTTGGGACTTCATCGTGGCTGGACAAAAGAGCATGCAATATATAATGAAATGATGAAGTCAAAACTAGATGCTTTGGAGAGAGTTGCAAATAAAGAAAAATGGGATTATCGACGAATACAAAATGAAGTATTGAACCTACAGCATGAGGCTCGTAAAGGATTTAAAACAGGAAAGCTTACATGTGCTTGATTACGAGGATAAGGGCATGAACATCTATACTATTAGTAGCTTCTTATTGGGAAATGGAGTTATTGACTTCTCAGACCCAAAGTCAAGATTATCAAGCTTTTTCATTTGGAATGAAGGGGATGGTAAGTTTCTCTCATATTCACTACCAAAAGGTAAAGTACAAAGTACTATGCGGAGTGATAAACTGATGGTTTCAGATTATTTTCCTGCCAATATCGGAGTCCCAATTTTTTCACAGAGAGCGGTATCTATATTTGAACGTAGAATTGCATCTGAAATGTCCTTCTATAAGTGTACTGTGGAAAATGTTAGTGAAACGCTGTCTTTATGTAAGGTGAATAATTACCTTCCAATTATTGACGAGGAAAGAACAACGTTTAGGGAACTTATTGATGGCACTAAACTAATCGATATTCCTGCCTATAAATGTGATAAAGATTTCTTTATAGCGAGAGATAGTGTGTTTTGTGAGCGAATGATTGTCTCTCAACTATTTGTCGATTTATGTAATGAGGAAGGAGTGAATATTGAATTTTCACAATGTTAATGAAGTGTCTGGTTTCTAATGGAAAATGTTTTTTAAATTGAGGAAAATAAGGGGGGGTAAAGAAAAAATCAGGTTACGAGGCACGTTCTTTAAAAATAAGAATGAACTGGTCTATATAAACCTCTGGAACGACATTGACGCGCACCAGCCGCTGGCGCCAATCGCCGACAACCGGCTCCGTGGCCCGCAGGGCGGCAGTCCCATTACTATGCGCTGGGCCGCCGCAGCCGCAAGGCGGTGTGCTACAAGGGCAAAACCGCACAGACGACCCGTTTCCTGTGGCAGGGTTACCGGTTGCTGCAGGAGCAGCGCGACGACGGCAGCCGCCGCAGCTGGAGCTACGATCCGGCCAGCCCGTGGAGCCCGCTGGCGGCGCTGGAGCAGGCGGGCGACAGCCGCTCGGCGGATATTTACTGGTATCACACCGATCTGAACAGCGCACCGCTGGAAGTGACCGACGCGGCGGGTAACCTGTGCTGGTCCGGGCAATACGACACCTTCGGCAAGCTGCAGGGCCAGACGGTGGCCGGCGCGGCGAAGCGGCAGGGCGCGCAATACCAGCAGCCGCTGCGCTACGCCGGGCAATATCAGGACGACGAAAGCGGCCTGCACTACAACCTGTTCCGCTACTACGAACCCGAGGTGGGGCGTTTCACCACGCAGGATCCGATAGGACTGCGCGGCGGGTTGAACCTTTATCAGTATGCGCTGAACCCGCTGATGTGGGTGGATCCGTTGGGGTTGATGAGTTGTGGGGCTTCTAAAGGCTTTGCTAGAAAAGATAGAATCGCTCGCAGATGGGTGGATAAACTATCTGGCAAAAAGCCAGCTGATGTTGACGCGTTTTTAACTAGTCGCGGTTGGGCAAAGCATTACCCTCAAGCAGGCAGACCAGAAGCAATTCAACATACTCAATATGTGCGAACAACGAAATCGGGTGCGACATATAAACTTGATTATCACCCCGGAGGTAATGCAAGTCAGCCTAATATTCATGGCAATGATTATTGGAAGGTTTATAAGGTTGAGAATGGTGAGGATGTTGTTTTTGGTAGAATTGGGCATGGTGAATTTAAAAATTACGATCTGATAAAAGATTCACCTGTGTACGTTGATGGAGTTATTAAGAATGGTGGTGTCTAAGATGATTGACTTTAATGCTGAGATTGTATCGGGGATTTCCATAGGGAATGTCGTTATAAATGAAAACATCTCGTCATATATTAATGAGATTTATTCTGGATTTAGTGTGGAGGTTAAAAGTTATTTTCTCCCTGATGGTGAGGAAAAAAAATCATATAAAATCGACAATACCTTGACCATTGCGACTGATAAAGACGGTGTTATCTTTTCACTTGGATGTAATGAGCGTTATAAAGGCGGCTACAAGGGAATCATATTCACAGGGATGAAGGTGATGGATGTGATAAAATTAACAAAAACTCAGAAATTATATAATGGTTCAATAATTATCAATGATGATTTTGGTATTTCACTTATACTTCCTCCGCCATATGATGAGATTGCTGATACAATAAAACACATTCCTGAAGATATAGAAATAAACGAGTTTTTTGTATCTGATTTTTCATTTTGGCGCTAATTCTTAATGCTTTGCACTAAGAATGACTTGCTCAAGTAGCTTGAAAAAATTGATTTCAAAGCGAAAAAGTCAATGCAGGTAAATTTGGTGCAACTAGGGGCGATCTGTTGGAGTGCCCCCTGATGATAAAACAGGGGGGGAGGATTGAGTATGATGAGGAAATTGGTGCCTATATCAATTTTTGTTGGCGTTTATAAATATTAACCTCAATGATTGCGGTTATAATAGGGTGTTCAATGGCTTTTTGAATTAATATTATTCAGCCAGTTTCTGACTAAAATTAAAAAATAAAATTATGAAAAGTTAATTTTCAGCTCTTTAAAAATGAAGCCATTGAAAATTAAATATTCCAAGTGTTTATTGTAGAGTAGGCCGCCTGCTGCAACACCGCGAGCCCAATCATGGCAAACCGGGCGCGCGGCTGGTGTACGATCTGGCGGATAACCTGCTGGGCGAGCGCAGCCCGCAGAGCGACATCGACGCGCACCTGCCGCTGGCGCCGATTGTCGATAACCGGCTGACGCACTGGCAAAAACTGTTTTACCGTTACGACGCCTGGGGCAACCTGATCAGCCGGCGCAACGGCCTGTACGAACAGCACTACCGCTACGACGCCGACAATCGGCTGGTGCAGGCGCACGGCCGCGGCCCGCAGGGCGAGTTCGAGGCGCAGTATCATTACGATGCGCTGGGCCGCCGCAGCCGCAAGGCGGTGCGCTACAAGGGCAAAACCGAACAGACGACCCGTTTCCTGTGGCAGGGCTACCGGTTGCTGCAGGAGCAGCGCGACGACGGCAGCCGCCGCAGCTGGAGCTACGATCCGGCCAGCCCGTGGAGCCCGCTGGCGGCGCTGGAGCAGGCGGGCGACAGCCGCTCGGCAGATATTTACTGGTATCACACCGATCTGAACAGCGCGCCGCTGGAGGTGACCGACGCGGCGGGCAACCTGTGCTGGTCCGGGCAATACGACACCTTCGGCAAGCTGCAGGGCCAGACGGTGGCCGGCGCGGCGAAGCGGCAGGGCGCGCAATACCAGCAGCCGCTGCGCTACGCCGGGCAATATCAGGACGACGAAAGCGGCCTGCACTACAACCTGTTCCGCTACTACGAACCCGAGGTGGGGCGTTTCACCACGCAGGATCCGATAGGGCTGCGTGGCGGGTTGAACCTGTATCAGTATGCGCCGAACCCGCTGATGTGGGTGGATCCGTTGGGGTTGAGTAGTAAGCCTTGTAAAACAGAAAAAGAGCCGAAAGATTCTTATGAACAAGCTAGGAATAAAGCACTCAAATGGCTTGAGGAACGTGGTTTCAAAGCGGAAAAAGTCAATACAGGGAAATTTGGCGCAACCAGAGGACAACCTGTTGGAATGACCACCCTTGATGGTAAAACAGGGTTTAGGATTGAATATGATGAGAGAAGTGGTGCTCATATCAATGTCTTTAGTGGGAAGGATAAGGGAGAGCACTTCTTATTTGATGCAAAAGAATCTACTGTAACTAAGCTTCAGGAACTATTTGATTTCCCGTCGAAACCGTGGAGAGGAATGTAATGACACTTGATGAAGAAATTAGAAATAAAATAGGTGAGAAATCTATTTTTTTTAATATCGTAGATGATTGGGAAGCGATTGCCGATGAGTTGTCAGATTCTTTCGAATGGACTGGCTCTAAGATAAGTTGGTCTAAAACAAAAGAACATAAGTTTATTAAGTTACATGGAGACTATCAGTCATGGTTATCTCAGGTGTCTTCTTTTTTAGAGGATAATGCAGTAAATAGAGAAATTGCCATGAGCGATGAGATTTACTACATCAATGATTCCTCTCTGGATTTCTCAGTTAAGATGGACTTTGATAAACTTCATGAGTTTCTTGATTTTGCCTTAAAAAATATACCTCAGCATCATTATTTCTTTGAAAGAAATAAAAAGTGGTGCCTTGTAATTAGCTCTGAAGGTTATGCCGATTTTGGTATTTCTGGTAGGTGAAGTGTTGTTGGGGTAGACGTCGAAAAACCTTATAAAACAGTTTAAATAAACATCGTTCCTTGGAAGTTAATTAAAAGATCGATGTTTATTTCACTGAAAGCCACCTATGATGTTGGCAATAATCGTTTTTACTGCTTGATTATCCATAATTATGAAGAATGTAATCACTAAACTGTGGAAAGCTGGTGAGTTACCGATTAAAAATGCTCTGTATTTTTCAGATGGTAGAGCTGAGTTGATCGATATCATATCCTACCCCACGCCTAAAGTATCTAAATCGGGATGTTTCGATTCTTGTGAGTTCTATGAAAAAATAAAGATGAAATCACTACTATTGATGTAATAAAGAAAATTAATTTGAGTTGTGGTGGATACTTATGTTTAGGGGAGGGGAGCTATGGTTCAGAAGGTTGTATCGCTTATTTGGTTCGCGAAGAAAAACTGGTTTGGGTTATTTACTCGGAAAACTCCAATCCCTTCGTTTCTGCAACCATATTACATGATTCAACGATTACTGTAGATTCAAGTGCTGGATTCCGACTGAAGGTCAATGTGCTAAAACCTGAGGAAATGGTGATAGTTTGATTGCTGAAGGTGCAGGCATTGAATGAGGAAATAAAGAACATGGAGGATTACCATGAGGTTTTTTATCGGTGATGACGGTTATCCATCTATAGAAGCCAATAGTGATTATAGGATACTAGCTGACTTTATAATGGATGATATCCAAAGAAGTTTTTATGGTGTCAATGAGTTTATTGAAGCCTGTAAATTTGTGAGGTCCGGAGTCCTGCCTTTTTGGGAGGAGACGGGAAACTCTCATACTATAACTATTAAACCTAATGGCGTGGAGATTTTTAATGAATACACCGAGGAGTCTATGACTGTTTCAAGTATAGATGAGTTTGAGGGGCGCCTTGAACAATGGAAGAGTTTATTTTTTAATATGGGTGATTTTTCAAATGAAACTAAATAAAGAAAATGAGAGAATAGTTCTATCTGGCCATGAAGCAATGGACATATTGTCTGAGGTTGAGTTTATTTTGATATCATTGCGGAACATTGCACGGCATTATTATACCGATGCAAGTGGGGAGGTAAGTCAGAAGGTGAGAAATGCATATTGTGAGGAAACTACGCAGTTTATTGATAAAAATAATGTTACTGGCCGCTTATCAAAAGTAAGAGGGGTTATTTCTGAAAAGTTTAGTCATGAATTAGGGCTGGATGATATGGATGATATAGAAAGGGAAATGGAGAAAATCATTTATTGGGAGAAACCGTTGACGAATGATGTTTAAATCTATTTGAGAAAATACTTTATGAAATTTATTGATGACAATATAATCAATGAGTGGGTTTCCCAGCATTATGCTACGATTAACCTTTCTCTATCTATGGCACTATTTGATAAATTATCCGCTCTACCTTGGATAGCTGGGCATCTGGATTTTTCAAAATTAAATCACAGATTGATAAATGTGCAGGAGATGCTAGATAATGACGATGAAAATCAATGTGTTAGAATAAGTGAGTGGTTAAAAGGCAGTACATTTGAAAAGTGTTCACACGTATTGTTTTGGTATGGAAAGGTTAACCCTTGTGTGATCTGTGAAACTAGCTTTGGGTTGAGTAACATTGATACTGCATATTGGGGTGTTCCTGGTTGGAACTACATATTTAGCTGTGATTTTGAAAGTAATGACGTTAAATTGAATTGTGATAATATTTTATCCTTTGATGGAGCTAATCAGTTGGTATTATTAATGCAATAATTTCAACAAAAAACTCTTTAAAATTAACCCCCGCTAGCTGAACTTCTTTCAGCGAGAGATAATTACTGAGCCTCATTAGGGCAAGCCGAATAGACAGATAAAACCACTCCCTCCAACCTCTTACCCCCCAAACTAAATACCCAATGTACCGTTAATCAGGGTGCGGCAGTGCCCGCCGATCCAGGGTTCGCCGTCAATAAAGTGCACGCTCACGCGGCCATCTCGATTCAGTTGGGTGCCCTGGCGCACCTGGTAGCCCTGTGCGGTCTGGCCGCCGTCGGGAAAGCGGCTGGCCTTCAATAAGCGCGCCAGGCAGGCGTTGGCGCTGCCGGTCACCGGATCTTCAATCAAGGCGCCGCATTCCACCATAAACGCGCGCATTTCGTAATCGGCCGGTTCGGTTGCGGAGCAGGCGCCATAAATCACCACGCCATCCACATCACACGCCGTTTGCAACCGTTTAATCGTGGCCTGATCCGGCGTTACCGCCAGGCAGGATTGTGCGTCCGGCAAGCGCACCATCAGCCAGCGAATGCCCATCTCGGCAATCACCGGTAGGGGGCCTCCTTCAATCACCGCGGGCCGTAAAGCGGCCATCAGCCGTTCTGTTTCCTCAGTCGCCATTGGGCGGAGCTCAACTTCGGGTGCGGCGAACGCCAATGTACCTTCCGGCAGGATATCGACCGCCACCAGGCCGACGCCGCATTCCTGCATCACCGTCCCAGGCCGTTTAGGCGTCAATCCGGCTTCCAGCAGGGCGTGGGCGGTGCCCAGCGTCGGGTGGCCGGCGAAGGGCAGCTCTTTTTCGGTGGTGAAAATGCGCACCTTATAATCCGCCGCCGGGTGCGTCGGTTTAAGCACAAAGGTGGTTTCCGAAAGGTTGGTCCAACGGGCCAATGCCAGCATTTGCGCGCTGCTCAGCCCCTCGGCCTCCAGCACCACCGCCACGGGGTTGCCCTGCAGCGGCGTACGGGCAAACACGTCCACCTGTTTGTAGGCGCGGGGTGTCACATCATCACTTCTGAGCATTGGCCATCATCCGTTATCAACAAAACCTGATGATAACGATATTCGCCAATGGCTTCAAAGGGTTGAGTTTTGTTTCGCGATACCTGGCCGTCGCCATTTCAGCCCCGGCTTGGCGAACATCACCAGGTTGCCCAGTAGGATCAGGCACAGGCCCAGCACGGCGTTGAAGTGCCACTGATAGCCTTCGTAGATCGTTGAGATGGTCAGCGCTACCAGCGGGAACAGCAGGGTGCTGTAAGCCGCCGCGCTGGCGCCGATGCGGCCGAGCAGGCTGAAGTAGGCGGCGAAGGCGATCACCGACCCGAAAATCGCCAGGTACAGCAGGGAGCCGATATAGCGGCTGCTGAATTCGATCTGGAACGATGCGCCCTGCGCCAGGGCGATCAGCGCCATCAGCAGCGCGCCGTAGGTCATGGCGTAGGTGTTGGTGGAAAAGATATCCAGCCCGCGGCGCTGATGGCGCGTGCTGATCATGTTGCCCAGCGAGAAGCCGTAGGTGCCGAGCGCGCTCAGGCCGATGCCTTTGAGCAGCTCCGGCGCCATGCGGGTGGCGGCCAGATCTTGCCAAAACAGCGCCACGATGCCGGTCAAACCCAGCAGCGCCGCCGGCAGCAGGTTGGGGCTGGGACGCTGGCGGAAAAACAGCAGGCTGTTGAGGGCGTTGAACAGCACCGCCATCGAGAAAATCACCGATTCCAGCCCGCTGCTGATGTAGGCCGCCGCGTGGTAGAAGCAGAAGAAGTTGAAGCCGAACACGCAGCAGCCCTGCAGCACGCAGAACAGATGATCGCGCGGGGCGAGGCGGCGCAGGCGGCGTGTTAGCAACAGCACGGCGAACATCACCGCGGCGGAAATGGCGAAGCGGTAAGCAATCGATACGGGAATGGCCACCGGGCCTTCCTGTTGCAGGGTGATCGCAATCCAGGTGGTGCCCCAAATCAGCACTACGGCGAGGTACAACAGCGCATTCATTCTATTTGTTACTCCGAAAAAACCGATGGCGCAGTATCCGCTTTGGCGCGCGGCGGCGCTTGCAGCGCTTTGCGCCCAGTTGCATATTCTTGCGCTTTTTTTGCCAAAAGCGCGGGGCGGCGGCTGGTATGCGGCGGCGCCACTCTTTACACTGTCTGCATGTCGAACAACGGGGCCGGCGATGTCCAACTATCAGGCGTTTGAAACACTGCGTGAGCACAAGGCGCGGCTGCACGGCAGCGTGCTGCTGGGCACCGGCGTGGAGCTGGCCGCCTGGTCCAACTGCAACGATCGCGTCACGCAGGAAAGCGCCGACCACCATACCCTGAGCCTGTACGTCGCCGACGGCTATGAGTGCTACCAGCAGGTGCCGGGCGGCTGGCGCAACGGCGGCGGGCCGGATCGGTTCTGCATCATGCCGCGCCAATACGCCTCCACCTGGGACGTGCGCAGCGATCTGTCGTTCGTGCACCTGTATTGCACCGACGGGCATCTGCGGCAGCTGGCGGAGCAGACCTGGGATCGCAGCCCGGCGGCGATCAACGTAGAGCCGCGCAGCTTCGGCGAAGATCCGCAGATCACGCTGCTGTATCGCCAGTTTTTGCTCAACTGCGACTGGCGGGACAGCGCCAATCTGCTGGCGCTCAGCAGCGCGTCGAACCTGCTGATGTCGCATCTGATCCAGCGTTACAGTCAGCTGCAGTGGAAGCTGCCGCAGGCGCGCGGCGGCCTGGCGCCTGCAGTGGCCAGGCGGGTGCGGGAATATATCGAAAACCACCTCGATCGGCCTTTGCTGTTGGCGGATCTGGCGGCGCAGGCCGGGTTGAGCGAATACCATTTCGCCCGCATGTTCAAGCACGCCACCGGGCTGGCGCCGCACCAGTTTGTGATGCGCGCCCGGCTGCAGCGGGCGGAACGGCTGCTGCGGCACAGCCAACAGCCGATCACCGAGATCGCGCTGGCGTGCGGCTTCAGCTCCGCCAGCCACTTCAGCAACCGCTTCAAGGCGGCCTATGGATTTGCTCCGCTGCAGGTGCGGCTGGGGCGCTAACCGGAAGGGAGAGCAGCATGGATCAACAATTTGCCGGGCTGGGCGTGTTGTTTGTCGCCGGATTCGGGCCCATCACGCGTGAGAGCGACGAGAGCAAGGCGTTTTATGTCGAGGCGCTGGGGCTGCCGCTCAAGCCGATGCCGGGCAACGAAACCTATCTGCTGTCGGAGCAAGGCGCGCTGGACGGCGTGAAGCATTTCGCCCTGTGGCCGCTGGCGCAGGCGGCGCAGTCCTGCTTTGGCGACGATCGCTGGCCGGCGGATCTCGCGCTGCCGCAGGCGTGGATCGAGTTCGACGTGGCCGACATGGCGGCCGCCACCCAGGGGCTGATCGATCGCGGTTATCGGCTGTTGGTCGCCAACCGCGAAGAGCCGTGGGGGCAGAGCGTTACCCGTTTGCTCAGCCCGGAAGGGTTGCTGGTCGGCGTCACCTATACGCCCTGGCTGCGTTAAACGCCACGCCGTTCGCCGCCGCCTTTCGGGGGTGGGCGGCTTAAGAACAAATACGCATTAGCTTAAAGCGATCTGCGCTATAGACCCATCGAATCTCCGAGCAGTTTCCCTTCCTGAAAGCAGAAATTCCGTTCATTGCGTAAAAACCAATGGCCAGAACGCGCTATTGCCATGCCATTCCGCGGCGATTTTTCGCCGTCTTTTTTCGCCGCCAGGTGCCTGATAGGAATAGAGATTATTCTTATATTTCTGGCCACCGCCAAGTGATGATAATGATTCTCGTTTTCAACCACGGAAAGGAGAAGGAACGATGAAAACAGTGAAGAGAACGGGCATCGCGCTGGCGATAGCCCTGACTTTCCCCCTCGCATTAGCCGCCGCTACGGCGGCGCAACCCTCCCTGACTAACAGTAAGGCGGCAACGATGACGGAAAAACACGGGCAGTTCATTGCGGTCGGTAAAGTGGTGCAGGTGACCTTCGGCGATTTCGCCTTCAAGCTGGATTTTACCGATGACAAGACCATGACCTTCACCGGTATCGGCGAGGCGTCGCAGGGCATCACCGATACCGTGCAATACACTGCGGTGGAGATCCGGCCAAAGGTCTATATGGTCTATTGGCACGAACCTCAGTCCGGCGACAACGTGACGCATATCGAGGACTTTGAGCGCGGCGAGGTGTACACCAACATCGCCGCCAAGGACGGCAGCTTCACCCATCTGAAAGGGCAGCTGAAAATCGTAGGTCACTCAGGAAAATAAGGAGCAGTTATGAAAAAGGCATTGATCACCTGTGCGATCGTCGGCGGCTTGCTGGCGAGTTACCCGGCGCTGTCGACGGATCAGGCGGCGTCTGACAAATCGGCCGGCAAAGGCGGTTATCATCATGCTCAGCAGAAGCTGAAGGTGGTGGAAGACCTGTACGCGGGCTTTTTCAATCGCCACGACATCGGCGTGGCGCAGAAGCTGATTGTGGAAAACTACAAGCAGCATAACCCGTTCGTCGGCGACGGCATCAAGCCGTTCCTGGATTTCTTCAGCCAGACCTTTAAAGACAATCCGCAGTACAGCGCCAAAATATACCGCAGCGCGGTCAACGGCGATTTGGTCTACGTTCACGTCAAATACCAAAATAACCCGCAGGATCGCGGTACCGCCAGCGTGGATATTTACCGGGTGAACGATCAGGGGAAAATCACCGAGCATTGGGACGTCAATCAGGATGTGCCGGAAAAATCGGCCAACGACAATACCATGTTCTGATCCGCAAGGGCCGCTGCGGCGGCCCTCAACACACCCGCAACACTTTATTTACTTACATAAATACCAAACGATCGCCGCGTCGAGTAGGCTACGGCCGCCTTTGGCAGTGGTGGCACGGTTGATGGGCGTCATTGTCCCGCCACTGCTTGAGGCGTTTCCCCGCATTCCCCGTTATCCCGCGCGTTGGCTCTCCACTTTTTTGAACTGATGGCGCAGCTGCAGCGCATTGCAAAGCACCAACACCGCCGTCACGGCGAACACCCAGCGGAACCCCATCATCGCCGAAATGCCCGACCCCAGCAGCGGGCCAACCACGTTGCCCAGGTACATAAAGGATTGGTTATAGCCGAAGATGCGCCCGGTCACCTGATCGGAGGAATACTTCAGCAGCAGCGCCTGCACCGCCGGCATCAGCGCGCCGTCGGCGAAGCCGAGCAGGAAACGCAGAATGCCCAGCTGCAGCGGCGTATTGACCCAGGCCATCACGGCGAACAGGCCGGTGGTGAACAGCAGCGCGGCGATCAGGATGCGCGCGGTGCCGATGCGATCGCCGAGCCGCCCGAGGCGCGGCGCCGAGATCAGCGCTGCAATGCCGGGCACGGCGGCGATCATGCCGCTGACAAAGGCGATATTGCTGACGTCGCCGGACAGCTCGCGGATGAACAGCGTCAGGATCGGGCTGATGGACGAGTTGGCCAGCTGGATCATCAGGGTGCAAACGAACAGGGTGAGGATCAGCGTCGGATAGGGCAGCGAACGGAACACCGCCTTGCCGCTCAGCTGATCCGCTTTTTTCACCGTGATGCGCCGCTCTTTAATCAGGAACAGCGTCACCAGGAAACTGACGAACATCAGCCCGGCGGTGACGAAAAACACTACCCGCAGCCCCAGATGGTCGGCCATCAGCCCACCCAGCAGCGGCCCGGCGATCACGCCGGAGATCTGCCCGGTAGAAAGCGTGCCCAGCGCCCAGCCGCTTTTATCGCGCGGCACCTGCGAGGCGACCAGCGCCATGGCGTTGGGAATATAGCCGGACGTCAGCCCCATCAGGGCGCGCAGCGCGAACAGCTGCCAGACGTTGGTGGCCAGCCCCTGCAGCGCGATGACGATCGCCATGCCCAGCGAGGCGCGCAGCAGCATCAGCTTGCGGCCTTTGCGGTCGGCCAGGCTGCCCCACAGCGGCGACACCACCGCCGAGACCAAAAAGGTGCCGCTGAACACCAGCCCGGACCACAGGCTGAGGGATTGGTGATCGCTGACGCCGAGCTGTTCGACGTACAGCGGCAGAAAAGGGAGGATTTGGCTCATCGCCAGCCCGGTGAAGAAACACCCGAGCCAGACCGAGATCAGATTGACTTTCCACGCTTCCATCGGCTTACCGTACCACGTTGAATAAGGAGGGATTTATTGAGCAAAATAATAATAACACTGCAAATTAATCGGCGAGAGGCAATGCGTGAGCAAACGTAACCCTGCCGACGCAGTGTCTTTTTGCTATATATTAATAGCTATATTATCATAGGTAACTGGGTTAAGCCAGAGCCGCGCGATCCGGCGGTGTGAAAGCAGAGATAAACTGAACGCTAGATTGATGCCAATGAAAAAAGATCATCCTGAAGACGTGACGCTGCTGCGCACGCAGTTAATGTCGCTGGTGCGCCGTATGCGGCGCGAATCGCGCAGCGACGAAAAATCCTGGGCCCAGCTGATGCTGTTGGGGGCTATCGATCGCCACGGCGGCGAGGCGACGCCGTCGCTGCTGGCGGAATCGGAGCGCATGCGTTCCTCAAACCTGGCGGCCGCGTTGCGTGAGCTGGAGGCCGATGGGCTGCTGGTGCGCACGCCGGATGCCGAAGACAAACGCCGGGTGCGGGTGCGCCTGACGCCCGCCGGGCTTGGCCTGCTGCAGGAGAGCCGTACCCGGCGCGAGGCGTGGTTGCTGGCGGCGATGGAAAACTGTTTAACGGAGCGGGAGCAGGCGCTGTTGATTGAGGCGGGGGCCTTGATGGCGCGGCTGGCGGCGGCGCCATCAACGGAAACGGAATAATCGGCGGGGCGGCCGGTGCGTCGCCCCCGCGGCGAGGTTACGGCATCGGCCAATCGACCGGCATGGTACTGACCACGTCCACGTAGCGATCCCAGGCCGATGACCAGAATTGGGTGAAAGCTTCCAAGGTGAGGTGGATGCCCATCAGGCCCATCACGAACCAGCAGGCGGTAAACAGGCCCAGGCTGCTGAACATGAACGCCATGCCGTTACGGCTGGTTTTACGGCAAACGACGTTTAACTGGCTGGCGAAGAACATCATCACGGCGCTCAGCAACTCCCAGCGCATCATGACTAAACCGGTGGCAATGGTACTCATCGAACTCGATCCTATGTAACAAAAATCCGCATCCGGCAGGGCGCCGACAGGGAAATGCGGGGGAATATCGGGAATATTGTGATTCAGATCACATTATAGCATTGGGGCGAACGGCGGCTCAATGGGAAGCGCGGTGAAAAAAACGCCGCCGGTAACATTCCAATATGCTGAAACAGTTATGCCATTTCATTAGCAACCTTTTCATGGGGCGGTGCGCCCGATAACGCTATGCTTGCCGGCTTTTCAGTTCCCTGATTTTGCGGGGAAATGTGACGCAAAAGGTATCGGCACCGCATGGCCCTGTTAAAAGAAACAATTCGCGACCACTCTGCGGAAGAGAGGCTGTTTATCCGCCGGGCAGGCGTGGCGCTGGCGCTGGTGGTGGTCTGTTTCGGCGCGCTGATCGTCAACCTCTACCGGCTGCAAATCCGCCAGCACGGCTTTTACCAGACGCGCTCCAACCAGAACGACATCAAAATGCTGCCGATCGCCCCCAGCCGGGGGCTGATCTTCGATCGCAACGGCACGCCTTTGGTGCGAAACGTGACACTGTATCGTATCGAGATCACGCCCAGCAAAATCAGCGACATGGCGGCACTGCTGCAGGCGCTGACGCCGATCGTCGACCTGACGCCGGAAGATATCAGCGCGTTTCGCGACGACATGCACCACAACAGCCGCTACAAACCGGTGACGCTCAAAGCCGGGCTGAGCGACACCGAGGTGGCGCGCTTTGCCGTCAATCAATACCGTTTCGACGGAGTGACGATCGATACCTATCAACAGCGTGAATATCCTTACGGCGCCCAGCTGGCGCACGTGCTGGGCTATGTGTCGAAGATCAACGACAGCGATCTCAAACGCCTGGACAAGGCCGGGCTGAGCGAGAACTATGCCGCCGACCGCAACATCGGCAAACAGGGCATCGAGGCCTATTACGAGGCCGAACTGCACGGCACCACCGGCTATCAGGAGGTGGAGGTGGATAATCACGGTCGCGTGATCCGCCTGCTGAAAGAGCAGCCACCGAAGGCCGGCAAGAACATCTACCTGACGCTGGATCTGCCGCTGCAGCAGTACATTGAATCGGTGCTGAAGGGGCAGCGCGCCGCGGTGGTGGTGGAAGATCCGCGCGACGGCGGCATCCTGGCGATGGTTTCCAGCCCCAGCTACGATCCCAATCCTTTCGTCAAAGGCATCGGCTATCAGGCCTATAAGGCGCTGCTGACCAACCCGGATTTGCCGCTGATCAACCGCGTCACCCAGGGCTTATACCCGCCGGCGTCGACGGTGAAGCCCTACATGGCCGTTTCGGCGCTGTTCGCCGGCGTGATAACGCCCACCACCACCTTTTTCGGCGCCCCGACCTGGACGCTGCCCGGTACCGAGCGCCGCTACCGCGACTGGCTGAAAACCGGCCACGGCATGCTCAACGTCACCAAAGCGATCGAGGAATCCGCCGACACTTTCTTTTATCAGGTGGCGTATGAAATGGGCATCGATCGTATCCACCACTGGCTGAGCCAGTTCGGCTACGGCCAGTCCACCGGCATCGATCTGAACGAAGAGTACCGCGGCGTGCTGCCGAGCCGCGACTGGAAGCTGAAGGTGCACAAAAAAGGGTGGTATCAGGGGGATACGGTTTCGGTGGGCATCGGCCAGGGGTATTGGGTGGCGACGCCGATCCAGATGGTGAAAGCGCTGACCACGCTGATCAACAACGGCCAGGTGAAAACGCCGCACCTGCTGTATTCGCTGCAGCAGGACAACCGGGTGACGCGCTACCCGCCGCCGGCGAAAACGGCGCAGATCGGCGATCCCCATTCGCCTTACTGGGGCATCGTGCGCAATGGCATGTACGGCATGGCCAATCTGCCGAACGGCACCGGGTACAAGCTGTTCCACACCGCGCCGTATCAGATCGCCGCCAAATCCGGCACTTCGCAGGTATTCAGCCTGAAGCAAAACCAGACCTACAACGCCAAAATGATCCCGGTGCGGCTGCGCGATCACATCTTCTATACGCTGTTCGCGCCTTACAAAAAACCACGGGTGGCGATGGCGCTGATCCTGGAAAACGGCGGCGGTAACGGCGTGGTGGCGGGGCCGACCGCGCGCGCCATCCTCGACCATATTTTTGACCCGGCCAACGCGCCGCAGCCCGGCGATGCGGGGCAAAGTAAACCGCAGTTAAACGACAGTGCCGATGTGCAACGGTGAGGCGGTTTGTTTTTACTTTCTTACAAACTGCAATCTCCTGACCATTTCCGGCAAGGTAGACTGAAATAACACCATAAACCGAATAAAAACGCAGGGTTAACACAACAGTGGCGCCATCGACCAAAAAAAGCGGTAAAACCTATTCCACAGTTCGTTTCGGCTGGATTTGCGCCGGCATGCTGGTCTGTTTTTTTCTGTTGGCGTTCAGGGTCGGTTACCTGCAACTGCTGGAGCACCAGCAGCTGGCGGATCAGGCCGACCAGCGTTCGATCCGCACCCAGGTGGTGCCGACCAACCGCGCCATGATCACCGATCGCAACGATGAGGCGCTGGCGGTCAGCGTGTCGTCCAAAGACATCGTGCTGGATCCGAAGCATATTCTCGATTCCCAGACCGACACCGGCAACGAGCGCTGGCAGAGCATGGCCAACGTGCTGAAGATCCCGCTGGCGGACGTGCAGCATCTGATCCAGAGCAACGCGCACAAGCGTTTCGTCTATCTGGCGCGCAAGGTGGAGGACGACAACGCCGCCTACATCAGCAAACTGCACCTGACCGGCGTCAGCACCGAGCAGGATTTCAGCCGCTTTTATCCGATGGGCCAGGACGCCGCCGGGCTGATCGGCATCGTCGGCCAGGACAACCAGGGGCTGGAGGGCATCGAGCTGGGCTTCAACCCGCTGTTGCAGGGCAAAAACGGCCTGCGGGTCTATCAGAAGGACGGCAGCGGCGCGGTGATCGGCGTGCTTAAAAGCGTGGATCCGGTGCCGCCGCCGAACGTGACGCTCAGCATCGACAAATTTATCCAGTACGTGCTCTATGCGCAGATCCGCGACGGCGTGGTGGCCAACCAGGCCGACTCCGGCTGTGCGGTGCTGGTCAAAATCGACACCGGCGAGATCCTCGGCATGGCCAGTTACCCGTCGTTCAACCCCAACAACTATGCCGGCACCCCGGCGAAAGACATTCGCAACGTGTGCAGCAGCGACAGCTTCGAACCAGGCTCGACGGTGAAACCGGTGGTGGTGATGGTGGGGCTGGAACATAAGCTGATCCGGCCGGATACGGTGCTGGACACCACGCCGTATCGGGTGAACGGTCACCTGATTAAAGACGTCGGCCACTGGTCGAAGCTGACCATCACCGGCGTGCTGCAAAAATCGAGCGACATCGCGGTATCGCACATTGCGCTGGCGCTGCCGGCCACGGTGCTGCCGGCGGTCTACCGCAGCTTTGGCCTGGGGCGGCCGACCGAGCTCGGCATCGGCAACGAGAGCAGCGGCTATCTGCCGCAGCATCGTGAACGCTGGGCCGATATCGAACGCGCTACCTTCTCCTTCGGCTATGGGCTGCGCGTGACGCCGCTGCAGATGGCGCGCGAGTACGCCGCGATCGGTTCCTTCGGCATTTATCGGCCGCTGTCGATCACCAAGGTGACGCCGCCGGTGATGGGACAACGCATTTTGCCGGCGGATACGGTACGCTCCGTGGTGCATATGATGGAGAGCGACGCCTTACCGGGCGGCAGCGGGGTGAGCGCCGCGGTGCCGGGCTACCGGCTGGCGATCAAAACCGGTACCGCCGAGAAAATGGGCCCGAGCGGCAAATACGACGGCGGCTACATCAACTACACCGCCGGCGTGGCGCCGGCCAGCGATCCGCAGGTGGCGCTGGTGGTGATGGTCAACAACCCGAAAGCCGGCAAGCACTTCGGCGGTTCGGTGGCCGGGCCGGTGTTCGGCAAGATCATGGCCCAGGTGTTGGAGCACATGAATATTCTGCCGGACGCCCAGCCGCTTAACGTGGTGTCGTCGGTCAAGGGGTAACCGATCTGCAGGCGCTTCAGCGCCTGCAGATCGGTGTTCACCAGCCCGGCGTCGCGGGCGAACAGCGCGTCGACCATGCCCGGCTGGCGGCGATGCTTCAGTGTAGATCCCGACGCGTTCAGAAGTAGTAACCGATGTTCACGTTGGTGCGGAAATACCATTTATTGCTGCCGGAGGATTGGGTGCCGGTCCAGCCGGTGGCGTTTTCCACGCCGCCCCACGGGTTGGCGTTCTGCGCCCAGGTCAGATCCACCCACAGCATCACCGGCATGGCGAACACCTGAACCCCCAGCGTGTTCATTTTGGAATCTGAGCCGCCGTGCCTGTCTTTCCATAGCACGCTGTAGTCGTTGTAGAACCGCAGCTTTTTCACCGGCCCCCAGGGCACGTCGACGTCGCGCGCCAGGTTGATGGCGGCGGTGGTGGCCTGCGACGGGATCAGATAGGCCGGTGTCAGGCCGTTGCCCCCCATCAGGATCACCGAATTGTTGGCCCCGGCCGGGCCTTTGGCGTCGTAACCGTAGCGGATCACCTGGCCGGACAGATGCCAGGGATCGTAATTCACCAGCGTATGTAAACCCGCCGCCCAGAAGCTGCCGTTATCGCCGGTCGCCTGGTTATAGAGCCGCGAAGCCGCCAGCGAACCGCCGAGCTCATTGTCCCAGCCGCCCTGATGGAAAGCGCGCGTCAGCCGCAGGTTTACCTGATCGCGTTTTTCGTTGCGCTGCAGGTGCTGTGACGCATAGTTGGTGTTTTTCAGATCGTCGTAGCTGGCGACGTCGGGGGCGTAACGCACGCCGGTCGGCATCATGCGCGGGTAGTAGGCGGCGTCGAAGGCCCAATCGTCATGCTGATATTGGTATTTGGCACCCAGCCCGGTGTTGACGCCAAAGCCGAGGTAAAACGGAATGCCGTACGACCAGCCGAACTGCGGGTAGGGCATCAGGCCGAACGGTTTGAACGGCGCGCCAAGCTGCACGGCGGAACGTTCAGACAGGTGGTAACCGACATAGGCGCGGTCGATGGCGTATTTGCGTCGATCCTGAAACCAGAATCCGCTATCGAAAAACGCGTTGTTTATCTGGCCGGCGGCATCGATGCGAAAGGCGTCAAAGCGTAAATGCGGCGGATTCCGATAATTGCTGCTGTGCCAGTCTTCATAGCGATAATTGGCGCGCAGCGCGCCGCCGATATCAATATTCTTTTTATTATCCTCGCTTTGCCAATGAATATGCGGCAATGCCGGACGGCTTTTTTTTACCGGTGCCGCGGTGGCGGCAGCGTCGTTGGGCAATGCGGCGGTGGCCGCATAACTCACTGGTGAAACAAGAAAAAAACAAAGCGTGATCGTGCGCATGCCTGGCCCCTGATGAAAGTAGACTGTTTATTAAGGCGAGCGAGTTTCACCTGTGAACAGGGCATTTACGCTCATTGGTTTTATATTTGAGACGATTTTATTGTGCGTTTCATATATTAAATTCAGCGTCGGTTAATATATGAAACTTTGTTTCTTGTTTAATGGAAAAACTATAAATCCGGTATTAAACAAGTCAAGAAATAAAAATGAGAGTTGACGGGCAATACCGATTATTGGGCGCCTTGGCCTGCGGGGGCGACGCAAAGCAGGCTGAAATATTAGTGTCATCAATGCCCGTTAGACTCGCGGCATCCTGGTATTACTGACTAAAAATCATGAACATAAAACTGACACTGGGCCGCAGGGTAAAATCTGCGGCAGCGCTGCCGCGCGCGTTTGGCTTCGGCAAGAGCATGGGCTTATTAAGCGGCGTAATTTGCGTTATCGCGCTATTTTCTCTGCTGCAATTGTTTTCCACCGTATTTATTTCCAATATTCTGCGCGACGCCAAGGTTAACCTGGTGACGGGCGACGCCTTGCATCGCCAGCAGGCGACGATGGATCGCGCCAGACTGTCGCTACTGACGGCCAGCGACACCCTGAACCGTGCGGGCATCTATTATCTGCAGGACAAAGCCACCGGCTCCGACGGCAGCTGGCACAGCCTGCTGGATGAGTCGTTGGCGGCGCTGCAGGCTTCAGAGCAGGCCTTTGCCCGGTTCGAGCGCTTGAGCGCGGATGCGCCGGAAGCGCCGGGTGCCCTGCAAGACAGCTATCGCCTGTTCTATGACGGCCTGAAAGAGCAGGCGCAAGGATTGCAGGGCAACAGCATCGATGCGTTTTTCGCCGTGCCGATCCAGGCGTTTCAGGCGGATTTCAACGAGAAGTATCTCGCTTACCAGGCGCTGAATGAACGGCGTGGCGATGACGTCAACGTGCGGCAGTTGGCGGCGCTGGAGCAGGCCAAAACCTTTGCGCTCGGCGCGTTGGCCGCGCTGGCGCTGATCGCCGTGGGCGTTTGGTTCGGCGTCTCTCGCTGGGTGATCGCACCGCTGCGGCAGGCGATCGCGCACCTCAACGTACTGGCCGCCGGCGATCTTTCGCGGCCGCTGCCGCCTGGGCGCGCGTTCAACCGTGAGATGCGTCAGCTGCAGACCAGCATTGGCCATATGCAGGGCGGCCTGCAGCGCCTGGTGAGCGAGGTGCGCGATGCGGCGGGCGGGATCCTGAACGGCGTCGGGCGGCTGGCGGACGGCAATCGACAGTTGACGGCGCAGTCGGCGAAGCAGGACGGCGAATTGCAGTTGGCGACCGAGCACGTGCGGCAACTGGCGGCGCGGGTGGAAGAAAACGGCCAATATGCGCAGCAGGCCAGCCAACGAACCGAACAGGCCCGGCAGTGCGCGGGCGCCGGTGAGCGGATGATGCAAACCGTCAATGTTTCGATGCAAGGGATCGTCAACCAATCGGCCGAGATGCGCGGCATCGTCGCGCTGATCGACAGCGTGGCGTTCCAGACCAATATTCTGGCGCTGAATGCGGCGATCGAGGCCGCGCACGCCGGGGGGCACGGCCGCGGCTTTGCCATCGTGGCCAAAGAGGTGGGCCTGTTGGCGCAAAAGAGCAGCCATTCGACGCGCGATATTCAGCAGTTGATCAACCGTTCGCTGCAGCAAATCGATCAAGGCTCGCAGGCGGTCGATCTACTGACGGGCAACCTGCGCCAAATTATCGATCTGGTGAACAAATGCAGTGCGCTGATGGGGGACATTTCCCTGGCGTCGCTCAATCAGGGGGAAAGCATTCAGGGCGTGACGGCGCGCATCGCGGCGCTGAATCAGGTGGCGCGGCAAACCGGCACGGTGGTGAACGCGGTGACCGAGGCTTCGCAGCGGTTACAGGGCGAGTCGGAACGGTTAGAAAAAGCGATGGCGCGCTTCAGGCTGCCGGCGTAATAAATAACCACGCCGCAGATTAATGAATAATAAAGCTGCGTTTAACGTTATTTATTATTTTCCCTCACTGAGGGAATTTATCGCGATAAAAAAAACAGGCCGGCGCTTATGGGTTAAAAAAGCGCCGGCCTGCAGAGATTATTTTAACCGGATGATTAACGGCCGGTCTGGTGGCCGATAATGCCGCCCAGCGCTGCGCCGCCAAGGGTGCCCAGCGTACTGCCGTCGGTCAGCACAGCGCCGCCGACGGCGCCCACGCCCGCGCCGATCGCCGTGTTGCGATCGCGCTTGGACATATGCCCGCATGCGGTAACGGAAAGCGTTGCCATGACCACCACCAACACACCTGCGGCACGTTTAATATTCATAATGAGTTCCTGGTAAATTGACTGATTAATGGATTAAAAATAATCCGATTAACCTGCCGGTAGAAGTTGAGATGAATGTATTCCTCCGTAAGAAAATCGAACAGGTAAAAATTCTTAATTTTGCGGCGCTGAAAAGCAATTGCTCGCCGAATGCGCGGCCGCCGGCAAAACCGCTGGTCTATACTGGGAAGACGCCTCGCGGCGGGGCGCACACTCTGGAGGCCGCCATGTCCGATCTCGTTTCCGCATCCGGCAAACCGGTGAAAATCCCCGGCCCTGATCACCCGATCACCTTGACCCGCCATCCGACGCGGGTCGTGGTGCGTGCCGGCGGTCAGACCCTGGCCGACAGCCGCCATGCGCTCATTCTGCAGGAAGCCAGCTATCCGCCGGTGTTTTACTTTCCGCGTGAGGACGTGAATATGGCGCTGTTGCAGAAAAACGAGCACGTCAGCTACTGCCCTTATAAGGGCGACTGCAGTTATTTCTCCCTGGCGCTTAACGGCGAGCAGGGCGCCAATACGGCCTGGAGCTATGAAATGCCCTACAACGCCGTGGTGGCGATCAAGGATCATCTGGCATTTTATCCCGACAAAGTGGCGGAAATCCGTGCCGAAGCCTGAGCCCCGCCGCATCCGGGCGTGGGCAGGTTGACATTCTTCTTATCCCTACTCATTATGTGTATTATCGGAAATTGATACGTTTTCCTTATGTTTTAGTCCGACATAAACGAAACTCTGAGCAGGTGCCAAGGTGTCTACCTCTACGCGATTTGCCGTTGCCATCCATATTCTGACCAATATCACGCTGTGCCGTGGCCAGACGGTGCGTTCCGAAGATATCGCGCGCAGCGTCAACACCAACCCGACGGTGGTGCGGCGCATCCTCGGCGCGCTGGCGGAGGCGGGGCTGACCTGTTCACAGATGGGGCAAGGCGGCGGGGCGCTGCTGGCGCGGCCGGCGGAAGCGATCTCGTTGCTGGACGTGTATCGCGCGGTGGAAGATCAACCGTATTTCATGCTGCACCGTACCCGGCCTAACGATGCGTGCTATATCGGCCACGCCATTACCCCGGTGCTGGAGCAAGAGTTTGCGCGCGTCGGTCTCGCGCTGGAAGCCAGCCTGGCGCAAACCAGCATCGCCGAAATGGCCGGGCAGGTCGAGCGGCGCGCAGGCTATCCTTTTGTCCCTTGTTCGCCGCAATATCAAGCGGATACGCAATAAAAACCCGCGCCAATTCCTTCTTCGCGCAGAGCATTTTTTGCATTGCGTTAATGTAATTGTGTAAGTTACATTAGCTCGCATCAAGTGTGATGTAGCTCACGTTTTAGACTGCCTCCCCACGATACTCAACCGATTGGCCGGAAACCTTTTCTTCCGGCACAGATTCGCTGTGCTTATAAACCAGGAGAGAACGATGTTAGAAATGATTGAAAGCTTGGCCACCGTGGTGGTCCTGGTGCCGGTAATGGTGGCCGTTTTGCTCGGCGCGATTTACGGCCTGGGTGAAGTGTTCAACGTCTTTTCCGCTATCGGCCGCAAAAAAGGCTGAGCGGCACGCCCGGGGGCGGTTCTCGTCCTCCGGCCCCCGCATTTTCCTTCCCATCATTACTCCATCGCGTATACCGTCTCTAGTCCCGAAAAAGCCGGGCGCTCAGCGTATCGATAAACACCCTGAGTTTTGGCGTCAGGTGTTTGCTGGAAGGCCAGAGGACTTTAAAGCTGCCGGTGTGGTGGCAATGCTCAGACAAGATCGGTTGCAATCGCCCCTGTTCCCGTGCGCGCTTTACGGCAAAATCCGGCAAACAGGCGATGCCCTGGCCGCTTTCCGCCAGGTAAATCAGGGTATCGACGGTATTGCAGACCAGCCGGGTGTTGATCCCCTCGGCGAGCAGCTTTTCCCATCCGGCGATCGGCCAGGGCTCCACTCTGCCGGTAGAGGGAAATTTGTACAGCAGGCAGGCATGGCCTTGCAGTTCCGCCGGTTGACGCGGGATCCCCATCTGGCGCAAATAATCCGGCGAGGCCACCAGCTGCAGATGAAACGTGCCCAGCTGGCGGCTCATCAGCCGTGAGTCTTCGGTCTCGCCGACGCGAACCACGGCATCAAAACCTTCTTCGATGACATCGACCCGACGGTCGGAAAAATCGGTTTCCAGCTCAATTTCCGGGTAACGCCGAACAAATTCCGCCAGCACCGGATTCAACAGGCCGCCCACCAGCGGCAAACTGACACGCAGCTTGCCGCGCGGCGCGCTGTGCGTATCGCTGATTTCCCGTTCCGCCGCCGCCAATTCCCCGAGAATGCGCTGACAGCGGTGCAGAAACAGCCGGCCTTCGGCGGTCAGCGTCATGCTGCGCGTGCTGCGGTGAAACAGGCGCGCGCCCAGCCGGTTTTCCAGGCGGGCGATGCTTTTCCCCACCGCGGAAGCGGAAATGCCGAGCACACGCCCGGCCTCAACGAAACTCAGCGTCTCCGCGGCCTGCACAAAGACGCTTACCCCAGACATATTATCCATTGCTTACCCCATTGCGGACGTGAATGTCCGCTATGAAAGGAAATCTAGCCTGTTTTTCCGTTAATCACCACGCTCTATGCTCGGTGGCGACAGCATGGGCTGACTACCTGGAGCAATAAAGATGAGTGAATACGGATCCTCCACCAACGCGATCGACGGCGCGCTAGAAAAAGCTTTGCGTGAAAAACGCTTGGTTGGCGCGGTCGTTTTGGTGGCGCAGGGCGGTGAGATCGTTTATCGACGCGCGGCGGGCATGGCGGATCGCGAAGCGGGCAAGCCGATGGCGTGCAATACGCTGTTTCGGCTGGCTTCGGTGTCCAAACCGATCGTGTCCACGGCGGCGTTGGCGCTGATGGCGCAAGGCGGCATGCGGTTAGACGATCCGATCACGCGTTGGCTGCCGAATTTTCGCCCGCGGCTGGCGGACGGCACCCAACCGTTGATGACGCTATGGCATTTGATGACCCACACCGCCGGATTAAGCTACCGTTTTTTCCAGCCGGAAGGGGGATTCTACGCCCAGTCGGCGGTCTCCGACGGCATGGATGAGGCGGCGGTAAGCCTGCAGGAAAATGTGCGGCGTATCGCTTCCGCGCCGTTGCTGGCTCCGCCCGGCGCGGCGTGGCGTTATTCCATCGCCACCGATGTGTTGGGCGCGGTCATTGAACAGGCGAGCGGCCTGCCGCTGGCGCAAGCGGTCAAAAAATGGGTGACCGGGCCGCTGGCGATGACGGATACCGATTTCCTGGCGGTGGACGCCGCGCGTTTGGCGGCCGCATACGCCGATCATCCCGGCGAGCCACGCCGCCTGCGCCAGCCGGATCGTTTACCGTTCATCGACGGCAGCGCCGGTTTTCATCTGTCGCCGGCGCGTGCGCTGGATCCGCAGGCGTACGCCTCCGGCGGCGCCGGCATGGTCGGTTCGGCGGAGGATTTCCTGCGCCTGCTGGAAACGTTGCGCCAGGGGGGCGGGCAGGTGTTGCCGGCTGATTGGGTGGCGGCGCTGACCACCAACCAAATCGGCGATCTGCCGATGCCGTTTTGGCCAGGGCGCGGGTTTGGCCTGGGCGTCACCGTGCTGAGAGATCCCGTCGCCGCGCAAACGCCGGAGTCCGTTGGCAGCTGGCGGATGGGCGGCACCTATGGCCACTCGTGGTTTGTCGATCCTGCCCGGCAGCTCAGCGTGGTGGCGTTTACCAACACGGCGCTGGAGGGGATGTCCGGCGCTTTTGTCGGCGAGATTTGTCAGGCGGTTTATGCCGCGACGGGAGCGATGTGATGGGCCTGTTGCCACCGATTTTCTTCATCGTGCTGGGGCTGTTCGGCGTTTACTGCATCGAGTTTGGCGTAGTGGGTATCTTGCCGCAGATCATCGCGCGCTATGGCATCTCCACGGCGCAGGCCGGCTGGCTGGTCGGGGTCTTCGCCCTGACCATTGCGCTGTTCGGACCGCTGTTGGTGCTGCTGGCGTCGCGGTTCAATCGTAAACGCATACTGTTGATCGCGTTGGCCGTGTTTGCGGCAGCCAGCGCGCTGGCCGCTCAGGCGGACAGCTTTGCCATGCTCATGCTGCTGCGCATTTTGCCGGCGTTGTTTCACCCGATCTACTTTTCACTGGCGATGGTGGCGGCCGCAGCGCTTTATCCGCCGCATCTGGCCACCAAAGCAACCGCTTATGCGTTTATCGGCACCAGCATGGGCATGGTGTTGGGGATACCGTTGACGCAATGGATCGCCGGGCAGTTCAGCTACGAGGCGTCGTTCCGATTTTGCGCGCTGGTCAACCTGTTGGCGGCGCTGGGATTGCTGTGGCGCTTGCCTGATGCGGCCGTGCAGCGCCTCAGCTATGGCAAGCAGTTGGCCATCCTGCGCAGCGGCACGCTGTGGCTGAATATCACCACCTGCGTGCTGATCTTTGCCGCCATGTTTGCCGTCTACGCTTACGCGGCCGAGTACCTCAGCCGTGAAATCGGCCTCAGCGGCGGCGCCATCGGCTTGCTTCTGGTGGCGTTCGGTGTGGGCGGTGTCGCGGGCAACCTGTTGGCCGGCAAGGGGTTGAGCCGTCATCGTGCGGTGACGGTGTTGCTGCACCCGATAGCCTTGATGGCGGCCTATGCGCTGCTGTATTGCTACGGCAGCGCGAATATCGGTTCAATGACGGCGCTTTGTCTGTACTGGGGAGCGGCGCACACCAGCGGTTTGATCGTGACGCAGATCTGGCTGACCTCCGAAGCGCCGCAGGCGCCGGCGTTCGCCACCGGGCTGTATATCGCTTTTATCAATCTGGGCGTGGCGGTGGGTTCGCTGGTGGGCGGCTGGTTTATCGCTGCCTGGGGGCTGCCGGGCAGCCTGCTGTGCGGGGCCATGTTTGCCGCACTGGCGGCGATCGCGATCGCCGCCAGGCTGTGGCTGCAACGGCAGGCTACGGTTGCGTTGCGTCAATCATCGCCATCACCTGCCGAAACATCGCGCTTTCCGCATCGGCCAGTTCGTTGACCAGCGTAAAGTGATTGCAGTGGCGATCTGCCAGCAGCTGGACGTCGAGGCCGCGCGCCAGGCAGGCGTCATAATAGGCCTGCGTCTGGTTTTTGAAGCCTTGGGTTTCCCGCTGGCCGACGTCGAGCAGGATCTGCGGCGCATGTTCTTTCGCCGGCAGCAAAAACAGCGGGCTGAGGGCTTGCGCCTGTTCGGGCGTCAGGTGCAGCCAGTCGTTGATATAGATATCGCACAGCGGCCGCAGATCGTAGAGGCCGCTCAGCGCCAGTGCGCCTTTGATCGCGTCGGGCGGCAGGCGATAGCGTTGCTGCCAGCCGTCGGCGATCAGCATGCCGCACAGGTGGCCGCCGGCTGAACTGCCGCTGACGAAAATGCGCGCCGGATCGATGCCGAAGGGCGCCCCGTGATGATAGAGCCAGGCGACGGCGCTGCGCACCTCGTGCACGATCTCCGCCAGCGTCGCTTCCGGCGCCAGCGTGTATTCCAGCGTGGCGACCGCCACGCCGCGGCGGGCAAACGCGGCGGCCATCGAGCAGGCCTCCTCTTTGCGCTGTGAATGCCAGTAGCCGCCATGAATAAAGACCAGCAGCGGGGCGGGCTGTACGCTGGCCGGGAACAGGTCGAGGCGCTCGGCGGCGCTCATGCCGTAGCGCAGATCGTAAATGCCCGGCGTCTGCGCCCTGGCACGCTGGGCCAGCGCGGCGTATTCCGCCATGCAGGCGTCAAAATCTTCCACCGAAGCGCGGGCGTTGTATTGCACGGCGCGCGCGCTCAGGTCTGCAAACGTCAGATCGATGCTCATCACTTCTCCTGATTGTTATGCGTTATGCCCTCATCATCATCCCGCAGGCGAAAAGATGTTTGATCTCCGGTGCGCATCATTGCGGCTTCTCTGATGCTGTTTTCTGCTGTATATTGCTGTTTTATGCTTTTTACTGCGGAATAAACCCATGCACAAAGCGGCACGACAGCGCCATTTACTGGATTTGCTCAGCGAACGCGGGCAGGCGGCGGTGGCGGAATTGGCCGGCGCCATCGGCGTTTCGGTCGATACCGTGCGCCGCGATCTGGCCGATCTCGAGCGGCAAGGGTTGGCGCAGAAACATCACGGCGGGGCGATCGCGCTCGAACCGTCCGGCATGCCGCGCCAGGCGCGCGCGGCGCTGTTGCCGCAGGTCAAGCAGCGGCTCGGCCGCGCGGTGGCCGCGCAGATCCCGCCCGGCAGCACCCTGATGCTGGATGCGGGCAGCACGCTGCTGGCGGTGGCACAGGCGCTGCGCGGGCCGGCTACGGTGATCACCGCTTCGCTGGATATCGCGCAGTGCCTGAGCGACAGACCGGAGATCAACCTGATTCTGCTCGGCGGCCAGTGGGATGCGCGCCAGCGGCTGTTCGCCGGCAGCGCCACCCTGGCGTTGCTGGAACGCTACCGCGCGGATATCGCCTTGCTGGGCGCCTGCGCGGTGCATGCGCAGCTGGGGCTGAGCGCCGGCGACGAGGCCGATGCAGAGGTCAAACGCGCCATGCTGGCCAACAGCGGCGAGCGCTGGCTGGTGGCCGACCATATGAAACTGGATCGCTGCGAACCGCATCACGTTGCGGATCTGGCGCAGATCCAACGGCTGTTTACCGATCGCCCGTGGGACAACCTGGACGAACAGTCACTGATTGAACTTTGTGTCGTCGCCGACGACCGCTAGAGGAGAACACTGATGAACGATACCGCTCAACCGTTGCAGGTGGCGCTGATTGGCTACGGCTTTGTCGGCAAGGCGTTTCACGCGCCGCTGATTAACGCGGTGCCGGGGCTGGAACTGAGCGTGGTGGCTTCGCGCGATGCCGCCAAGGTGCATGCCGATCTGCCGCACGCGCAGGTGATCGCCGATCCGCTGGAGGCCATCCGCCGACCGGAGGTGGATTTGGTGGTGATCGCGTCGCCGAATGACACCCATGCGCCGCTGGCGCTGGCCGCGCTGGAGGCGGGCAAGCACGTGGTGGTGGATAAGCCCTTTACGCTGGACTTGGCGCAGGCGCGCACGCTGATTGCGGCGGCGGAAAAACACGATCGCCTGCTGTCGGTGTTCCAGAACCGCCGCTGGGACAGCGACTACCTGGGGGTGAAGCAGGTGATCGAACAGGGGCTGATCGGCAAGGTGACGCACTTTGAGTCGCACATCGATCGTTACCGCCCCGAAGTGAGGGTGCGCTGGCGCGAGCAGAACCTGCCGGGCAGCGGGCTGTGGTTTGATCTGGGGCCGCACATGGTCGATCAGGCGCTGCAGCTGTTCGGTTTGCCGCACAGCGTGCAGGCCAACATCGCCACGCTGCGCCCCAACGCGCAGGTTAACGACTGGGCCCACGTGGTGCTCAACTACCCGACGCACCGCGTGATCCTGCATGGCAGTATGCTGGTGGCGGGCGGCGTGTCGCGCTTTACCGTGCACGGCGAGAAAGGCAGCGTGGTCAAAACGCGCGCCGACGGGCAGGAGAGCCAACTGCTGGCCGGCGTGACGCCGGGCTCGGCGGAGTGGGGCAAAGACGACGACGCGATGAGCCTGTTTATCGGCACGGAGCCGGTGCGCACGCTGCCGACGCCGAATGGCGATCAGCGCCAGTATTACTTCCAGGTACGCGACGCCCTGCGCGGCGCCGGCAGCAATCCGGTTACCGCTGCGCAGGCGCTGGCGGTGATGGCGGTGCTGGAGGCGGCCACCCTGGCGGCGGAAACCGGAGTGACTCAGCCGTTGCCGCTCACCGAGGCGGAAATCGCCGCCTGGTAACGGCTCACGTCAGATAAGGCGTCAGACGCATGGATACAGTGCATACCGTGCGTCTTCCGCCATCCCAACCCCTGGCATAGGCTAATCCTCAGTCTATGTCAGGAGTGTTTACCATGTTATCCCATCCTTCGCCGCAGGGCGTCCGCGGCATATTGGCCGCACTGTCTCTGAGCATGCTGCTGTCATCGCTCGGCATCAGCATCGCCAACGTCGGGCTGCCGGCGCTCGCCGCCGCGTTCCATGCTTCGTTCCAGGCGGTGCAGTGGGTATTGCTCTGTTATTTACTGGCCGTCACCACCTGTATCATCGGCATCGGCCGCCTCGGCGACAGCCTTAATCGCCGCCGCCTGCTGCTGGCGGGCATCGCGCTGTTTACCGCCGCTTCGCTCGCTTGTGCGCTGGCCCCGCAGCTTTGGCTGCTGCTGGCGGCGCGCATGGCGCAGGGGCTGGGGGGCGCGGTCATGATGTCGATCGCCATGGCGCTGGCGGGCGAAGCGCTGGGCACGGATAAAATCGGCCGCGCGATGGGTCTGCTCGGCACGATGTCGGCAGTGGGCACCGCGCTGGGGCCGTCGTTGGGCGGCGCGCTGATCGCCGGTTTCGGCTGGCGGGCGATGTTTCTTATCAATCTGCCGCTGGGGCTGCTGGCGCTCTGGCTCGCCTGGCGATACTTGCCGGATGGGGCACGCCCGGCAGCGCGCCAGGAACCGTTCGATCGCGCCGGTACGCTGCTGCTGGGCGGCGCATTGCTCTGCTATTCGCTGGCGATGACCCTTGGGCGCGGCAACTTCGGTGCGCTCAACCTGGCGTTGATGCTGGGGGCGCTGTTGGCGGGGGCGCTGTTCATCGGCGTGGAACGCCGCGCCGCATCGCCGCTGTTGGCGCCGGCGATGTTTCGCCATCCGGCCCTGACGGCGGGGCTGGCGGCCAGCGCGCTGGTGATGACGGTCATGACCGCCACGCTGGTGGTCGGGCCGTTCTACCTGTCGCGCGCCCTGGGGCTAAGCGCCGCGCAGGTCGGGCTGGTGATGTCGGCGGGGCCGGCGGTGGCGATCCTGACCGGCATTCCGGCCGGTTATCTGGTGGATCGTTTTGGATCGCAGCGCATTGGCCAGTTTGGGCTGGCGGCGGTGGCCGCCGGGGCGGCGTTGCTGTCGCTGCTTAACCGCTGGGGCGTGCTCGGCTATGTTGGCCCCATCGCGCTGCTGACCGCCGGCTATGCGCTGTTTCAGGTGGCCAACAACACCATGCTGATGAAGGATCTGTTTCCCGAACGGCGCGGGCTGGTCGCCGGCATGGTGAACCTGGCGCGCAATCTTGGGGCGATCACCGGCGCTTCGGCGCTGGGGGCGCTGTTTTATCTGGCTTCGCAGCGGGTGGCGGGCGCCGCCGCCGCCGCGGCTTACGGCATGCAGGTGACCTACGGCGTGGCGGCGCTGTTGGCGTTGGCGGCGCTGCTCATCGCCTTCGGCGGCCGCCGCCCGCGTCGGCGATGAATCCGTCTACGCCGGTGGCGATATGAACCGAACATTTCATCAGGCGAGATCGCCCCGGTACACCACATGGACCTTGTTGCCGTCGGGGTCGCGCAGGTAAGCGCCGAAATAGCCCTTGCCGTAATGCGCGCGTTCGCCGGGCTCGCCTTCACCGCTGCCGCCCGCCAGCAGGCCGGCGGCGTAAGCGCGTTTGACCTCCAGCTCATCGGCGGCGAGAAACGCCAGCATGCTGCCGTTGCCGGCGCTGGCGGGTTGCCCGTCGAAGGGTTGGTAAGCATAGAAACGCGGCAGCGTTTGGCCCGGCATCACCCAGCAGCGGGCGGCGGGGCCGCCGTCCGGCGTCACTTCCCGCCGCTGTAATCCCAGCGGCAACAGGATGGCGTCGTAGAAGGCGGCGGCGGCGTCCAGATCGCTGACGCCGACGGTAATATGGCTGAACATGGCGCTTCCTTTCCGAAGAGAGAGTATGAACGCATAAAACAGTAGCAGCGATATTGCCGAATGGACAGACCGCAACGGAGGATTCGGATTAGAGACGCGCGCAGGGGCAAAGCGCGCTTCACGGTGTGCGGGGCAGGCCGCCGCTCAATTGCTTTCGACGCGCGGATTGGCGTGAGTCGGTTGGCTGGGATAGTCCACCTGATGCTTATGCAGGTAATCGCGGATCAGCTGGCGCACCACCTGGGAAGGGGTGACGTCCTGCTGCAGGCACAGTTCCTCCAGGGCTTTCTTCTTGTCCGGGTCAATCAGCACCGTTAGCCGCGCCGTTTTCTTTTCCATCAGGATCCTCCAGAGAATGATAACTGAATGATAATACCATGTGGGCGAAGCGGCCAGCCAGACCGCGTCGCCGCCCGTCTTTAGCGGAAATGCAACCGCTCTATTTTGCGTGACAGGTAGCCGAGTTCGCAGTTGAACAGCTCGCCGCTGCCGGCGGCCAGGCTGCGCAGTGCGCTCAGCGGCAGCGTCACCTGGGCCGGCGTGGCGTAAATGATCACGTTGCCGCTGGGGGCGACGCAAAACAGTACGGTGCCGAATATTCGCTGCAGGCTGTGGTACAGCAGGCTGTTTTCGTCAGGCAGATCGTGGTAATTGAGCACCAGCCAGCCCCCGTCGTTCAGCCGCGCGGCGCAGTTTTCCAGGAAGGTCTGGGTGCCTTGCTGCGGATCCATGGCGAACGCCGAATAGAGATCGGAGAAGATCAGATCGTAACGCGTCTCGACGGGCGGGCGCACAAAGTCCATGGCGTCGGCGGTGCGCAGGCTGATGGTGCCGGTGGCCGGCAGCGTAAAATAGCGGCGCGCGACGGCGATCACCGCAGCGCGCAGCTCAACCACGTCCAGACGCATGGCCGGATCGAGCGCGTGCAACGCGCGCAGCAGACTGCCGCCGCCCAACCCCAAAATCAACGCCGAGCTCGGCGGTTGCCAGGCCACCGCCATCAGCATCGCTTTGATGTAGTTGTGGATCGGCTGCGCGGGGTTGCTGAGGCTCATCTTGCTCTGTTCGCAGATGCCGTCAAACCGCAGCGTGCGGTAGTCCTTGTGATCGGAAACGATGATTTCGCCCCAGGCGTCGGCTTCGCGAGCGATCACCTGGCCGCGCGGAGAGAAATCGAGGGTTTTAAGTAAGCTGTCAACCAGAGACATGGTATTCGCAGGGCTCCTTTGGCAAGCGGCCTATTTACGGGCGCACATGAAATCGGCGGTGCAAATGCGCCGGCCATCGATGCTGGCGCGGCCGGTAAAGCGGGCGATCGCCCCGCGCCGACGAACAAAAGCGACCTCCATCAGCACCTGGTCCCCAGGGCGGGCGGCGCGATAAAACCGCGCGCGCTGAATGGCGGCGAAATAGTAATGCTCCCCCTCATTCAGCGCCCCGAGATAGTAGTGGGCCAGCAGACCGGTGCTTTGTGCCAGCGCTTCCACCAACAGCACGCCGGGAAATCCGGCGAAGTGTGCGTGGCCGTTCCAGAACGTCGGCTCATTGGCGGTGATGTTCTTGATGGCGCTCAGCCGCCCTTCGGCAATGCAGGTGCCGGCGGGCAGCACGCGATCGACCAGCAGGCAGGGATAACGATGAGGCAAAATCGCCTGAATATCGTTGAATTGCAGGGGGTGACCAGTCAATGGCATGAGAGAGCGTGATCCTGTCTGCGGCGAAACCGGTGCGAGGGCCGGCGTTCAGTCCATGATGAGTGTAATAACATTATAATAAAATTATCATCATATGTGCCAGATGAAAAAAACGACGGCGCAGAAACAGGCGAAGAGAGGAGCGAGAGGGAGGCACCCGATCCTGGCGATCGGGTGTGGCAGCGCGTTTAGTGCTTGGAGCGGGTCACTTTATCCAGGTAGCCCATCACGAAGGCGGACAGCACAAAGGTAAGGTGGATGATCACATACCACATCAGCTTGTTGTCCGGCACGTTCTTGGCGTCCATAAACACCCGCAGCAGGTGAATGGAGGAGATGGCGACGATAGACGCAGCAACTTTGTTTTTCAGCGAGGTGGCATCCATTTTGCCCAGCCAGCTCAGCTTTTCTTTCCCTTCGGTGATATCCAACTGCGAGACGAAGTTTTCATAACCGGAGAACATCACCATCACCAACAGCCCGCCCACCAGCGCCATGTCGACCAGCGACAGCAGGGTCAGGATCAGATCGGCTTCGGCGACAGAAAAGATGTTGGGCAGGACGTGCAGGATTTCCTGAAAAAATTTGATCGACAGTGCGATCAGAGCCAGTGAAAGGCCGAAATAAACCGGCGCGAGCAACCAGCGGGAGGCGTACATCGCGTTTTCTAGTAAACGTTCCATCATAAAATTGTGTCAAATGCGTGGCCAAAAGAGCGCTCAGTATAACGCAGGTGGCCCGGGCGAAATCAACTGGTTGCCAATGGCTTGGAGAAATTTGCGAATGGACGCTCGCTGTGAACGGGTTCATGACAATGAGAACGCATGGGGATAAACTGCCGCGATATCTCACCTTGCTACTGTTTCGTCAAGGGCTGCTCAAAACTAAGGATGGTTATATGGTCGACAATGCGTTTATCGCGAGAACGCGAGCCGTCAACGGCTGCT
Organism: Serratia sp. CY27727; assembly: GCF_052169275.1. Taxonomy (NCBI): domain Bacteria; kingdom Pseudomonadati; phylum Pseudomonadota; class Gammaproteobacteria; order Enterobacterales; family Yersiniaceae; genus Serratia; species Serratia sp. CY27727. The sequence goes on along the minus strand of NZ_JBJNLB010000004.1, from coordinate 163,822 downwards.
TTTCCATGTTTTTGCTGATGTTCCTGATTACATTTATTCCGCTGTTCCTTGAGAACAGAGCCGCCTTGATGCGACAAGGGCTATTGCTGCCGCTGCTGTATGGAATGGAGTTCATCGCTATCTTTTCGTTATACCTGCTCTTTTTCCGCCGCAGAGAAGGATTGGGCAAAGGCGAGATTAAGCGCAACGATTTTGCACTGCTGCTGTTCGCGCTGTTGGTGATTCAGTTTATTTTCCCGCGTTTGATGGGCGTGGAGAAAACGGAAACCTGGGTGACGGAGCAGGTGGCATTGCCTGGCGAAATTTTGGCGCTCAATGCCGCTTTGTTGGTTTTCGTGGTCCCCATTTATGAAGAGATCGTATTTCGCGGCTGTCTGTTTAACGCGCTGATGTATTGGTTTAACGATAAGGTGCTTTGGGTCGCGTTAACGGTGTCTGTCATCTTTGCCGTTTTGCATACCCAGTACACCGATTGGCGCACATTGGCAGCTCTGGTGCTCATCTCGCTGGTGTTGACGGCCGCCCGAGTGAGATCCAAAGGGATCTATTTGCCCATCGGGCTGCATATGACCATGAACGGCGTCGTGATGGCGGCCAGCTATGCGTTAAGCTGAAGCCGTGCTTACCGCCCGATTTTCAGTGCCGGGCTTTTTTACCGTCGCTGTGGCCGAGAGAGCGATCGGGGAAGCTGTGATCGCGCAGCCGTTGCTTTAACTGCGCCGCATCGGGGAAACCGCCGTCAATCTTGCGATCCCAAATCATTACGCCATCGACGCTGATTTGATAGACCCCGCCGGTGCCCGGCATCAGGGTGACGGAGGCGAGATCGTCGCCGAAGGTGTTCAGCAGCTCTTGCGCCATCCAGCCGGCGCGCAGCAGCCAGTTGCATTGTGAACAGTAGTGGATCGTAACGGCGGGGGCATTTTTCATCGATGATCGACCGGTAGTGGTAACGGCTTGCAATCAGCCTGAGGAACCTGCAAACGATGGTGGCCTCGTCTCGCCAAATAGTCAAGCGTCTGCAGCGGCAGGAACGAGAGGGGGACCGAGCGCGCGTCACGGCCGCTTGCTGCCGGCAAACCATTCAACACCACGCAGCATGCCTGCCCAATAAAACCGGGGTAAAAACCAGGCTTTCAGCCACCAGGCCAGACGGCTGGGCTGGGTGGCGTCGAGCAGCGGAAACGTGGGCAGCAATTTACCGTCATAGCCAAATTCCGCCAGCACAACTTTGCCTTTCTCAACCGTCAATGGACAGGAACCATAACCATCATAATGGGCAGTGAGAGGCGCGCCCTGAATCAGCGCCGCGACGTTTTCAGCCGCCACCACCACCTGCTTGCGGGCTGCCGCCAGGGTTTTGGCGTTTGGCGTCGAGCAACAGTCGCCTACCGCAAAAATATCCGGCCAATGCTTATGCTGCAGCGTCGATTTATCCACATCGCACCAGCCGGCACCATCAGCGAGGCCGCTTTGCGAAATAAACGCCGGGGCCGATTGGGGCGGCACCACGTGGAGCATATCGAAGGGCAGAGTTAACTCGCGTTTTCCTTCTTCATTTGTCTCTACGGCAAATGTCGCTTGCCGCTTCTCGCCATCAACACGGATCAAATGATGATTGAAATTGACCTGTGCTCGGTATTTTCCCAAATACTCGGTCAGCGGGGGGACAAATTGCGGAATGCCGAAAACTGCCGCGCCCGCAAGGCAGAAATTGACGTTAATATTATTCAGGATGCCTTGGCGACGCCAGTAATCGCATGACAGATACAAGGCTTTTTGCGGTGCGCCGGCGCACTTGATGGGGAGCGGTGGCTGAGAAAATATCGCCTGGCCGCCTTTCATTTCGCGGACCAGTTGCCAGGTATATTCGGCAAGATCAAAGCGATAATTAGAGGTGACGCCGTTTAATCCCAGGGTTTCTTCAAGGCCCTCTATTTTATCCCAGCGTAAAATCAGTCCGCATGCAACAATAAGAAAGTCATAGTTTATTTTCTGCCCCTGGCGGGTCTCGATGTATTTTTGACTGGGCTCAATCCTGACCACGCTATCCTGTATCCATGCGGTGCCTGAGGGCAGAACGGCATGCATGGAGCGCCGTGTTTTCGTGATATCAAAGAACCCGCCGCCCACCAGAGTCCATGCTGGTTGATAATAATGACAATCGTTAGGCTCCACTATCGTTATATCGATATCTTTAACTCGCTTCCTTATGCTTGCCGCGATACCTATTCCGGATGAGCCGCCGCCAATAATAACGACGCTTTTCTGGGTATTTATTTTCTCTGGTTTCATGCAGGCCTCCTTTCATAAGAAAGTAGGGGGTTGTCGCCCAGATTAAAAGCGAATTCATAGAACTTGTGGTTATATAAAAAATCACATATTCCATTTTGCTATATGTAATAACAAATCGAAATAAGTTATTTGACATTGCCGGTGAACTGATCGTTAATAAATGACATGAGCATCATTAAGGGATTAACGCAGTGGATTTTTTCCATTTCAGTTTTTATATCGTGATGCTGTTAGTGGTCACCGGGGGAATTGTGGGATTTCTCCTGGCCCTGACCGGCGGCGGCGGCTCAATCGTCTGCGTGCCATTATTGCTGTATATGGTGAAAGTGCCGGATACGCATTTGATTATAGGGACCAGCGCCATGTCTGTGGCCATTAACGCGCTGATCAACCTGGCCGCGCACGCCTCCAAAGGCAACGTCAGGTGGCAGACCGGGCTTGTCGTTTCGCTGCTCGCCGTCATGGGGGCGCTGGCCGGCTCTCAGATGGGAAAAATCACGGACGGACACTACATAACCCTGCCTTTTTCCCTGTTGATGCTGGTGGTCGCCGGATTGACGCTGAAAAGAAATCCCCTTGCCGGCAACCCCTTGCCGTCCTCCCATTCTGCCGTTCATCCCGCCATCGTATGGCCCAGCGTTCTCGCGCTGGGCGGGCTGGCGGGCTTTCTGGGCATTGGCGGCGGATTTTTGGTTGTGCCGGCGCTGGTCTGGTTTTTTCGCTTCTCGATGGTTGAGGCGGTGGCAACCTCACTGGTGGTCGTGGCGGCCATGGGGCTATCGACCAGCGCCAGCTACGCCATGTCCGGAAAGGTGTCGCTCGCCATTACGTGTTGGCTCATCGTCGGCGGCGTTCTGGGGGGCGTGGTGGGGGTGGCACTCGCCGAGCGCCTGAAAAAACGCGAGGGCATTATCAACGTGCTCTATGCCCTCATGCTCCTGGCGCTGGCCCTGTATATGTTATTTAAAAGCCTATGAAACGGAAGGAAAAAAACATGCGCATCCGCACTTACCACCCTCAGCTCTCCTTTTCGGGCGCGCCCGAAGCGAGTGATTTCAAGGCGCTGTCTCAACAGGGCTACCGCCTTATCGTCAACAATCGGCCGGATGAGGAGCCGGGGGAGTATCTTGACCATCAGCAAGAGAAAGCGTTGGCTGAACAAGGGGGAATGCGCTACGTCTATCTCCCTTATACGTTCGATACGCTGACCTGGGAGACCGTTTACACCTTCCAGTTTCTGTTGCGGCAAGGCAAGAAAACCCTGGCGCACTGCAGAAGCGGGGCTCGCTCTGCCTGCCTTTCCCTGCTGTATGCGCTGCGCGAAGGTCAGATAGATGAGGCGCAGTTTCGCCGCCAATGCGACGAATACGGCGCGGACGCCGATAAGGCGCTCAGCTGGTACTACAAGCATCAGTCCGTGCGGGCCACGGCGGAAGTTCACGCGTTTTATGAGCCGGAAAGCGGCAGCCTGCAGTATGTGGTTGCCGATCCCGAGGCGCGCCGCTGTGCGATTATCGATCCGGTGCTGGATTTTGACCGCCGATCGGGCACGGTCTCGCATCAACAGGCCAACGATATCCTGAATTTTATCCATCAACGGGGGTGGGGAGTGGCCTGGGTGCTGGATACGCACCCGCACGCCGACCATTTTTCGGCCGCCACCTGGCTGGCGCAGAAAACCGGTGCCTTCACCGGCATCGGTGAAAAAATTACCGCCGTTCAGGGGCTGTGGGAAGAGATCTATAATTTAAAAGACCTGCCTGCGGCCAATACCGTCTGGGATGCGCTGTTCGCGGACGGCGACGTCTTTTTTATCGGCAACCTGCGCGCTGAAGTCCTGCTGTCTCCCGGGCACACGCTGGCGTCCGTCACTTATTACATTGCGGATGCGGCGTTTATCCACGATACGTTCTTCATGCCGGACAGCGGTACCGCAAGGGCCGATTTTCCTGGCGGCAATGCGGAAACCTTGTGGGAGTCATTGCAGCGGATCTTGAGCCTGCCGGCGGATACCCGCCTGTTTACCGGCCATGATTACCGCCCGGCGGGGCGTGAGGCCCGCTGGGAAAGCACCGTGAGAGAGCAGCGCGAGAACAATCCCTGGGTGGTCAACATGGATAAATCCCGCTTTATTGCGCAAAGAAAGCAGCGGGACGCCACGCTGCCGCACCCGGAACTCATGCTGATGGCGCTGCAGGTCAATATTCGCGGCGGCGTGTTGCCTGACTGCGAAGACGATGGGCAACGCTACCTGAAAATTCCCGTGAATCGATTTAAGCGGTGAATCAAGCCAGAGGTGCGAGATCGTTCGCCGCCGCTGCGGTCAATGCGAATGAGATCGCGCCGTCTGTTAATTGTTTTTTATGAAATAATCATGCTGGTTCATATTTAATTATTTGTTTTTACACAAATCATGCGGCGCTTGCCCTCACCGAATACAGTCACTACATTAACAACTGTACTTCCCACTCTGCTAAGGAAAACACCATGAAAGCTGCCGTAGTGACGAAAAACCATACCGTAGACATTCAGGATAAAGTGCTGCGCCCGCTGAAGCACGGCGAAGCGGCGTTGAAAATGGAGTGTTGCGGGGTGTGCCACACCGATTTGCACGTGAAAAACGGTGATTTCGGCGAGGTGCCGGGCATTACGTTGGGGCATGAGGGCATCGGCGTGGTCTCCGCCGTCGGTGAGGGCGTCACCTCGCTAAAAGTGGGTGACCGCGCCAGCGTCGCCTGGTTTTACCAGGGTTGCGGCCATTGCGAATATTGCGTCAGCGGCAACGAAACCCTGTGCCGTTCGGTGAAAAACGCCGGCTACAGCGTTGACGGCGGCATGGCGGAAGAGTGCATCGTGGTGGCGGACTACGCGGTGAAAGTGCCGGACGGGCTCGATTCTTTCGCCGCCAGCAGCATCACCTGCGCCGGCGTCACCACCTACAAGGCGGTGAAAATTTCCGATATCAAGCCGGGGCAGTGGATCGCCATCTATGGCCTGGGCGGGCTGGGCAACCTGGCGCTGCAGTACGCCAAGAACGTGTTTAACGCCAAGGTGATCGCCATCGACGTCAACGACGGCCAGTTGGAGTTCGCCAAACAGATCGGCGCCGATCTGGCCATCAATTCCAAAACGCAAAACGCCGAGGAGATCATTCAGCAGCAAACCGGCGGCGCTCACGCGGCGGTGGTGACGGCTGTGGCGAAAGCGGCCTTCAACTCGGCGGTCAATGCGGTGCGCGCCGGCGGTAAAGTGGTGGCGGTGGGGTTGCCGCCGGAGAGCATGGATCTGAGCATTCCGCGCCTGGTGCTGGACGGCATTCAGGTGGTGGGTTCGCTGGTGGGCACGCGCGAAGATCTGAAAGAGGCGTTCCAGTTCGCCGCCGAAGGCAAAGTGACGCCGAAAGTGACCAAGCGGCCGCTGGGCGATATCAACGCCATCTTCGACGAGATGAAGGCGGGCACCATTCGCGGTCGCATGGTAATCGATCTCGGCATGGCGAAGTAACCGTTGCTAAACTAAAAAGGAAGGCCACCTGCGGGTGGCCTTCTGGTTGTTACGCCCGGCTCAGAACAGGCCCAGCGGTTTGGCGTCGTAGCTGACCAGCAGGTTTTTCACCTGTTGATAGTGCGACAGCGCCGCCTTGTGGGTCTCGCGCCCGATGCCGGAGTTCTTGTAGCCGCCGAACGCGGCGTGCGCCGGATACAGGTGGTAACAGTTGGTCCACACGCGCCCGGCCTTGATCGCGCGGCCCATGCGATAGGCGCGGTTGATGTCACGGGTCCACAGCCCGGCGCCCAGCCCGAACTCGGTGTCGTTGGCCAGCGCCAGCGCTTCGGCTTCGTCTTTAAAGGTGGTGACGCCGATCACCGGCCCGAAGATCTCCTCGCGGAAGAAGCGCATGCTGTTGTTGCCGGTAATCAACGTCGGCTGCAGGTAGAAACCGTTTTGCAATTCATCCCCATGCTGCGTGCGTTTGCCGCCGGCGAGGATGTTGCCGCCCTCATTCTTGGCGATGTCGATGTAGGACAGGATCTTATCGTACTGTTCTTGCGACGCCTGCGCGCCGAGCATGGTGTCGGTGTCGAAGGGATCGCCCTGGCGGATGGTGGCGATGCGCGCCAGCACTTTCTCCATAAACTGCGGATAGATAGATTCTTCAATCAGCGCGCGTGAAGGGCAGGTGCAGACCTCCCCCTGGTTGAAGAAACCGAGCACCAGCCCCTCAACCGCCTTGTCGATGAACTCCGGCTCCGCCTGCATGATGTCGGCGAAATAGATGTTGGGCGATTTACCGCCCAGCTCGACGGTGCTGGGGATGATGTTTTCCGCCGCGCAGGCGAGGATGTGGCGGCCGATCGGCGTGGAGCCGGTGAACGCGATCTTCTCGATGCGTTTGCTGCGCGCCAGCGCTTCGCCGGCCTCGGCGCCGAAGCCTTGCACCACGTTGAGCACGCCCGGCGGCAGCAGATCGCCGATCTCTTCCATCAGCACGCTGATGCCGAGCGGGGTCTGTTCCGCCGGTTTCAGCACCACGCAGTTACCGCCCGCCAGCGCCGGCGCCAGTTTCCAGGCGGCCATCAGCAGCGGGAAGTTCCACGGGATGATCTGGCCGACCACGCCCAGCGGTTCATAGATATGGTAGGCCACGGTGTTCTGGTCGATCTCCGCCGCGGTGCCTTCCTGCGCGCGCAGGCAGCCGGCGAAGTAACGGAAATGGTCGACCGCCAGCGGCAGATCGGCATTCAGGGTTTCGCGGATCGGTTTGCCGTTGTCCCAGGTTTCGGTCAGCGCCAGCATCTCCAGCCGCGATTCGATGCGATCGGCGATCGCCAACAGCACGTTGGAACGCGCCTGCACGCTGGTTTTGCCCCAGGCGTCCGCCGCCGCGTGCGCCGCGTCGAGCGCCAGCTCGATGTCCTTGGCGTCGGAACGCGGGAATTCGGCGATCGGTTGGCCGGTCACCGGCGAGGTGTTGGTGAAGTAGTTGCCGGATACCGGTTCGACGAATTTGCCGCCAATGTAGTTGCCATAGCGCTTGCGGAACGAAACCAGCGAGCCAGGCAAACCGGGGTGGACATATTTCATGTTAAGCACCTCTCTGCAGATGAAAATCAGCGCTATTGGGCTGCGCCTGTGAATGCGGCATGCCGCCGCAGCACAGAGAAGCACGTCGCGTGCCAGATTAACGAAAGGCGAGGGTGATGATAAAAATGGATTATTTATTAGCGTGTTAAAAACTTATGTGGCTTAGCGAATCGGGCGATTCCGCCGCCGTCGGTGTTTTTTTGTGTCCCGTGTCGCAACGCTTGATGCACATCTGTGATACATATTTGCAACACTCGCAAACGGGGGAGAAACGCATGTTGCCTGACGACCGCTTGCCCACCGAGGGCGCCAGTCCGCTGGCGGAATCCTGGCAGCGCAGCCGGGGCTACGGCCTGACGCGCGCCGATCGCCATATCCCGTTTATCAAAGCCGGACTGCTCGAAGAGCTGCGCAGCCGCAACGACTGGGTGCCGCAACGGGTACAGCCGCTGATCGAGCAGCTGGGCGCGCAAATTACGCGCCAGCCCGCCATTGTGGTGATCGCCGACGCCGACGGGCTGGTGCTGGAAACCCGCGGCAATACCGACTTTTTGCACAAGGCGTCGCGCTTTGCGCTGGCGCCGGGCAACCAGTGGGGAGAAGCGGAGCGGGGCACCAACGCCATCGGCACCGCGCTGGCGCTGGGCGCGTTCTGCGAAGTGCGCGGCGACCAGCATTTCCTCAACCAAAACGCCGGGTTGAACTGCACCGCCGCGCCGATCTATCGGCCGGATGGCCGCATTGCCGGCATACTGGATCTCTCCGCCCCCGCGCAGCGGCCGTATCGCGATGCGCAGCGCCTGATCATGCAGGCGGTGCGGCATATTGAACACCGCTGGGTCAGAAGCGCGATCGCCGATCGTCACTGGACGCTGCGCCTGCACGCCGATGCCGGTCGTCTGGGCAGCGCGCAGGAGCTGCTACTGGTGTTTCACGACGAAGTGCTGGTCGCCGCCAATCGGCTGGCGATGATGGAGTTTCAGCTCTCGCCGGCCGCATTCGGCTCCGTCGAGTTCGCCCAGCTGTTCCCCGATCTGTTGCGACAGCCCTCCGGCGCGCCGCGTCAGACGCTGGCCGGCAATCAACGGCACTATTATTCTCTGCTCGAGGCGCCGCAGCGCCGCGTCAGCGCCCTGCGTTCCACGCCGCCGGCGGAACGGCATGACGAGCAGCATCAGAAAGCGCTGCGGATTCTCAACGCCGGCCTTTCGCTGTGCGTGACCGGCGAAACCGGCTGCGGTAAAGAGCATTTCAGCCGACGCCTGTTTCAAGAGAGCCGCTGGCGCAACGGCAACTTCGTGGCGATCAACTGTGCGGCGCTGCCCGAGCCGCTGATCGAATCCGAGCTGTTCGGCTATGCGCCGGGGGCGTTTACCGGCGCCAACCCGAAAGGCTATATCGGCAAGATCCGCGAGGCGGACGGCGGCGTGCTGTTCCTCGATGAAATCGGCGACATGCCGGCGGGCCTGCAAACGCGGCTGCTGCGGGTGTTACAGGAAAAAACGGTCACGCCGCTCGGCAGCCGCAGCGCCTTTGCGGTCGATTTTGCGCTGGTCTGCGCCACGCACCACGATCTGCATCGGCAGGTTGAGGCGGGGGCGTTTCGCGAGGATTTGCTGTACCGCATACAGGAATACAGCCTGCGCATTCCGCCGCTCCGAGAGCGGGCGCAGCTGGAGGCCTTTATTATGCAGCTGTGGCGAGAGCTGGGCGGCGAGCGGCGCGACATTCGCCTGCTGCCGGAAGCGTTGGCGATGCTGGCGCGCTACCCGTGGCCCGGCAACGTGCGGCAGCTGTTGAGTACGCTCAAGGTGCTGCTGGCGCTGGCGGACGATCATGCGGTGCTCACTCTGGACGATCTGCCGCAGTCCATCGCGGTGCTGGCGCCGCGCCAGGAGAACGCCGATACCGGCCTGGAGGCGCTGCAGGCGGCGATCGACAGGGCGGGCGGCAACCTCAGCCGGGCGGCCAAGGCGCTCGGCGTTTCGCGCAGCACGCTGTACCGCAAGCTGGGAAGGCAGAAAGCGGTGGCGGAATGACACTTCTCGATTGAGCGGCGATAAGGCTCCGCTGCGCGGAGCCTGTTGCTCTCTCAATCCCCCAGTCCCGGCGGGTTAATCTCCGAATGGGCGATCTTCTCGTCGCTCTCCGCCCAGCGATCCAGCACCTGCAGATAGCTGCCGTTGGCGATGGCGCTGTTGAGCGATGCCTGCACCGCATCCACCAGGCCATTGCCTTTCTTCAGCGTGACGGCGATGTTGGCGGTCTTCGGCCAGCCGCCGGGCACGATGCCTACCAGCCGGGTTTTGCCGGTCAGCCGCGCCTGATAAGCGCCGGAGACGTTGGGACCGAAGGTGGCGTCGGCGCGGCCGGACTGAATGGCCAGCGTGGAGGCGGCCTTGTCGGTGACGTACACCGGCTGCAGCGGCGCCAGCCCCTTGGCGCGGTTCTCCTTGTCCCAGGCCAGCAGCACCGCTTCCTGATTGGTGCCGGAATCGACGATGATCTTCTTGCCGGCGATATCCGGCGCGGTGTTGATCTGGGTGATTTTACTGTCGGATTTGACGTAGAAACCCAGCGTATCCTGGCGATAGGTGGCGAAATCGAATTTGGTCTTGCGTTCGTTGGTCACGGTGATGTTGTAAACTGCGGCGTCATATTTGCCGGAGGCCACCCCCAGCGGCCAGTCTTCCCACGAGGTGGGCACCAGCTTGAGTTTCAATCCCAAGCCGTCGGCCACCAGACGCGCGATGTCCGCCTCGCTGCCGATCACCGTTTTATTGTCGCGGGCGTACAGGCCGAACGGCGGGCCGCTGCCCAGCAGGGAAATGGCCACCGTCAGCGTGCCGGGCTCCACGAACTTGAAATCGGCGGGGATTTTGGCCACGGCTTCGGCGCTCTTCACCGTGTGGATCGGCGTTTCGTTGGCGACGAGATCCACCCCTGGCGCGGCCGCGGCGGAAAAGCTCAGCAGCGCCGCCATCACAATCATCTTTTTGCTATATATCATTATGTTAATTACCTGCATTATTATGGGTGTCACAAGGTCGTTGCACTATCTCTAAAGGCGGCAGATCTGTGAACGAACAAAATCAACTATCCAATCTTGGAAATGTCATGAAGCGCCGCCGGTGGCGCTGAATCTCTCGAGGATGAACCATGTCGTCGCGTTTCGCTACGTTGGGCCGCATACCGCGCGGCGTGTGGGTGTTGGGTGGGGTGAGCCTGCTGATGGACGTCTCCTCGGAAATGATCCACAGCCTGCTGCCGCTGTTTATGGCGACGACGCTCGGCGCCAGCGTCATCGTCATCGGGCTGATCGAAGGGCTGGCGGAGGCGACGGCATTGATCGTCAAGGTGTTCTCCGGCGTGCTGAGCGATTACCTCGGCAAGCGCAAAGGGTTGGCGCTGCTGGGCTACGGGCTGGGCGCCATCAGCAAACCGTTTTTCGCCATCGCGTCGTCGTCCGGCATGGTGATGAGCGCGCGCCTGCTGGATCGCGTGGGCAAAGGCATCCGCGGGGCGCCGCGCGATGCCCTGGTGGCCGACGTGACGCCGCCGGAGATTCGCGGTGCGGCTTTCGGGCTGCGCCAGTCGCTGGATACCGTCGGTGCCTTTTTAGGGCCGCTGCTGGCCGTCGGCCTGATGCTGCTGTGGCACAACGATTTTCGCGCCATCTTTTGGGTGGCGGCGATCCCGGCGGCGCTGGCGATTGCGCTGCTGTTTTTCGGCCTGAAAGAGCCGGCCGCCGCGATAACCCACAAGCGCACCAACCCGATCACCCGCGCCAATCTGCGGCTGCTGGGGCGCGGCTATTGGTGGGTGGTGGGCATCGGCGCCGTCTTCACGCTGGCGCGCTTCAGCGAAGCGTTCCTGGTGCTGAAGGCGCAGCAGGGCGGCACGCCGCTGGCGTTGATCCCGCTGGTGATGGTCGCCATGAATCTGGTCTACGCCTGCTCGGCCTATCCGTTCGGTAAACTGTCCGATCGCATGAGCCATGAAGGATTGCTGAAAGCCGGGCTGCTGGTGCTGATCGCCGCCGATCTGGTGTTGGCGCTGAGCGATCATTGGGGCGGGGTGCTGTTTGGCGTGGCGCTGTGGGGCGTGCACATGGGCATGACGCAGGGACTGTTGGCGGCGATGGTGGCGCATACCGCGCCGGCGCACCTGCGCGGCACCGCGTTCGGCATGTTCAATCTGATCAGCGGCGTGGCGCTACTGCTGGCGAGTCTCGGAGCCGGAACCCTGTGGGAGCTGTTCGGTTCCGCCTCCACCTTCTACGCCGGGGCGCTCATCTGCGTGGTGACGCTGGTCGGCATGCAATTGGCGCCGTTCGGCGAACGGCGGCCGTGAAGGCGGCGGCGCTCAACGCCGCCACTCGGTTTACGCCGGATGCGCGTGATTCTCGTTGCCGCTAATCGCCAGATAATCCGTGTAGATTTGTGGCGCGCCGGAGAACGACGCCAGTGTTTTCCACTCGTCGTACATGTGTTCAGTGTCCTGATGCTCCGCCACGAACCTGAGCGCTTGCTCGGTTGAGACATCGAGATCCGGATGGAACGCGTTGAGCGACGCCAGGCTTTCAATGATCAGCATCACCGCGTATTGGTCCAGGCGGTTGCCGCTCTGGCCCTTCAGCAGGTGAAACTTCCAACCTGGGTAGTCTTCCACGCGGTGGATGTTGTCGGTGATGAACCGTTCAAAACGCTGGGGCGTGACGCCCGCTTTGAGCGCCAGGTTATGAATGCCGACGACACGTTGAATGCTTTCCTGTCCCGGTTGGTCGCGATAATTGGGGCCGGGAGGCAACGAACTGCGACTATTCTCCGCCACCAGGCTGTAACAGGTGTAAAGGGTCGGCAGTTCGGCGAAGGTCGCGAAGGTTTTCCACTCCTCAATCAGTGCGGCTGCCTCCGGGCGCTGCCGCCAAAAGGCGTGCGCCTCATCGGTCAGCTCGCCGTTGCCGTCGATATAGCGCGCGTAGGTGGCGGCGTCCTTAGCCTGATAAACCATCAGGTACTGATTTTCACGCTCGCCGCGCAGGCCGCGCAGCAGCGTCCATTGCCAGCCGGGATAGGCCGGGATGGCGACGCCTTTGCGGCGAACGAAATCCTCGAAGCGATCCGAGGCGATGCCTCTTTTCAGGTTGATCCCCACGTAATGCAGGGAGAAAACCGGCGTTGTTGATACATTCATTAAACGATCCTCGCAAATTAAGTCAGTGAGATGAGCGCGTCACGGCTCTGGCGCTGATGCAGACCAGCACCAGGCAGATCAGCGTGCAACCGAAAGCCAAAGTCAGAGTGGTGTATTTGGCGATAAAACCGATCAGCGCCGGGCCGGTTAATAAACCGACATAACCGACCAGCGTCACGGCGGGAAAGGCCTGGCCAGGCGGTACCTGTTTTTGATTGCCGACGGCGTTGAACAGAATGGGAACGATGTTGGCGATGCCCAGTCCGACCAGCATCAGCCCGCCAAAGGCGGCCCAGGCCAGAGGGACGGTGACGATCAACAGCAATCCCGCTGCGGCGCACAGGCTACCGATCAGCAGAGTGCGGTAGCGTCCGATGATGCCGATCAGTCTGTCGCCATACAGCCGTCCGCAGGCCACCGCGACGGCATACAGAGTGAATCCCAACCCTGCCTGCGATTTGGCCACGCCGCGTTCGGCATGAAGGAATAATGCCGACCAGTCGAGCATCGCTCCCTCTGTCATGAACACGAAGAAACAGAGCAGGGCGATAAACAGGATCTTGCCGTGGGCCAGCGCTAGCCGCACGCCGCCCCGGCACCGTTCGCCGATGCCGCCGTACGTGAGCAAGTCGCCGGCGACGATCGGCAGCAGGATCGCGATAAGGACGACGATCAGGCCGATGGCCAGGGCCGGGACGATGCCCAGCAGCAGGAGCAGACTGATGCCACCGGCGCCGGCAATGCCGCCAAGGCTGTAAAAACCATGAAATCCGGACATTTTCGCCTGGCCGCTCTCCCGCTCGACGACTATTGCCTGTGAGTTCATCGCCACATCCATGATGCCGTTAACGGCGCCAAATACCCCCAACGCCACCCCCATCAACAGCGGGACATCGAGTAATGCCAACAACGGCAAGTCGATGCACAGCAAGACGCCTGCACCCAGCAACACGGTGCGGCAGCCCAGTTTGCCGATCAGATAACCGGCAAAGGGCATGATCGCCATGGAGCCGGCAGCAAGGCAAAACAGCAGCAAACCGAGCGTGCCGTCATCGATGCCCAACCGCGCTTTCACGAAAGGGATCAACGGTGCCCAGGCGGCCATGCCCAACCCGGCGAGGAAAAAGATCGCTCGGGTGGCGATTTGCTGGCGATGATTCTCTGTGGCCTCACCGGTTAGCCAATGCAGCATCATGACGATCGGCTCTGTGCGACGGACAGATAATCGGTATAAATTTGCGGCGAACCGGAAAATGACGCCAGTTGCTTCCACTCTTCATACATTTGTTTGGTGTCGCGATGCGCTTTGGCGAAGGTTGCCGCTTCGACGGTGGCGATGTCGGGTTCCGGGTAGAACACGTCCAGCGCCGCCAGGCTGGCGATTTCCATCATGACCGCGTACTGGTCTAGCCGATTACCGCGCTCTCCCTTCAGCAAATGAAACTTCCAACCCGGATAATCTTCAATGCGATGATGATTCTCGGCGATAAAACGTTCGAACTGTGCCGGCGTCACGCCCTCGTGCAGCGCCAGATTGTGGATGCCGATAATGCGTGCTTCGGGTGCCTCTCCGGGCCGTTCTTGATAACGCGGGCCACTCGGCACGTCACTTCTTTCATTCTCCGCCAGCAGACGGTAATCGCTGAACAGCGTCGGCAACTGACTGTAGGTGCCCAATTTTCGCCACTGGGCGAGGATCTCCTGCGCGTCGGCATGCTGCCGCCAGAATTCATGCGCCTGTGTCGTTCGCTGCCCCGTAGCGGTAACGTAACGATCGCGCTGCTCGACGCTGTCAATCTCATACAGCATCAGGTATTGCCCGACGCGCTCACCGCGAAGGCCGCGTAGCAACGTCCAGCGCCAGCCGGGATAACAGGGGATATGTACGCCTTTTTCGCGGACAAAGGTTTCAAACTGTTGTTGCGTTACGCCGGCTTCGGTATCGATGCCGATGTAATAGAAGCTGAATACCGGTTTAGGTTTGGAGGCGGTTGCGCTCATCATTTACTCCTGATGGGGGAATTCTGCGGAAAATTGGGTATTGATAATGGCTTCAACCAGCGTGATGCCGATGGGCGTTAGCGTGACGCACGGGCCATCGACGGTGACCAACGCTTTATCCACCAAGATTTTCAACGTGTGGCGGATGATCGGGTTAGCAAACAGACTGTTGCCGTCAAAGCGCCGTTTAAACACCCGATCGTCCACTGGCTGCAAGGTGGAGAGCGCCATTTTGAAAGCGTTCACTTCGCGCTGGATCGGAGAAAAACCGCGGCTTTCCTCGATGGGCAGCCGATCTTCGTTAAGCGCGTCCTTGTATTTCTTGTAACCGGTGATGTTGATGGCTTCGGAGCGCGTCGATTTGGAACTGCCGCCCAAACCGATCGCCACTTCCGGATACTGTTTGTCGAGATCGGTGATCAGTGCCTTCCACTTTTCCGGTTGTTGATCATTGCGGTGAAAGTACATGGTGGGGTGTTCGGTATAGCCGTCGTTCAGGTATCTTTCGACCAGTTCGCGCATTTGGTACTGCTTGCCCAGTCCTGGGAAACGCATGTTATTGACACTGATCAGCCCCTTTTTCTGCCACAGGCTTTCGCGTTCGCCCGAGACGCCGGTGCGATTTTTAATAAACTCATCCATGTGCAGCTTGGTGCAGACGACATGTGACAAATCCAGCGCAAGCGCCTTTTCCATGTCGTATTTTACGTCGTCCACGCTTTGACCAAGCATGCCATAGATGAGATCCACGCTGACCCAATCGATGCCGAGTGCACGCGCATGATAAATGGTTTCCACGCACTCCTCGGCCGAATGCATGCGCCCACAGGCGGTGATGATGTCATCATTGAAGGACTGGGTGCCGAAGCTGATTTTGCTGAAACCGAGCTCTTTCAACAGTGTCAGATAGGCTTTATTCAGGGTGCCTGGCTCTCCTTCGAAGCGTAGGGTGGCGTTGGCGAAGTTAAAGTGGCTGTAGTAGAAGGCCATCATGCGGCGCAGTTCCGGCTCCGGCAGCAGGGACGGCGTGCCGCCGAAGACGTTGAATTCGCCGATTTCCACCTTGGCCAGACTGGGCACGCGCGCCAGCCACATTTGAGCTTCTTTGATATTGAAGTCGACCAAATCGCGGAATACCTCCTGAGAGGCGGGCGCTTTGGGATTGAGTATCACCGTGGGGTACTGGCAAAAATGGCAGCGATAGCGGCAGGTCGGGATATAGGCCCAGAGATGGATTTTGCCCGCCTGACGAATGTCGTCTTCCATATCGGCAAAAAACGCGGACAGCGGGTAGTCGACGATATCGCCGGGGAACACGTGACAGCCGAAAGGATCCTTATGCACATACTCCAGAAAGGCCCGGTTTTCCGGTTGCGCCAGGAAAGCGTTCACCTGCGGCGTAGGGTAGTTTTCATCGATATCCAATAACGATTGCAAGGCTTCGTCATTCATCAGAAGACCCCTCCATTACCGAAATAGTTATGTGCTTCGCCGGACTCGCGGTCTTCACAGAAGTAATAAACAAAGCGGGAGAAATCCTCGTCGTTGACCGCGTCGAAACAGGTCGGCAATGCGGGCGGGAAACCGATATCGTCACCGACGGCGCGGCGCATGGCGGCAAACAGCGCATCGCGAAACTCAAGGTAGAGCCGATAGGCGGGGGTTTTGTAGGCATGAATTGGTTTGAAATCGATGATGCGCATTTCGTGTTTCAGCTCGTGAATGCGGCGGTAGAGGCGGTCGGCTAACGGGCCGGAGAAGAAATCGCGCACTTCGCTGTTTTCCAACAGCAGATATGGGTTGAGCAGCACGGGCAGTAAGATATTCTTGGGCGTGTAGTCCTTGACCGAGTAATCCCAGGCCAGTTTCGCCTCCGCCGGTGTGGCGTCCGCCAGCACGGTTTTCTGCTGCTCAACGTCCGGCCGGACGTCCTTCATGATAATGATGCCGTCTTTGCCGTAGGCGATGCCGTTGATTACCTCGTCGAGGATGGTGTCGACCCGACGGCTGTTGATCTCAACGTAAGCATGCCGGGCGTAAACCGGTTTGCCGCCGTAGGCGATAACCTTAATGCCGAAATCCCAGTCGTCGGACAGGTGCTCGACAAAACGGCCGTTGTTGAGCTGATAGAAGATTTCAATGCCGCCTACCGCGTCATACAGGCTGCGTTCCACCCCGAACCCCTTGCCGTCGGGGAAGCCGCCGAACAGGGAGAACGAGAATTCGCGCAGACGCAGCGTTTTCTGGATCTCGCGGAACAGGTTGGGGCGCTGCTCAAAATCTACGGGGTTGTAGTAATAGTTGCTGGTGCCCAGGTCACCTTGTTGATCGAGCATGGTATTCACCAGCTCGTAAAGCCAAAATGCATCCACGGTGCAATCGGCATCGGCAGACACGATATAGTGCTTGCGTTTCTTTCCCAGCCGGCTATCGCGAGCTTTAGATCGCAGCGACGCATAATCCATACCGCGTTTTCTGGCCGAAGAGACCCCCTGTACCTTTTCATCGATAACGAGAATATCCATAACCGGATGACTTTCACTAAAAGCATTTATTTTAGCGACGGAATCATCGGTGGAGTTATTATCGACAATAATCAGCTCGTAAGTGTCGTGGGTGATTAATTCATCTTTGGTATTCTGATTGAATAGAGAAAGCAAGACCGCCTCAATACGGTCGCTTTCATTATAAACGGGCAGTACGATAGACACAAAAACAGTATCACGCATAGATCCTCCAGGGCTAATGAAAGTCCACAGTTAGAAATGCCTTGTCTGAAAGTGAAATATCACATCAAGTGATATTGACGTTTAACTAATATTTAAATATTCCATGACGTTGTTTGACAGCACCCGTTTCCCTAGCGTGAAATTGTTTTCCGCTACGCGTCTCATTTTTTCTTTGTTATTAATAAATTGATAGAGTTCGTCGACGAATTCGTCACTTGGCAAACCGTCGTGTAACTCAGAGATCGTCATGATAGGGGCTTCAAAGCCGTGCTGGCCATAGACCTCATGGTAATACTCGTAGCTGGTGGCGATATAGCAGCGCCGGCAGCTTACCGCTTCACCAATGGGATTGCCGTAGCTGTCATAGTCATATGAGGTGAGAAAAGAGACCAAATCGCAGGAATAATAAAGGTCCTCTATGCAAAGCGTATCACTTTGCGAACGCATACTGGCATGGGGAAGCATGCCGACAAATTTGACGTAGGGGAGAACTTGCAGCTCCTGCGCCAATTTGGCGAGCTGCAAATAACATGAAGGATTCTCATATTCATTGCCGGCGATCGCCAAACAGACTCGGCGAGTGTTGTTGTCACGTATAAATAAATCGTTAAGCTTGCTGACCAGTACAATATCGCGGTCCAATCTTTTCTGGGGGATTATGCGGGTGGTTCTGGCAATAAGAATGTCATTTTCACGTATATTAATCTGCTTTCTACAGTTTATCCTTTCGAGGCTTTCCGAGAAATCATAGGTGTTTTTCTTTACCTCGACATGGACATCATGATTGCACCAGGCCTCAAGCTTCTGCTTCAGATCGTGATTGAGCGTGACATAGGTAATGTATTTTGAAGCGATAGGTTTGATGGCGTGAGAATAAGGTGGGGGGCCATATTTGAGCACCTTTTTTTCACTGTTCCACATCAGGTCATGATCGCGCCATATCACGAAACGTGTCAGTCGATAACGCCGGCCGTAATCTTCGATCGCCAGATACAGCGCTTTGGTATAGATGATGTTTTCCGGCAGCGTGCCGTTTTCCACCACCACATGGCTGATTGCGAGCGCTTCCCATTGGGCGATGAGGCGATCCGCCAGCTGCCGCGCCTTCAACGCAATGGTGTGCAACAAAGCGACTTTTTCTTGCTCGTCAATGGGCGTTTTCTGGCCGATCAACGCCGCGTGCGCGTAGTCGAGAAAGGCGGGGTAGTAGTCTGGAATCGACGTGATGCCGTCCAGGCGGACAAGCGTAAAGACATCCCGGTAGATATCATGCTCATGTCTATAGGGTTTATTAAAGTTTCCCTTATCAATCTTGATGTCGTATCCCAGATCAAGATAAGACCGAAATCCACAGGCTTGCAGTCGTTTGGCAATCTTCATTGCTTCTACCGTGATTCCTGAGACCGAGACGGCATCGAACGAAATGAACATTGCATTCTTCTCTTGCCTAGCGTGCATCGCAGAACCTCCTGCCATTGAGTAGTGCATTGATTTGGATTAACTATTTTTTAACAAATCTCCGGTAACGTTCCCAATTAAGTGAAAAAAAATCTCTTTGACGCTCTGGAATACACTCAAATCCGACAGAACGGAAGCTTAAGCGTTCAAAAATGTAAAGATACGTTTATGCTTTGTGAGGGTTCTCACAAATATCTCGCTGAGGAAGTGGTGAAAAAACGGTGGGGAATATGGGGGGCAAAACCCCCGAATATGGATATGCGATGCCTGGTTTAACGGTTCGTCATGCCGCCTTTGGCTGGTTGTCGTATCGCCTGCAGCAGCTCGGGCACCCGTTGGGATTCCACAGCCCGGCTGAACAAATAACCCTGGCCGATATGGAAACCGGCTTCGCACAGCGTTTGCCGCTGCTGCTCGGTTTCCACGCCCTCGGCGATGATATCGATCGACAGTTTTTGGCCGAGGATGCCGATGCTTTCCACGATCGCCAGGATCGCCGGTTCGGTATTCATCCGTTGAACGAAGTCGCAGTCCAGCTTAATGCAGTCCAGCGGGTAATCCATGATATGGCTGAAGGAGGAGTGGCCGGTGCCGAAATCGTCCAGCGCGATGCGGATGCCCATCTCCTTGAGCATTTGCAGCGCGCGCAGCACGTACTTCGAGCCGTGCTTGTTGAACGCGTGTTCGGTCACTTCCAGTTCGATCAGAGGGTGGGGAATGTGGAACTTCAGCAGGCGCTGCAGGAAGGTTTCGGCGTAGTTGTCGCGTAAAAACTCGATCGGCGACACGTTCAGCGAGATGGGCCGCACCGCCACGCCGGCCGCGCGCCAGCGGGCGATATCGGCGAAGACCTTCAGCTGCATGGCCTCGCTGATCTTGGTCGCCAGCTCGTAGTCGTTGAACGCCTCGCTTACCGTTGCCGGCAGCTGCACGCCATTGATCGGGCAGTGCCAGCGCAGCAGCGCTTCAAAGCCGACGATGCTGCCGTCGGTCAGGCAGACCTTCGGCTGGTAGCTGGGACGGATGCAGTTGTCGCGCACGATCTGGCGTGCGTAGTTGAGCTGGCTGGCGCGGGCGCGCGCTTTGTCCATCATTTTGCGGTCGAACATATAGACGCCGCCACGGCCGCCGTCTTTCAGCTCATACAGCGCGGTATCGGCGCATTTCATCAGCTCTGAAGCGTCGCGCGCGTCTTTGGGATAGATGGCGCCGCCAAGGCTCATGCCGCAATGCAGCGTCTTGCCGCCGTGGGTGATCGGCGTCTCCAGCTGCAGCAGAAACTTGTTGGCGATGCGGAAAATATCCTGCTCGTTTTCGACGTCGCTGATCACCACGGCAAACTCGTCGCCGCCGAGGCGGGAGACGAACGAGTGCGCATTCATGCAGGCGCTGAGTCTTTTACCCAAGATCCGCAGCAGATGGTCGCCCGCCGCGTGGCCCAGCGTGTCGTTCACCAGCTTGAAGTGGTCAAGATCCAGCAGCATCAGCCCGAGGGACTTGTTGCCGTGCAGGGCGCGCTTCATCTCTTGCTTCAGCTTTTTCTTGAAGAGGCGCCGGTTGGGCAGGCCGGTCAATTCGTCATATTCGCTGGCGAGCAACAGACGTTGTTCCATCACGCGCTGTGAAGTCACGTCGCGCGAGACGCACAAGATCTCGACCACGGCGCCGTGTTCGTCGCTGACCGGCGTGAGAATGTTGTCCCAGTGCTGTTTTTTACCCTGCGGCGTCACGCTCAATCCGGTGAAGCGCGCATTCTTTCCGGCTCTGACGCTGCGCAGCGCCTTACTGCCGCGGCGCCGGATCTCGGGCGACAGCAGTCCCAGCCAGGGCATGCCAAACTCTTTTTGCGCCGGATCAAGGCCAAGGGCCAGGCTGCCGGAGCGGTTCATGTGGCGCAGCGTGCCGTCGTGATTGATCACTTTGATGCAGTCGACGCTGGCGTCCAGCATGTCTTGCTGGATAGAGAGCGCCTGAACGTTTTGCTGGCGCTGCAGCATTTGCGGATGGATGTCGGTCGCCGTGAGGTACCAACTGAGCTCCAGCGCCATGCCGTCCTGCCGGGCGTTGAACGCCAGCATAAACCAACGGTAGGCGCCGCTGCGATCGCGCAGGCGGGCTTCGCCGGCGAACGAGGAAAGGGCCACGATCGCCTGGCGCCATTGCGCGGCCAGCCGCTCGCGATCGTCGGGGTGCAGGGCATCGAGCCAGTCGGCGGCGCCGTGTTCACCGGCGATGGCGCCGGTATAGTCGCGCCACTGTTTATTGAAGTAACCGCCAAGGCGGTTGCCGAAGCAAATCAGGCCGGGCAAGTCGTCTACGATTTCGCCATAGAGATCAATCGGATTTTTGTTATTGCTCTGCTTGGGCAACAGGGTCATGCGGTATTTCCTCGGAAAATTACCCATATTCTCGCTCTAGGGCAGAGCTTCTTTCAATATAGTCTTACCAATTAAAATGGGAATAGCCAGCGGGCGCGGCTAAAAATCGGCCCGCCAGCATGGAATACATCCCGCGTGAACGCATTAGGAATACTCCTGTTATTTATAAGCATCCCTTATATTGCAGCGAAAAATAAGTAATCGGACCACGCCGCGTTATTGCCGTGAAAATTAATCATTCCTGATGTTTCTCTGTGGCCAAATGTTCAGTCGTCATGATGTACTTCCGAACGGTATTCTGCCTGCTCTATGCGGTAATACTGACAAAAACCCCAGTCCAGACGGTGATAAACGCCATTTTATGCACTCTGCAACGCCCGTCGTCGCCCGTTCACTGGGGCTTAGCGAAAAAATCATGATGCAAATCAAGAAATGTTTTGTTTCATCTGTTGACACTTTGCTTACGTGTGAGATAGCCTCGCGAATGATAATCATTAGCAAAACTGGATGGTGGCGCAAATGCATTCACGTAATTTTCTTCGGGTAACGGTTCGGATAACAGGCAACGGTCACAACACGAGACCACGTCTGCTGTGGTCTCTGGCAACGAGACAAGGTATCGAACGGCCGTTGTCATCCGCCCCTTTGAGCGGCATCTCAACTTAGCCTCAACGCGCAAACTCTGGAATCAAACCCTTGCCGGATCAATGCGCCTATTATTTCCGTGCATTTTGCACGGACATATCGCGATCTCACGCAGTTGCATCAGTTCTCAATCATGGGTAAGGAGGCATCGGGTAGTTAAAAGTCAATTGTAAAGGGATAGGCAAAAAGAGTGGGGCGTATCGGGTGATCGCTATTCTCAGGATCTTGATTATCCCCAAGGGACATTTCGGATGTCATAGCAATACTAGCTACTTTGTGGAGAAAGTTATGGGTAATACCATGAATGGAAACGAAACGGGTTGGGACAGCGTTAACGATCTTATTCACTACCATGAGCGCGGAAATGGTCTGACGATAAATAACAAACCGTCTTATGACATAAATCAGGCGGGGTTGCAGATCGCGCGCGGCGATAAAACCTGGAATGGCGTGCACGTCACGGGAAAAGAGGCGACGGTGACCTATTCCTTCCCGGATTGGGATTATAACGAACTGAACCTGGGCCACCGCTCCCCGGAACGTGATACGGGGCTGAGCGCGTTCACGCAGCAGCAACAAGAACAGGCGAAGCTGTCTTTGCAATCCTGGGCTGATGTTGCCAACATCAAATTTGTCGAAGTTGCCGCAGGCCAACCCTCCAATATTACCTTTGGCAATTATGAGGGGACAGGACAAGCGTATGCCTTGAAACCGTTCTCATATAATGGCAATGATTACAGGGGGTTCAATTCTGATGGGCAAAGCTGGTACAACATTAAGAATCACTCCGAAAATTTGCATCCTGAGCTAGGTAATTACGGCCGCTTAACCATTACCCATGAAGTTGGCCATACTCTCGGGTTAGATCACCCGGGCACTTATAATGCGGGGCAAGGCAGCCCAAATTATACCAAGGCAGTTTACGCCGAAGATACCCGGCAGTTTAGCGTAATGAGTTACTGGAATGAATCCATTACCAACGCGGATCATGGCCATTACTATGCCGCTGCGCCGCTGGTTGATGATATCGCGGCCATCCAGCATCTTTACGGCGCCAATATGACCACCCGAACCGGCGACACCGTTTACGGGTTTAATTCAAATACAGGCCGAGACTTCTATACGCTCAATGACAGCCACGACAAACTGGTGATGTCTGTTTGGGATGCAGGCGGAAATGATACCCTTGATTTCTCGGGGTATAGCCAAAATCAACGTATCAACTTGAACGAAGGCGCTTTCTCCGACGTCGGGGGATTAAAAGGGAATGTTTCCATCGCCGCTGGCGTCACCATCGAAAACGCGATAGGGGGCTCAGGTAATGACGTCATTGTTGGGAATCACGCAGACAATACGCTCAAAGGCGGCGCCGGCAACGATGTCATTTACGGTGGAGCGGGCCAGGATCAATTATGGGGAGGGCAAGGCAACGACATTTTTGTCTTCTCTGATGTGAATGACTCGCCTGTTCGGGCTCCTGATACCATTTGGGACTTTGAGTCAGGCAAGGACAAGATCGATCTGTCCTTCTTCAACCAGGGCGCTAAAGGCAGTGATTTCATTCAGTTTGTCGATCATTTCAGCGGGCAGGCCGGTGAGGCGCTGGTATCCTATGATACCCAGAGCAATCTGAGTGAATTGGCCTTCAATATCCATGGCGGTGCAAATCCAGACTTCCTGGTGCACATCGTCGGGCAGGCCGACGTCGCTGTTGACTTTATCGTGTAAAACGGCAACGGTGGGCGATGATGCCCACCGTTTCGCATGGGCCAGCTATGTGCAAATTTATTCTTGTCGGAATAATTTTCTTGTTTTCAGGAGCCTCTATGGCAAGCAGTCTGGTGTTACCTTCCGCCGAAACGCTATCCGGGCAGTGGACGGTCAGTGATAAATCAAAGTCTTGTGTTGTGCAGCTCAACGCGGAGAGTGTGGAATCGGCCGGCGGCTATAGCCTGAAATTTTTATCTGATTGCACGCCCGACGTCTTGCCGCAAGAGCCTGTGGCGTGGCGTCCTGCTCCCGATGGCATTGCGCTGTTGGACAAGGATGGGCTGACCGTACTTTTCTTCTCTCAGGAAGACGATCATTATCGCAGCCAGATCTGGGCTGAAACTGGGAAGATCCTGAAGAGAAATAACTAGCGGAAAACGCCGGCCTGACCCGGCGCTTCTGAACGCGGTTATCACGCCTCACATCACCCAGCCTCCGCCGTAACGGCGGGGGCTTTTTAATGGGCGGGCGGCAAGCCGTCGACGATGGTAATCATGGCTTCCGCCACGTGGCACCGCTGTTGTTTCGCCAACTGATAGGCCGGCGAATGGTAGCAGGCCAACGCGGTGGCGTAGTCGTCGAATTCGATCAGCACATGTTTCACAAACGATGGGCCTTCCAGCGTTTGCGCCTGTTCGCCGCGGGCGAGAAAACGGGCGTTGAACTGGCGAAACGCCTGGGGCGCCAAATCCATGTAATGCTGATATTGCTGCGGATCTTTCACGGTAACATGGGCAATCCAGTAAGCGGGCATCTCAGGACTCCTGTTGCAGAATGCGCTTGGCCAGCGCGGCGGCCTCGGTCAGGTGATCGATGACTTCTTGCCTGGCCTGCGTCGGATTGTTTTGTTCGATGGCGTGATAAATGCGCGTCATGCGCTCGAAACCGGCCAGCTGGCGCTCCGGGGTTTTCAGGGTCAGGGCGCGCAGGCGGCTGATGCGGCTATTCAGGCGTTGAACGATTTCCCAGGCAATGGCGTGATGGGCCACCTGGAAAATGGTTTCATAAAAGGCCTGCGAGGCTTCAACGCGCTGAATATCGTCCTGCCCGGCCGACGCCTGATTAATCGCAATTAATTTTTCATGCAGTTTCTTTTTATCTTCCGGCCCGGCTTTCAGGGCGCAGTCGTGAGCGGCATCCTGTTCAAGCAGCAGGCGAATAGTATAAATCTGCTCGGCAATTTCCCAGGTCAGAATAGCGACAATCGGCCCTTTCTTGCCGAGCGTTTCAATGAGCCCCTCCGCTTCGAGATAACGGATCACCTCGCGCACCACGCTGCGGCTGACGCCCAGCTCCTCGCACAGGCTGCGTTCCACCAAACGATCGCCGGCCTGAAAATACCCTGAGATAATCGCCTGCCTAATTTTCGCCAATGCCAATTCGCGCAAGGTGACCGGTGCATTCTCAATTTTCAATGACGCCTGAACCATAATTGTCTCTATTTTTTGTGGATCATCATTAATCCGGATAACGACGCGTATTTCCGTTTGCCCGGTACTATTAACATCTTTCCAACCTGCAAAGCAACGGCGGCCGATTTCGCGCCGCATCGCCAAAACGGTGAATGTTGCCGCAGCTCACAAAATCGAAAGATAGCCTAAAAAAACCGCTTTTCGGTGCCGATAGCCGCTGGCTCAACGGCTGCGGCACGGGCACAGGGTGCTGAGCGGACGCGGTTGTGGCCGGCGTTTCATTCCCTGCCAAAGTCCACGAAAATTTACTAATGCATTGATTAACCGCTGTTATTTTCAAATGTGCTCTACCGCCTCAAGTGAAAATAAGAATACCGTATTATGGTATACCAAATTTTGACATACCAATCTGCCCGATGCTATACCCTCGACTCGCGACATCTGATTAACATTTTATTTACTTTTCGAGGTCCCTTATGCATCAAGACATCCGCAAGACCCTGGTTTCCACAGAAACCCTCTACGCCGACGGCGGCAAATCGGCGAGTAAACCGCTGGTGATGATCGCGGCGGCGGCGGTGATTAAAAACCCCTGGGCCGGGCAAGGCTTTGTCGAGGATCTGGCGCCAAAGATTCGAGAAATGGCGCCGGTGCTGGGCGAGTTGCTGACCGGTTTGATCCTCAAAGAAGCCGGCTCCGGCGAGCGGGTGGAAGCCTTCGGCAAAAGCGCGGTGGTGGGGCTGGGCGGCGAGTTGGAACATGCCTCGGCGCTGATCCACACGCTGCATTTCGGCAACCACTACCGTTCGGCGGTCAACGGCAAGAGCTATCTGGCGTTCAACAATACCCGCGGGCCGGCCAACGCGCCGATCCTGATCCCGATGATGGGGAAAAACGACGAAGGCAGCCGCGAGCACTACCTGACATTTCAGTTCAACATCAACGACGCGCCCTTCGACGATGAAATCGTCATCGCACTGGGCGCGGCGCTGGGGGGGCGGCCGCACCACCGCATCGGCAACCGTTATCTGGATCTGAAAGAGCTGGGCCATGATCAGAACAATCCGGCAGCTGTCTGAACCCGCTTTGCGGGTGGGGTATTTGGAGGCCGGGCGTGGCGAGCCGCTGGTATTGATCCACGGCGTAGGCATGAACGCGGAGGCCTGGTATCCCCAGCTCGATGCGCTCAGCGCGCACTTTCGGGTCATCGCCGTCGATATGCCGGGCCACGGAGAAAGCGAAGGCTTCGCCCACGCCGCGACGCTGGAGGATTACGTGCGCTGGATGGCGGCCTTCTTAAATACCCTGGGCGCGCCGAGCGCTGCGGTGGCGGGGCACTCGATGGGGGCGTTGATCACCGCCGGTCTGGCGATCGATTATCCGGAGCGGGTCAATCGCGCGGTGGTGATGAGCGGCGTGTTTCAGCGCTCAGCAAAGGCCAGCGCCGCGGTCGCGCAACGCGCCAGCGCGTTGGCCAGCGGCCAGACGCAGCTCGACTCGCCGCTGAGCCGGTGGTTTGGCGCCGATCCCGCCGAACAGCGTCTGCGCCGGCAGGTGGGCGGCTGGTTGCAACAGGTGGACATATCGGGCTACGCCCGCGCCTATCAGGCGTTTGCTACCGGCGATCGGGTGTATGCCCAGCGTTGGCACCTTATCCGCTGCCCGGTGTTGGTGCTGACCGGCGAGCACGACGCCAACTCCAGCCCGGAGATGGCGCGGCAAATGGCGCAGGCCGCACCGAACGGGCGCGCGGTAATCATTGAGAACGCCAAACACATGGTCAGTCTGACCGATGCGCAACGCGTCAACGCGCTGATGCACGATTTTCTGACCTCAGAGCAACCTTTGACTTTAGGAGCGGCAAATGGACGCGGATAAACGCAGGCAGTTGCGCGACGCTTTCGGCGCCTTTATGACCGGCGTCACCATTGTGACTTCGGTAGACAAGCAGGGGAAGCCGATTGGCTTCACCGCCAATTCGTTTTCGTCGGTGTCGCTGGATCCGGCGCTGCTGTTGGTGAGCATCGATAAACGTTCGGCGAATCTGGCGCATTTTACCCAGTGCAGCCATTTCGCCATCAATATTCTGGCGGAACAGCAAAAAGAGGCTTCAACCATTTTTGCGCAAAAGAACGAAGACCGCTTTGCGCTGATCGATTGGCGCTGGAGCGCGTCACGGGTGCCGCTGATCGATAACAGTTCGGCGTGGTTCGACTGCTCGCTGCATCAGGTGGTGGACGCCGGCGACCATGCCATTCTGATCGGCAAGGTCGAAGGGTTCGAGTCCAACGCCACCGCCGGTCTGGGGTATTACCGCGGCGCTTATTTCACGCCTTATCAAAACGCGCAGTCGCTGATTGGCGGGCCGCAGGTGGTGGTAAGCGCGTTGATCGAGTTTGAAGGGCACGCCGTGATGGTGCGGCAAAATGACGGCGGCTATCAACTGCCGTCCAGCGCGGTGGAGAAACGCAGCGTCAGCGAAACGTTGGGGGAGCTGCTGCAACAGCTGGGCATTAATGCCCATCCGGGCTTCGTCTATTCCGTCTATGACGACCGCCAAAAGCACCAGCAACACATCGTTTTTCTGTGCGCGCTGCCGACCGACGCCGGCAGCCTGACGCCGCAGCTGGGCGCGGCGGAATGGTTCGACATGCCGACGCTGGCGCGGCTGCCGATCAAGGATCCGGCGCTGCGATCGATGCTGGGCCGGTTCGTCAAAGAAAACGCCGTGGGCAATTACGGTATCTATTATGGCGATGAGCACAGCGGTGCCATCAAGCAATTCGCCGGTTGAGGCTGAACGGGAGAGTGTGATGAAACTGTCTTTATTCGTGCATATGGAACGAACGTTACCCGACGAACCGCAGGAAAAGCTCTACCAGGAGATGATCGAGCTGTGTGAAATCGCCGATCGCGGCGGCATGCACGCCATCTGGACCGGCGAGCACCACGGCATGAATTTCACCATTGCGCCGAATCCGTTCATCAATCTGGCGGACATTGCCCGGCGCACCTCGCGGGTGCGGCTCGGCACCGGCACCATCATTGCGCCGTTCAATCACCCGATCCGTCTGGCGGGCGAGGCGGCGATGACCGACATCATCACCGGCGGCAGGCTGGAGCTGGGCATCGCGCGCGGCGCCTATTCCTATGAATACGAACGGCTGATGCCCGGTTTGACCGCCTGGGATGCCGGGCAGCGCATGCGCGAGCTGATCCCGGCGGTGAAAAAACTGTGGCAGGGCGACTATGCCCATCAGGGGGAATACTGGTCGTTCCCGGCGACCACCTCGTCGCCGCTGCCGAAACAGCAGCCGCATCCGCCGATTTGGGTGGCGGCGCGCGATCCCAACAGCCACGAATTTGCGGTGCAAAACGGCTGCAACGTTCAGGTTACGCCGCTGCATCAAGGGGAAGAGGAGATCGTGCGGCTGGTGACCTGTTTCAACGAGGCGCGTGCACGCTTCGCCGCCGAGCAGCCGCTGAAGATCATGCTGTTGCAGCATGGCTACGTAGCGGAAGATGAGGCGGACGCCCGCCTGGCGGCGGAAGAGCTCAACCGTTTCTACCACTACTTCGGCGCCTGGTTCAAGAACCAGCGGCCGGTGCGGCAAGGGCTGATTCAGCCGCTGAGCGACGAAGAGATCGCCGCCAATACCTATTACTCCGCCGAGATGATGCGCACCAACCTGGCTATCGGCACCGCCAATGAGGTCATTACGCGGCTGAAAAAATATGAGGCGCTGGGGTATGACGAGTTTGCGTTGTGGATCGACAGCGGCATGAGCTTTGCGCGTAAAAAGGCCTCTCTGGAGCGGTTCATTCGCTGCGTGATGCCGGAATTTCACTGACGGAGGCGCTGATGGAATCGTTCAAACTCTACATCGATGGCCGGTTTGACGCCGGTTCGGCCACCTTCGACTCGATCAACCCGGCGAGCGGCGAACCCTGGGCGCAGGTGGCGGAAGCCCGCGCGCAGGATGTGGATCGCGCCGTTGCGGCAGCGCACCGGGCTTTCCAGGGGGCCGAGTGGCGCGATATGACCGCCGGCGCGCGCGGCAAGCTGTTGTTGCGGCTGGCCGACTTGCTGGAGCAGCACGCCCCCGAGCTGGCGCGGCTGGAAACGCTGGATACCGGCAAGATCATCCGGGAAACCCAGGCGCAGATCGCTTATGTGGCGGAATACTACCGGTACTACGCCGGCCTGGCCGACAAGATGGAAGGCAGCGTGCTGGCGATCGACAAAGCCGACATGGAAACCTGGGTGCGTCGCGAACCAATCGGGGTGGTGGCGGCGATCGTGCCCTGGAACAGCCAGCTGTTTCTTGCGGCAGTGAAAATCGGCCCGGCGATCGCCGCCGGCTGCACGCTGGTGGTCAAAGCGGCGGAAACCGCGCCGGCGCCGCTGCTGGCGTTCGCCAGACTGATAGACGAGGCCGGTTTTCCACGCGGCGTATGCAATGTGATCACCGGTTTTGCCGCCGAATGCGGTGCGGTGCTGACGGCGCATCCGCAGGTAGACCACATCGCCTTTACCGGCGGCGCGGAAACCGCGAAGCACATCGTTCGCGGCAGTGCGGAAAACCTCGCCAGCACCTCGCTGGAGCTGGGCGGAAAATCGCCGTTTATCGTTTTCGATGATGCGGATCTGACCAGCGCGGCGAATGCGCAGGTGGCGGCCATTTTCGCCGCGTCGGGCCAGAGCTGCGTAGCCGGCTCGCGCCTGCTGGTGGCGGAAAGCATCAAGGACACGTTTTTGGCCCGGCTGACGGAGAAGGTGCGCAGCATCCGCATCGGGCCGCCGGATCGCCCGGACACCCAGTTCGGGCCGCTTTGCACCAGGCAGCAGCAAGAGCGGATCGCCGCCATCGTCAGCCGTTCGCTGGAGCAGGGGGCAAAACTGGTGATTGGCCACGCGGCGATCGACTCACCGGGCTTTTACTACCCGCCGACGATTGTCGATTGCAGCGCGCAACCCGACGCCGAGTGCGTGAAGCAAGAGCTGTTCGGCCCGGTGCTGTCGGTGTTGACCTTCAGGGACGAAGCGGAGGCCATTCAGCTTGCCAATGATTCTGCCTATGGCCTGGCGGCCGGCATTTTCACGCAGAACCTGACGCGCGCGCATCGGGTGACCCGTCGCCTGCGGGTGGGGGTGGTGTGGCTGAATACCTATCGAGCGGTATCGCCGCTGGCGCCGTTTGGCGGCTACGGCCAGTCGGGGTTTGGCCGCGAGGGCGGGATTGACGCCGCGCTGGAATACACCACCAGCAAAACGGTGTGGCTGCGCACCAGCGACGATCCGATAGACGATCCCTTTGTCATGCGCTGAGTCAGCGCAATCAGGCGCGATTTCAGATCGCGCCGGCAGCCCCGTTTTCATCGCATTGATACAGGCGACCGCAATGTCGCCGGGGCAGACGCATGCTTTTTTCGATCTATTCGCACGCTAACACGCTGTAAAAAATAATAATCCACGTTAACCGGGGGATATATGAACTCTCAGCCAGAGCAGACCGCGTTTATTGAAGACAAGTCGATCGATTTTGTTCCCGCCGGGGAGCGTCATGGCCATGCCCGCAGCCTGTTTACCCTGTGGTTTTGCACCAATATTGCGCCGCTGGCGGTGGTGACCGGGGCTATCTCCACACAAACGTTTCATCTCGATATTCTCTCGGCGCTGAGCGCGATTATCGCCGGCCACCTGTTCGGCGGTATTTTTCTGGCGCTGACCTCTGCCCAGGGGCCACAGGTCGGAATACCGCAAATGGTGCAGAGCCGGGCGCAGTTTGGCCGCTACGGCTCGCTGTTGGTGATCGTGTTCGCCACGGTGATCTATCTGGGGTTCTTTATTTCCAATATCACGCTTTCCGGCAAGGTCATCCATAACGTCATCCCGTCATTGAACATGGGCGTGGCGACGGTGATTGGCGCGGTGTTGGCAACGTTGATCGGGGTGGTGGGCTACCGTTTCATCCACAAGATCAACAAAATCGGCGCCTGGGTGATGGGCAGCGCGCTGATTCTCGGATTGGTATTGATGTTTTCTCAACCGCTGCCGGCGGATTTTTGGCAGCGGGGATCGTTCAGCATTGCCGGTTGGTTCGCCACGTTCTGCATCGGCGCCGTCTGGCAAATCAGCTTCTCGCCCTACACGTCAGACTATTCGCGTTACCTGCCGGCGGAAGTCGGCATTGCCAAACCCTTCCTGTATACCTACCTGGGCGCCTGCAGCGGCACCATTTTGGCCTTCGTGTTCGGCGTGGTGGCGGTCAATCTGGTCGCCGGCAGCGACGATGCCATGGAGGCGGTGCGCCAGGCGACGGGAGGGCTGGGGCCGGTGCTGATGGTGCTGTTTCTGATCAACATCATCTGCCATAACTCGATGAATTTGTACGGCGCGGTGCTTTCACTCATCACTGCGGTACAAACCTTCTTACCGCAGTGGATGCCGAATGCGCGTATACGCACGCTGTTCTCGGCGCTGATTTTGCTGGGGGCTGTGTGGGTGGCGCTGGTTGCCTCGGCCAACTTCGTTCATCTGTTCCTGAACCTGATTTTTGCCTTGATTTCGGTGCTGATCCCCTGGTGCATGATCAACCTGATTGATTTTTACCTGCTTAACCGCCAACGCTATGACATTTCGGCCATTTTCAGCGCCGACGGCGGGCGCTACGGCCTGCTCAACACCCGCGCGCTCGGCGTTTATTTCGGCGGTATTGCGGTGCAGGTGCCTTTCGTCGAGAACGCATTCTTCTCCGGCCCTTACGCCAATCTGATCCCGGGCGCAGACATTTCCTGGGTGATCAGCATGGTGCTGACCGGCATCGCCTACCCATTGTGTTGTTCGCGACGGGCTAACTGGGCGGTGCAATTATAATTCTCCTGCATCCCGGCCAGCATAAAAGACCGGTTTGAGTGATATGATAAAGTAATTTTTAGAACAGGATGTTTCTAATTTTTTAATTTATTAAATTAGATAATAATCATATGAAATGGCTAAATGGATTTGGGCTAACTTATGATTGTTATATTAATGTTGCTGCTCATGGTGTTTTATATATCGCTAGCTTATGAGTTTAAAAGAATGAAAAAGCGAAGAATATATGCCTGCCATAAAAGGAAAAGGAGGGCGTCGGTTAGGCGATTAATCAACATGCTGTTATTCAAGTAATTTCTCGCAGTAATTCTTACAGGAGGGAACACGATTATTGAGATATATCTCCCCCTGGTTATTAGTTGTTTCGCTACGTTTATATTGCGTCGGGTTGGCTCCGACGCAACATCAGCCTGCGGCGAATAGCCGCTGCTGCCAATAGGCCAGTTGCGTCAATGTCATGGGCTCGGCGGCAATGATTGCGTGATTTTCCAAGGCGATTTCGCGTGCGCGTTGCAATGGCTCGGCGCTGAGGCGCTGCACGCTTTGCCGCAGCGCCTGTTGCGTTTGCGCCAGCTCGTTTGCGTCCACGTGCGCCAGCTCATGACGCATCTGCAGTAAGAATTCGTCGGTTAACTGCCGCAGCTGTTCAACGTTGAACGTTGGGGATTGCAGCGCGAACAGCAGGCCTTCGGCATCGGCGCAGCGGTGGAAGGCGCATTGCACCACGTAGCCCACGTTGCGGTCCACGCGCAACCGCTGAAAATAGCGCGGCGCGTAAAGCTGGGCCAGCACGCGCAGCGCCCAACGGCCTGCCGCTTCGCCGTTCGGCAGCGGGTAAAACTGCAGCAAGGCGCTTTCGGCGCCGCTTTCCGTCAGCGTGACGGGGCGATGATGCTGATATATCGGCAGCGGCGGCTCGGCGGCCACGGGATAGGGGAAGTCGTACAGCAGGTGCGACAGCTGCCGTTTTAACTCGCCATCGCCGCCGACTAAGGTGGCATGCCACTGCACCGCTGTTGCTATCGGCGCGCTGAGCGCCGCGGGCAATTGGGCCAGCAGGCGACGAATGGCGATGTCGTTTTGCTCTTGCAACTGCGTATGGCGCAGGTTTCTCGCCGCCTCGTTGAGAATGGCCGACGGCAACGCCGCCAGAGCCCGGTTCACCTCGCTCATCCCGTGGCAAAGCAGCGCGGGGCTGCCCGCCAGCTGCAGCAGCCACGCACCCTGGTGGCGTTCGAAGCTTAAATGTCCTTCCCTATGCGCCAGCTCTGCCGCCCCGGCGCGCAGCGCCGCCTGTAAGCCGTAGGCCTGTGCATCACTGAAGGGGCTGGACGGCGTCGGCCGCAGCAGCAGCACCGGCTGCGCTTCGTCGGGGCGCAGATGCCGCAGCGGCGCCAGGCCGGCAGGCAATGTCGGGGGCGGCAGCGCCGCCGAGGAGGAGAAAAAGCGGAAGGGTTCAGCCGTAGCCGTCAGCGCGGCGCCGGCGAAGGGGCCAAGCGCCAGCGGCAGCCCTTGAATTTCACGGGTTTCACCGCCGCCTTCGGGCCGCACGGCCAGGCGACGGCGCGGCGCGCTAATCAACGCCGCAATATGCCGTGGCCAATCGTCGTTCTGCTCCGCCGGCGGCAGCCTAAACGCTCTGGCACGCAGCTGGTCGAGCGGCGCCAAACGGTGGAAATCGCGATTTGCCAGCCGCTCGTAATGCGCAAGCTGGGCCGGTGTCAGCACCTGCAGCGCCTGCAGCCACGCCAGCAGGGCGCTTTCGATGCAGGCAGCCTCAGCGGCTGAACCGTGATTGACGGTAAAGATAAAACTCAGCAGCGCGTTGTTCTCGCTGCAGCGCGAATAATCGAGCCGAACGGCATCGCACCACGCCTGAGCGCGCAGCCGGGCCAGCAGCCCGCCGGGGGCTTCGTCCAGCAGCAGGCGCTCCAGCCGCCGTAGCCAGCCGCGCGAATGAGAGCGCGGCAGGGCAAACACCAGTCTCAGCTGCGGCGTGCCGGGCAGCGTCAGGGTGTAATCTTCCGCAGCGGTCAGCGGCGGTGAGCTCTCGTGCGGTGAGCCGTTGCCCGCCGGCAGCCGGCTGCCGTAGCGCTGGGCCAGCGCATGCAGCTGCGCCAGCGATTGCGGGCCTTGCAGCCACAGCGTCAGGTTTGGCGCGCGAAAATAGCGCTGATGAAACTGCCGCAGCGCCAGCTGCAACGCGGAAATATCGCTGCCAAAGGCGGCGCGGCTGCCGATATGAAAGCGATGCATTGCGTCGAGGCCGCTGAACATCTGTCGCTGCGCGGCTTCGCAGCGGGTTTCCACATCGGCGCGCAGCAGGCGATATTCAGCGTCGATGACCTCAATCTCCTGAGCGATCGCCTCGGCCGCCAGCTGCGGGGCGGCGAGCATATCGCTCAGCCGCGCCAGCCCCGGCGCCAAATGGTCTGCGCTCACCTCGAAGAAGAAGGCGGTTTGCGTGGCCTGGGTGGTGGCGTTCAGCCGGCCTCCCACCGAGGCGACCCAGGCCATCAGACCATCTTGCACGCCGTAGTTCGCGCTGCCGCGAAACAACATATGCTCCAGCAGATGCGCCAGGCCCGGCCAGGCGACGGGCGCCTGAAAACTGCCCGCTTCAATGCGCACCAGCGCGGCGGCGCCCGCGGCGGCAGGATCGCTTATCGCCTTGACGGCCAAACCGTTGTCGAGCTGCCACGAGGCGGCGGCGGGTGTCATCGTCAACCCTTGAAAATCAGACGGGAGTTGGCCTGATTGCGAAAACGCAGCTGATCGATACCGATCTGCGAGCGATTCGCCGCTTCCCGCGCCGCCAGAATGGTGCCGTGGTGGGGCGATTTGCCGCACACCGGGTCGGCGTTGTCGGCGTTGCCGGTCAGCATGAACGCCTGGCAGCGGCAGCCGCCGTAGTCTTGCTCTTTCTCCGAGCAGGAACGGCACGGCTCCGGCATCCAGTCATAGCCGCGATAGCGGTTAAACCCGAACGAGTGGTACCAGATATGCTGCAGATCGTGCTCCAGCACCGACGGGAAGGCGATCGGTAACTGACGGGCGCTGTGACAGGGTAACGCCATGCCTTCCGGCGTCACGCTCATGAAGATGGCGCCCCAGCCGCCCATGCAGCCTTTGGGGCTCTCCTCGTAGTAGTCCGGCGTGACGAACAGCAGGTTGGCCAGCTTGCCGTCGGTGGCCATGCGTTCGCGGTAGCGTTTCACCACCGCTTCCGCGTCGGCGATCTGCTCGCGGGTCGGCAGCAGCCCCTCGCGGTTGAGGTGCGCCCAGCCGTAGAACTGGCAGGTCGCCAGCTCGACGTCGTCGGCGTCCAGCTGGATCGCCAGTTCGATAATGCGGTCGATCTGGCCGATATTATGGCGATGCAGCACGAAGTTGAGCACCATCGGATAGCCGAGCGCCTTGACCGCCCTGGCCATGGCCAGCTTCTGCTGAAACGCCTTGGCGGAGCCCGCCAGCGCGGCGTTCAGCGTTTCATCGCTGGCCTGAAAACTGATCTGGATATGATCCAGCCCGGCGTCGGCGAAGGTCTGCAGCTTCTTCTCGGTCAGGCCGATGCCGGAGGTGATCAGGTTGGTGTAAAAGCCGAGCTCGCGCGCGGCGGCGATCAGCTCGGGCAGGTCTTTACGCACCAGCGGCTCGCCGCCGGAAAAACCGAGCTGCACGCTGCCCATCGCCCGCGCCTGGCGAAACACCTCGATCCACTGCGCGGTGGTCAGCTCTTTTTCCTGCGCGGCGAAATCGAGCGGGTTGGAGCAATACGGACACTGCAGCGGGCAGCGGTAGGTCAGCTCCGCCAGCAGCCAGAGCGGCGGGTTCACCGCCGGCGCGCGCGCTTCAGTCACGGAAGGTCACCCATTTTTGTTCGTAGGCGCGCTGGAAAAACTCCAGCACGTCTTCCGCCAGCCCTTCGGCGCCGGGGAAGCGGGCGTTCAACTGGGCGATGATGCCGTTCAGCGTGGTGTGGCCGTCGACCAGTTGCAAGATGGCGGCGGCGCTGTCGTTCAGCTTGGCCATGCCTTCCGGGTAGAGGATCACGTGGCTGTTTTGCACTTGCTCCCATTGCAGGCGGTAGCCGCGACGGAAGACGGGGGTATGTTCAGGGTTCAGCGTCATTACACCAGCCTCTGGTTGTGCCATACCCGCGCGGCGGTCACGCTGTGGTAAGGCGGGCGGTTCAGGGTATAGGCCATGCTCATGGCGTCCAGCATGCTCCACAGAATGTCCAGCTTGAACTGCAGGATCTCCAGCATGCGCTGCTGTTTTTCTACGGTGTCGCAATAGTCCAGCGCCAGCGCCAGGCCGTGTTCCACATCGCGGTTGGCCTGGCCGAGGCGGCTGCGGAAATAGTCGTAGCCGGCGGCGTCGATCCACGGGTAGTGCTGCGGCCAGCTGTCGAGGCGCGATTGGTGGATTTGCGGCGCGAACAGTTCGGTCAGCGAGCTGCAGGCCGCTTCCTGCCAGCAGGCGCGGCGCGCGAAATTGACGTAGGCGTCCACCGCGAAGCGCACGCCCGGCAGCACCAATTCTTCAGAGAGCAGGGCGTCGCGCTGCAGCCCGACGGCTTCGCCCAGGCGCAGCCAGGCTTCGATGCCGCCTTCGCTGCCGCCGTAGCCATCGTGATCCAGGATGCGCTGCACCCATTTGCGGCGGGTTTCCGGCTGTGGGCAGTTGGCCATGATCGCCGCGTCTTTGATCGGAATGCTGGTCTGGTAGTAGAACCGGTTGGCCACCCAGCCCTGGATCTGTTCGCGGGTCGCTTCGCCGTTGTGCATCGCGATGTGGTACGGGTGGTGAATATGGTAATAAGCGCCTTTGGCGCGCAGCGCCGCTTCAAACGCCTGTGGGTCAAGGGGCAGTGGTTGCGTCATGGCGGTTCCCTACAGTTCGATATTCATGCCGTCCCAGCTCACTTCAATGCCGGCGGCGGTCAGGCTTTGCCGCTCTACCGAGTCTTCATTGAGGATAGGGTTGGTATTGTTAATGTGGATCAGGATTTTGCGCCTGGCGGGCAAGGTGG
Source organism: Serratia sp. CY27727 (assembly GCF_052169275.1). Classification (NCBI taxonomy): domain Bacteria; kingdom Pseudomonadati; phylum Pseudomonadota; class Gammaproteobacteria; order Enterobacterales; family Yersiniaceae; genus Serratia; species Serratia sp. CY27727. The sequence continues at coordinate 126,941 of NZ_JBJNLB010000004.1, read as the reverse complement.
CGAGCAGGGCCGCCAGCCCGTGTTCTTCCGCCAGCGCCAGATGCCCCATGTCCTTGCCGGTATTGCGGCCCACGCCGGCGTTGGCCAGCTCGTTGTCGCGCCACAGCGTGCCGTCGATCAGCAGGCAGTCCGCGCGGCGCAGCCACGGCAGCAGCGCCTCGTCCGGCTCACCTAGGCCCGGCGCGTACAGCAGCCCGACCCCGCGCGCGGTATCTTCGATAAACAGCGCCACGTTGTGGCCCGGCAGCGGGCGATCGCGGAACGGCGAATAGGGCGGCGCGTTGCTGAGCAGCGGAATGGCGGTAAAGCGCACGTTCGGGCAGACCATCGTGCGGAACGGCTCGCCGGGCGTCACCGGGTGGTGAATCAGGCCGCCGTTCCAGTGTGAGAGCATGGGAAACACCGGGAAACCGGTGCTGAGATCGTCATGCACTTCAGGGGTGCACCAGACGTGATGCGGGCAGCCCTCGCGCAAATTGAGCAAGCCCGCGCTGTGATCGATCTGGCTGTCGGTCAACACGATCGCGCCGATGCCGGTGCCGCGCAGCACCTCGGGATTATTCAATTCGGGCGAGGCCAGCAGCTGATGGCAAATGTCCGGGGAAACGTTGCACAGCACCCAGTTTTTACCGTCGTCGCTGACGGCGATGGAGGACTGCGTGCGGCGCGTGGCGCTGATGCTGTGGTCGCGAACGCCCCGACAGTTGTCGCAGTTGCAATTCCACTGGGGAAAGCCGCCGCCCGCCGCCGAGCCGAGAACTTTTATCTGCATGTCTAAACCAGAAAAGAAGGAAAGAAATGCCCGCGCGAAAGGCGGGCAGACGGGCGATTAACGGTTGGAAATGTACAGCGTCACTTCCAGCCCCAGACGCAGATCAACAAACTCAGGTTTAGTCCAGGTAGTCATAGCGGTGCTCCTTTGCATGCATCGTAATAAGTCGAACCCAATGAGAAACGTTCGCATTCGGCCGGCCCAATGTTGGCGAAATGTGACGGAGATCGCAACCTTTAAAGCGTAACCGGGTTATTCACCCCAGGCGGCGGTGAGCGCGTTCAGCCAGTTGCGCCAGGTCAGCTTCTCCAGCAACCGGTTATCGAACCCGGCCTGCGCCAGCGCTTGCGTCAGGCGCGGCAGGCCAGCGGCGTCCTCCAGCGGTTGCGGTACGTTGACCCCGTCAAAATCAGAGCCAAATCCCACGCGATCTTCACCAAGTTTAGCGATCAAATACTCAACGTGTTTAACAATTTCTGTTAAGCCGGTTGTTGCACTGTCACGTTTACCGTCCGCACGCAGGAAGGCGGTGCCGAAATTGACGCCGACCATCCCGCCGCTCTGGGCGATGGCGCCCAGCTGTGCGTCGGTCAGGTTGCGCGGCTGGGGGCAGAGGGCGTGGGCGTTGGAGTGGGTGGCGACCAGCGGCGCGTTGCTCAGCGCGGCGGTTTGCCAGAAGGTTTTCTCGTTCATGTGCGAGACGTCGATCATGATGCGGCGGCGGTTGCAGGCGCGGATCAGCGCCTCGCCGGCCGGCGTCAGGCCGGGGCCGGTATCGGGTGAGCCCGGGAACGGCCCGCTGACGCCGGTGCCGAAGGCGTTCGGCAGATTCCAGAATGGCCCGATGCTGCGCACGCCCAGCCGGTAGAAGGCCTCCAACTGCGTCAGCTCCGCGTCGATCATGCCGGCGCCTTCGATATGCAGCACCGCGGCGATTTGCCGGTTGAGGCGGCACTGTTCTATCTCGGTGGCGGTGCGGCAGATGCGCAGCCGCCCCTGAGAAGCCTGTTCCAATTGCTGCAGGATGGCGATCTGCCGTTCGGCGATCGCCAGCGGATCGAAGGCGGCCTGCGCCTCGTCCTGCGTTTGGTTGCGCATCTGGGCGATATAGCTGACCGGGGGAATAAATACCGCGAACAGTCCGCCGAAAAATCCGCCGCGCCGCATGCGGGAGAAATCGAGGTGGCCCGGCGTGACGCGGGAATAGAAGGCGGCGGCCGGATCGTCGTCGTGCTGCAGCCACAGGTTGAGCAGCAGGTCGTTATGGCCGTCGAATACCGGCCAGAGAGGGGGAAGCGTCATGAGCGTTTCACTGAGTCAGGCATCGTGAACGCTATGTTCTCCCATCGCGCGAGGGGGAACAACCCTCAGGGTATGGGGGCTTTGCCGTTGGCTGGATCACTCGACGTCAGTAATGCAAAATCTAGTGACATTGTCACTATTCGCGAAACGGTTCCTGCACGCGCTGGCGACAGACCGACAGCACCAATTGCCGCAGCCAGCGGTGATCCGCCTCGGCGTCTAGGCGCGGGTGCCACATTTGCGACACGGTAATGGGCGGCGTTTTCACCGGCAGCTCAAAGACGCGCAGCGGGCCGTCGGCCGGTTGAGCGTGCAGGAAGGAGGCGGGCAACAGCGCCAGCAGGTTCGAGGCCTGCGCCACCGCCAGCGCGGCCGGAAAACTCGGCACCACGGCGGCAATCTGGCGCGTCAGCCCCAGCTCCGCCAGCGCGGCGTCTACCGGCCCGAGAATGCGCCCGCTGCGCGAGGCCACCACGTGGCCGCAGGCGGCATAGTCGGCGGCGCCGATTTCCCGCTGCGGCGCCAAGGGATGCGCGCTTCTCATCACGCCGACGAAGCGATCGCGAAACAGCGCCTGCAGGTGGATTTCCGGGCCCATGTCACCCAGCACGCCTATCTCCAGATCGACCAGCCCTTCACGCAGCGGGCGGTCGCTTTTCTCCGGCTTGGGCGCAAAGCGCAGCCGCACCCGCGGCGCCTGTTCGGCAGCGGCGGCGATCAGCGCCGGGCCGAAGGCTTCGACGAAGCCGTCGTTGGCACGCAGCGTGAAGGTACGATCCAGCTCGGCGGGATCTAATGCTCCCTGCGCCGGGCGCAGCAGCGCACGGGCTTCGAATGCCGTATTTCGCGTCCGCTCGCGCAGCGTTTCGGCATAGGGCGTCAGCACCATATGACGGCCGGCGCGAACCAGCAGGGGATCGCCGGTGGCCGCGCGCAGCCGGTTGAGGGTGCGGCTCATCGCCGAAGCGCTTAAACCGAGACGCCGTGCGGCGCCGACGACGCTGCCCGCCGTCAGCAGCGCATCGAGCGCGATCAACAGGTTGAAATCAGGGTCGGCCATGCGTGCGTATCCTGTGGCGCTGGAATGAGAGAAGGCGTTTGCTGCAGTATATTAGCGTAAACGCTGCGTCTCCTGCGATCTGATGAGCAATAAAAAAGCCGATAACGCAAGTTATCGGCTTGAGTGGCAGACTGCGCGACGTTACGCCGGCAGCTGCTGCGCGGTTTTCTCGACCAGCGCCAGCAACAGCTTGATGTCTTCCAGCGTCACGATCGGGTTCAGCAGCGTCATCTTCAGGCAGGTTACGCCATCGAACTCGGTCACGCCGAGGTTGGCGCGGCCCGATTCCAGCAGGGCGTCGCCGATGCGCTGGTTGAACAGGGCGACGGCCGCGTCGCCGTTCGCCGCCAGCTGTGCCGGACGGTAGCGGAACAGCACGCTGGCCAGCTGCGGCTGCATCACCAGTTCCAGCGATTCCTGATCGGCGATGTAACGCGCTACCTGTTGCGCCAGCGTCACGCCATGATCGATGATCTCGGCGTATTGCTTCTGCCCCAACGCCTCCAGCCCCATCCACAGCTTCAACGCATCGAAGCGGCGGGTGGTCTGCAGCGACTTGGACACCAGGTTCGGCACGCCTTGCGCTTCGTCGAACTCGGAGTTCAGGTAGGCCGCCTGATAGCGCATCAGCTCATAGTGACGCTCGTCTTTCAGCAAGAAGGCGCCGCAGCTGATGGTCTGGAAGAACTGCTTGTGGAAGTCCAGGGTAATGGAGTCCACCAGTTCCAGGCCGTCGAGGTAGTCGCGGTACTGCTCGGAAAGCAGCAGCGCGCCGCCCCAGGCCGCATCCACGTGTACCCAAATCTGCTGCTGCGCCGCCAGCCGCGCGATGTCGCGCAGCGGGTCAATGGCACCGGCGTCGGTGGTGCCGGCGGTGGCGACAATCGCCATCACCTGCTCGCCGTTGGCCTTGGCCTGCGCCAGTTTTTCCGCCAGATCGTTCACGTCCATGCGGGCGAAGCGATCGGTTTTCACCAGGGTGACGGATTGATAGCCGAGGCCCATCAGCGCCATGTTCTTCTGCACCGAGAAGTGGGCATTTTCAGAACAGAACACCTTCAGCTTGCGCAGATCGCCCACCAGGCCGTCCTGCTGCACGGAGTGGCCCTGACGCGCGAAGAATGCATCGCGCGCCAGCATCAGCCCCATCAGGTTGCTCTGGGTGCCGCCGCTGGTGAACACCCCGGCGTCGCCGGGCTGGTAACCAACCTGGGCGCGCAGCCATTCGATCAGCTTCATTTCGATCAGCGTGGCCGACGGGCTCTGATCCCAGGAATCCATGCTCTGGTTGGTGGCGTTGATCAGCACTTCGGCGGCCTGGCTTATCACCAGGCTCGGGCAGTGCAGGTGCGCCACGCACTGCGGGTGGTGCACCGACAGGCTGTCTTTCAAAAAGTACTCGATGGCGCGATCGATCGCCGCCTGGTTGCCCAGGCCTTGCGGGGTGAAGTCGAGCTTGATGCGCTCGCGCAGTTCGGCAACGCTTTTGCCCTGATACATCTCGGGCTGTTGCAGCCACTGCACGACGGCTTCACTGCTCTGCGCGATCGCCTGGCGGTAAGCCTCGGCGCTGTGCGCCGAGGAAGCCAGAATCGGGTTTAACTTGGACATCGCGGTCATTCGCTCCAATCAGACTGGCTTGACGCCGGCGGCCAACAGCGCCTGCTCAAATTTATCCAGGAAAATACCCAGCTCATCGTTGGTGATCAGCAGGGAAGGCAACAGACGCAGCACGCAGCCATTGCGCCCGCCGCGCTCCAGGATCAAACCGGATTCGAAGCACTTTTTCTGCAGCAACGCGGACAGCTCGCCATCGGCCGGGTAGCAGCCCATGTGATCCTGCGCTTCGTTCGGCTTGACGATCTCGATGCCGATCATCAGGCCCAGGCCGCGGACGTGACCGATCACCGGATACCGTTTCTGCAGCTCGGCCAGTTTGCCTTTCAGCCATTCGCCCTGCGCGGCCACTTTGTCGGCGACCTTGTGCTCTTTCAGGTATTGCAGGGTGGTCAGGCCGGTGGCCATCGCCAGCTGGTTGCCGCGGAAGGTGCCGGTGTGGTGACCCGGTTCCCAGGCGTCGAACTCTTTCTTGATGCCCAGCACCGCGAGCGGCAAGCCGCCGCCGACCGCTTTCGACATCACGATGATGTCCGGCTCGATGCCCGCGTGTTCGAAGGCGAACAGCTTGCCCGTACGGGCGAAACCGGCCTGAACTTCGTCGATGATCAGCAGAATGCCATGCTCCTGCGTCACTTTGCGGATGCGCTGCAGCCACTCGGCCGGCGCCGGGTTAACGCCGCCTTCGCCCTGAACGGCTTCCAGGATCACCGCCGCCGGTTTGCGCACGCCGCTTTCCACGTCGTTGATCAGGTTGTCGAAGTAGTAGGTCAGCGCCTTGACGCCGGCTTCGCCGCCGATGCCCAGCGGGCAGCGGTATTCATGCGGGTAAGGCATGAACTGCACTTCCGGCATCATGCCGTTGATCGCCGCCTTCGGCGACAGGTTGCCGGTGACCGACAGCGCGCCGTGGGTCATGCCGTGATAGCCGCCGGAGAAGCTGATCACGCCGGAACGGCCGGTGTGCTTTTTCGCCAGCTTCAGCGCGGCTTCCACCGCATCGGCGCCGGACGGGCCGCAGAACTGCAGGCAATATTCTTTGCCTTCGCCCGGCAACAGAGAGAGCAGGTAATCGGAGAAACGATCTTTTAACGGGGTCGTGAGATCGAGAGTATGTAACGGCAAGCCGCTGGTAATGACATTTTGGATGCTTTGCAGGACGTCGGGGTGATTATGTCCAAGAGCCAACGTTCCCGCCCCGGCCAGGCAATCAAGATATTGATTATTCTCAACATCAGTGATCCAAACGCCCTGGGCTTTCGCAATTGCCAACGGCAATTTGCGCGGATAACTCCTAACATTCGACTCAAATTCGGCTTGGCGCGCCAAATAGGTTTCATTGTTTCCGTTTAATGAGTTTGCAACTAAAGTATCAATACGGACTTTATCCGTCATCATATCTCTCCTACAACCGAAGGTCTCAAGACGCAACGATTGAATTAATGAATTAGAAAAGTAACTGCCTTGTGAAAAGCGCGACCAATATATGGCTTTTTCGCCTGGGACTCAATAGCCGATTTTGTTTTGAATTGTTTAGTTTTTTCTTAGGCTCATCAATATGTTGTTGATTTGTTGACCGTTGGTTTTGCCGGCAAAAAACAACATTTCTTTAACATTGCGTAAAAATGCTTTTCTGCTTTCCTTTGGCTGCTTCTTTAATGCATTTATTATTAAGGTGAATTTCCGATTAATAACATAAATAGAAAATAGCGGCTTATTTTCATCTATTCACCACCTTAAGTCCTAAAGCGGTTATATACACAAAATTTGTGATGAATATAAGCAGCCGAGCGTTAAAAGCGCAGTATCCAGAGCGGTGATTTCTTGCAGATTTTACGTAGCGCGATCAAAAAAGCGGGATTTTTGTGCGGCCGCCGGCGTGTTTGCCGGCGCCGCGGTCATTAACGTTGCTGTAACCAGGCGTGGTAACGCTGCAGGATACGGCGGGTACGCCACTGATCGACGACCAGCGTGAACAGCGGTGAGTAGCGCACATTGCGCGGCCGATCGTCACTCAACGCGCGCATCCGGCGCTTGACCAACGCCATGCGGGCGAGCGACGCCATCACCTTGCTGCGCCAGGTGACCGGGGCAGGCAGCGCATGGGGGGCCGCGCCGGTTTGCCAGCGCCGCGGCAGATCGGGCACTTCCGCCATGGCGGTAGCGATGCCGACGACCGCGACGCCGCTGTCCAGCACCCGCTGCGCCACCGACGGGCGGGCGATGCCGCCGGTGGTCATCACCGGCATGCGCGCGACGGCGGCAAGATCGCGGGCGAAGGTCAGAAAATAGGCTTCGCGCGCCAGAGTGCGGCCGTCCGCCGTGTCGCCTTGCATCGCCGGGCTTTCGTAGCTGCCGCCGGACAGTTCGATCAGATCGACCGGCAACTCGTTCAACATCAGCACCACCTGGCGGGCATCGTCCGATGAAAAACCGCCGCGCTGGAAATCGGCGGAGTTCAGTTTGACCGCCACGCAAAATTCCGGCGAGACGCGCTCGCGCACCGCACGCACTACTTCCAGCAGCAACCGGGCGCGGTTCGCCAGCTCGCCGCCCCAGCGATCGTTGCGCTGGTTGGTCAGCGGCGAGAGAAACTGGGAAATCAGATAGCCGTGCGCCGCGTGGATCTCCACGCCGGTAAAACCGGCCTGTTCGGCGGCGTGCGCGCTGGCGGCGAAGCGCGCGATCACCTCGGCGATCTGCGCTTCATCCATCGCCCGCGGCTGGGCGAACAGCTTGCTGTGCTTGCCCATCGCCAGCGGGATGGCGGAGGGCGCCCACGCGTTACCGCCCATGTTCGCCATCACCTGCCGGCCCGGGTGGTTAAGCTGCATCCACACCTGCGCGCCGCCCTGGCGCGCGGCCTTGGCCCAGGTTTCGAACGGGGCGAGCGGCGTGTCCTGTTCCAGCACCACGCCGCCGGGGCCGGTCATGGCGCGGCCGTCGATCATCACGTTGCCGGTGATGATCAAGCCGGCGCCGCCTTCGGCCCAGTAGCGGTATAAGCGCCACAGCGCCGGGCCGGGCAATTGGCCCGGGGCGGCCAGATTTTCTTCCATCGCCGCCTTGGCCAGACGGTTGGATAAACGGCTGCCGTTGGGCAGTGTCAGTGGGGTAAACATCGGTTTGCGCTCCTGTCGTACGGGGAATGGCGCTATACTAGGTTTAAAGTTAACTTTAAGGTCAATAGGGCATGAAGATCGGAGAATTGGCGCAGCGCGCCGGCATGGCCGCCTCGGCGATACGCTACTACGAGCAGTTGGGGTTGTTGCCGAAACCGGTGCGCGGCGTCAACGGCTATCGGGTGTACGGCGACAGCGCGCTGGAGCGTTTGCACCTGATCCAAATCGGCCAGAATCTGGGTTTTTCGCTGCAGGCGATCCAACGCGTGCTGGCGCTGCAGGGCAGCGCTTATCAGGATGGGTTGATACGTGGCGTCGATGAACGGCTGGCGGAGATCGAGCTGATGATGGCCACGCTGAATGAACAACGAGAAACCTTGTTGACGACCCGGCTGACCTTATTGGAGTCAGGTGTCGCCGGGCTGTGCCAAGCCAAGGGCGAAAAACAGGCCGACGCATCGCCGGCCCGGCCGGCAAAGCTTAGCGGCGTTTAAAGGCGGAACGCCCGGCATACACCGCCGCGGCGCCCAACTGGTCTTCGATGCGCATCAGCTGATTGTATTTTTCGATGCGCTCGCCGCGGCTCGGCGCGCCGGTTTTCAGATGGCTGGCTCGCATCGCGATCGTCATGTCGGCGATAAAGCTGTCGACGGTTTCACCGCTGCGGTGCGAGATAAAGGTGCCCCAGCCGTTCGCCTGGCAGAGCTGTACGGCGGCGAAGGTTTCGCTCAGCGTGCCGATCTGGTTCAGCTTGATCAGCGCCGCATTGGCCAACCGTTCATCAATCCCGCGCTGGATGTATTTCACGTTGGTGACGAACAGATCGTCGCCGACCAGCTCCACCTGGTCGCCCAGGGCATCGCTCAGAATACGCCAGCCGGCCCAATCGTCTTCGGCCAAGCCGTCTTCAATCAGCACGATGGGGAAGTCCTGCACCAGCCGTTGGTAATAGGCCGTCATCTGGGCTGCGTCCAACTCGAGGTTCTCGCTGCGCAGACGGTACTTGCCGTCTGCGTAGAATTCGCTCGAGGCCGGATCCATGCAGATCGCGATATCTTCTCCCGGCCGGTAGCCGGCTTTTTCTATCGCCTGCACGATCAGCTCGAGCGGCTGGCGATTTGAGGCGACCGCCGGCGCGAAACCGCCTTCGTCACCGACGCCGACCGACAGGCCTTTTTCCAACAGGATTTGGCGTAGCGCCTGATAAACTTCACTACCCCAGCGCACGGCCTCGCGCAGCGACGGCGCGCCCAGGGGAGCTATCATAAACTCCTGAAAGTCCGCCCCTTGCCACCGGGCGTGCACGCCGCCGTTGATGATATTCATGCAGGGCACCGGCAGCAGGTTGGCGCCGATGCCGCCCAGATAACGATACAGCGGCAGCTGCGACAATTGCGCCGCGAGGCGGGCGGCGGCCAGAGAAACGCCGAGCAGGGCGTTGGCCCCCAATCGGCTCTTGTTCTCGCTGCCGTCCAGCGCGATCAGCCGGCGGTCAATCTCCGCCTGTTGGCGCACATCCACCCCGAGTAGCGCCTCATTGATCGCCGTTTTGACGCTGTGCACCGCCTCCAGTACGCCTTTGCCGCCGAAACGGTGCGGATCGCCGTCGCGGTGCTCCACCGCCTCGCGCGACCCGGTGCTGGCTCCCGAAGGCACCGAAGCCCGGGCCACGACGCCCGCCGCGCTCATGTCGACTTCGACGGTCGGGTTGCCGCGCGAATCCAGGATCTCTCTGGCGGTTACGCTTTCAATCTCATAGCTCATGGGTAGTCACCTCGTTCTAGGGAGTGGGAACGTGTTTTATCAGCACGTCGATGGATAAATGGTTGATGAATTCGAAACCGAAGGAGGCAAAGACGCCAAACGGACGGTTCTGATGGCCGAGCAACAAAAGATCGACGCCTTCACGGGCAATCAGGGCTTCGACGTCTTTGAAGCGATGGATGCTGACGATTGCGCGCACCTCCAGGGGGATTGAGCAGTCTTCCACCAGGCGGCTGAGCATGGCTTTGGCGGCGATCACCTCGCTGGACTGGCGATCTTTGGTTTGCGCATCGCTGAGGTAGTCCAGCTCGGCATAGTCGGCGCTGATGTGCGCCACGGTAATGCGCGTATTCATCTGCTGATTGAGGCGTTCGGCATGGCGCAACAGCAGCCGGCCGTCGCGTTCATCCTGTACCAGCAGTAAAGCGTGTTGATAGAGCGGCATGACTTATCTCCCTGCGTTAGCGATCTGGAGGGTTAACCACGGTAAAACCTCTTTTTTTCGGCTCGTCATATCGGGCAGCGATACCTGACGAATGCCGAGCACCCGGTTCGACGAGAAATACAGGGTGGAGCGGCGGCGGGTGATATCGGTGACCAATAGTGCAGCCATCTCCAGCCCGGCTTCCTGCTTCGCTTGTTCAAGCGCCTGTTGCAGTGCGGGCAACAGCGGATCGATGTCGCTCATGGCCCGCACTTCTATCTGCGACAGCAGCAGCGAAACGGTATGGATGCGGTAATTCTTGGCGTCGCGCTGCAGCAACTGCGGGGCGGATTGCCCGGAGAGATCGGTTTTGGCGGCCAGCAGCCCGGCGATGAAAGCGTCATAGTCGATGTGAGAGATTGCGCGCAACCGGGTGACCGCCAGCCGATCCTGTTCCGTGGTGGTCGGCGCACTGAGCGCGACGGTGTCGCTCAGGATGGCGCCCAGCAGCAGCGTGGCCTGCGCGGCGTTAAGTGGCATCGGCTTTTCTGCCGTCAGGATCTGCAGGATCACGGTGGCGCAACAGCCGACGGCGCGCACCCAGACATCGGGCGGGTTGCGGGTGACTAACGTGCCCAGCCGGTGATGGTCGATAACGCCGACCACGTCGCTGTCGGGCAATGAGGCCGGGCCTTGTTCGATATCGGTAAAGTCGACCAGCCAGACTTTACGGTCACGGAGATCGCCTTTCAGCAGCGCAGGCGCTTGCACGCCGGCGGTGGCCAGTATGTAGCGGGTTTCCGGCGTCAGTTCGCCGAGGCGGAAAGCCACGGCCGGTTTGCCGAGGTGATTGAGCCAGTCCGCGACCACCAGCGCGCTGCAGATGCTGTCGCTGTCGGGATTTTTATGGCCGAAAACGTACAGGGGCTTTTCCCGCACGGTGAGATCGGGCTGGGACGGAAAAAGGGTAAGACGTGAGATTTCATTCATAGCGACTCCTGACATACCTGCCTAAAAAAATAAAGCGAAGTTGTATATCAGGCGTCATCATCCGGTTCGAGTGAACGCGGCGGTTGGGAAAGGTGGAACACCATCACCTTGTGAACGACTGTAGCGCAGCGCGGTGGCAAACGCAACGTCCGGCAAAGCTGGCGAGAATGCGCAATCGGATTGATACTGAGTGAGTCTATGATGGACAAGGATATTTGTCGCTGACCGACGGATAGGGCGAACGGACTCACGCCGGCTGGCTGCGCCGGATCCGTGGGTGACACAATGGGAGACAACATGCTCGAACCCTGCTTCCCCGAAAACGAAGCCGAACGCCTGTCGGTATTGAATTCGCTGAACGTGCTGGATTCAAACTCGGTGGAAAAACTGGATCGCATCACGCGGCTGGCGGCGAAATACTTCGGCGTGACCATTGCGCTGGTGTCGCTGATCGACCGGGATCGCCAATGGTTTTTATCGCGCTACGGTCTGGATGCCCGGGAAACGCCGCGCAATATCTCGTTTTGCGGCCATGCGATCTTGCAACGCGAAGCGCTGGTGGTGCCCGATACCGCCAACGACCCGCGCTTTTTCGATAATCCGCTGGTGATCGGCGGGCCGAGGATCGGTTTCTACGTCGGGCAGCCGCTGCTGTCGCTCGACGGGCTGCCGCTCGGCACCCTGTGCATTATCGACAGTCACCCGCAGCCGTTTTCCCCGGAACAACTGGCCGATCTGCATGATTTCGCCGCCGTGGTGGAGGAGTATCTGCAGAGTATTGAGCGCCACGTCTATACCGAAAACCTGAAGTCCGACCTGCGGCGCACGGAGGCCCTGTTCGAACAGACCTTCGCCCAGGCGGCGGTAGGGATGGCGCTGGTTTCGCTGCAGGGGTATTGGCTGCGGGTGAACCCGCGCATCTGCGAAATGCTGCACTATTCCGAGCGCGAACTGATGGATCGCACCTTCCAGGACATTACCTATCCGCTCGATCTCAATACCGACCTGGAAAAGCTGCAGCAGCTGTTGAAAAATGAAATCAGCACCTACTCGATGGAAAAACGCTATTTCCGCGCCGACGGCTCGATCGTTTGGGTGCAGCTGACGGTGGCGCTCAATCGCTTGCCGAACGGCAAACCGGACCATTTCATCTCGGTTATCGTCGATATCAGCGAGCGCAAGGCGGCCGAGGCCGATCTGTTCGCGTTGCAGCATGAGCTGGAGGAACGCGTCGAAACCCGCACGCGGGAACTGAACGTGGTGGTCAAAAAACTCAACGAAGAGATTGAAACCCGCGTGCTCGCCGAATATCAGCTCAGTGCGGAGAAGGAGCGTCTGCGCGCCATTACCGACAACATGCCGGCCTTAATCAGCCAGATCGACGGCAATGAACGCTACCTGTTCGCCAACAGCGCCTACAAAACCTGGTTCGGTCTGGAGGAGTCCAGCCTCAGGGGGATGACGGTGCGCGATTTCATGGGGGAAAGCGTTTATCGGATAGCAAAACCGATGATCGAACGGGCCCTCGCGGGCGAAATGGTGAGTTTTGAGAATGAGCTGCAGACCCGGCAGGGGCTGCTGATGATCCACACCACGCTGGTGCCGTGCGAAGCGCAGGGCTTTTACATTCTCGCTATGGACATCACCGAACTGAAGCGGCTGCAGCAGCGGCTGGAATATGACGCGACCCACGACATGCTGACCGGATTGACCAACCGCCGCGCGTTTCTGCGCCGGTTGTCGGGCACGCTGCAGGCCTGTTGCCATCAGCGGCAGATGGCGCTGCTGTTTATCGATCTCGACGGCTTCAAAACCCTTAACGACAGCTATGGCCATGACTTCGGCGACGCGATCCTGAAAACCTTCGCCACGTTGCTCAGCGCTTGCGCCGGCGAGCGCCACAGCGTCTCGCGTCTGGCCGGTGACGAGTTCACGGTGATCCTGTGGCCGTTGACGGATCCGCGGCGCGAGGTCAGCGAGTTTTGCGAAAACGTGTTGGCGCAACTGGCCACAATTACGCAGATCGGGCCGCAGAAGGTACGGCTTTCCGCCAGCATCGGCGCGGCCATTTCCCCACGCGGCGATGTGACGGAGGAGATGCTGCTGACCCGCGCCGACGGCGCGATGTATCAGGCGAAATCGGCCGGAAAGGGCACTTACGCCATCTGCGAGCTGTGAGCGTGCAACCGCGGCAGTGTCAGGGTAAGCTGTTTTTTCTTTTCCTGTGAGCAGAACTCCGGACTGATTGCATGGCGTCAAATCATCAACATAAAGACTGGCTCGAATTGCGACGCGATGACGAAACCGGTATTGAGAGCGTCAACGCTCACTTTCAGGGGCATGCCTACGATCCTCACGATCATGATGAAATGCTGGAAGGCGCCTTCCACAGCACGTTGACCGACGATCCGATGCTGGCGACCGCGATCCACCAGGCGTTTTTTGCGTTGCATCAGGGGGAAGGCCGGCTGGCGCGCGATCAAAGCCTGGATCAACTGCTGACGCTTTTGGCACGGCATATTCGCGTTCGGCCAACTTCCCAAAGCGATGACGCTTTAATTGAGATGAATCGCTTGCGGGACTACTTGCATGCACATATGGCGGATAATCCCAGCCTGGATGAACTTGCTCTTCAGTGCGGCCTGGATCGTTTCCGCCTGACTCGCCAGTTCACCCGGGCTTTCGGCCAGTCGCCGCACGCTTATTTGGTTCGGTTGAGGCTGCGGGCTGCACGCTTGCTGTTGGCGCAGGGGGAAGAACCGGCGCAGGTCGCCATGCAGGTGGGTTTTGCCGATCAGAGCCATTTGGGCCGCTGGTTCCAGCGCGCCTACCGATTATCGCCGGCGGCCTATCAACGCCAGTGCACAAACGTTCTATACCGTTGACTTGCCATCTCCGATGATGCGCGTTTAACAGCACAACGGAGTAGAGCGAAATATGTTTGATACCAAGATAGCGTTTATCGTGCGTGACGATCTGCCAACCTGGCAGCGGCTGAACGTGGTGGCCTTTCTGGCGACGGGCATCGCCGCCGCGGCCCCGGAAATCATCGGCGAGCGTTACGTGGATGCGCAGGGCAGACGCTACGGCGCCATTTCCGGGCAGCCGATGCTGATTTTCGCCGCGGATCTGCCGGGCCTGCAAAATGTGCATCGCAAAGGATTGGAGCGGGAATTAACGCTGATCCCCTATGTGCACGCCATGTTCGCGACCGGGCACGATGAAGCCAACCGCCAGGTTTTTCGCGCTGAAGACGCGGACAATCTGGATTTGGTCGGCCTGGCGCTGCGCGGGCCGAAGAAAGCGGTGGATAAGGCGATAAAAGGCCTGGCGCTCCACGGCTAGGGCTGGAAAGTGCGCCGCCCGGCGGCGAAAGCAGGGGGCCCGTCCCATGCCGTCTGAATGGCGGAATGGGGGTTTTGGTGGCAACACTTGAATGAGGTTCGGGCATCATTAAATGATAAGAACCGCGGTTTTTTGCGCCGTCGGCGAGGCTCTTATATATTTAGTAGCATGCCTGAGGCAGGTTAGGCATGAAACGGCGGTCGGTCGGGCCGCTGCAAGTACGACAGTTAATCCGTTCGCCAAGAGGCTGCGAGCCTGTGCTTTCGGTAGGGACAGCCGCCAATCGTTTTTACGGCGACCGAAGGCGGAGCAGCTACTCACAGGACACGAGGACACTTACCATGCATAAGAGAACACTGGCGTCACTGCATTACGAAAACATGCCTTACGATGGGGTACACTTTCATATTTTGAAACGGGAAACGCCTGGCCATACGGCGTTGCTGAAGCTGGATGCGGGCAGCCGGCAACCGGCGCGTTTTCATCCGGGCTGGGTGAAACTGATGGTGCTGAGCGGTGAACTGAAGGTTGACGATCAGACGTTGCAACCCCATGAGATGTTAATCATTCCTGCCAATACCGCCTATACGGTACAGGCCATTACGGAAGTGATTTGTCTGGCGATTTCCGAGCTGGACGGCGCCGAGCTGGCCCGTTGATGAAATAACAACTCTGGATGGAGGAGAGCCTAGGCGCTCTCCCTATCCCTTCAGCATTAAGCCGCCCCCCCGGGCTGAGCTGCCTGCTGATTGATGCGTATACCTCCTGATTATGCCACCGCGCTTTCCCTATCCATCACTTTCGGCCACGTCGCCCCCGCAACGAGCCGCCATTGCGCAGCGCATGCGCAACGCCTGCGTTTTACGCAGAACGATGAAATTTTGGTGTAAATAGTGAGTTTCTTCGCATAAGGCCCCTGGTGTGGCTTGCGACAGCGTCACTATATGGAGGATCATGCGGCCTCTCTATCAAATAAAAGACATTCGCGTTATCAAAAGGGACAAAGGCCATGGGATTCGAAGTCGACAACGCCGAAACGAAACGCATCGACCTCAGCAGCCACGAAAACTCCTCGTTCGAGGTGACGGGGCTGGTGAAACACTATCCGGCGGGCTTCGTCATTCCTTACCACTCGCATAGGCGCTGCCACTTGCTCTATTCGCAGCAGGGCGTTATGGCGGTCGAGGCGAGCAGCGGGCGCTGGATCGTGCCGCCCACCACCGCAGTCTGGCTGCGGCCGGGGGTAGAGCATCAGATCGTCATGCAGAGCAACATCTGCGTTTACGGGATTTTGGTCGATGAAATCACCGCCGCGCGTTTGCCGCTGCGCGACGGCGTCTTGCAGGTCTCACCGCTGCTGCGAGAGCTGATCGCTCAGCTGGCGACGCTGGCGCCCGAAGGGGCGGAGACCCAACGCAATGCGCTGCTCAGAGCGTTGTTCCTTGAGGAGTTGAGCCTGCAGCCGCAGCTGGCGCTGCACCTGCCTTGGCCGGCAGAGGCGAGAATGGCCGAGATTTGCCGGCAGTTGGTCATCACGCCGGCCGACGATCGCGGCATTGAGGCCTGGGCCGATTCACTGTCGATCAGCGTAAAGACCTTTCAACGCCATTTCAGCCAACAAACCGGCATCACCTTCGGCCAGTGGAAACAGCGTCTGCGGCTGCTGTCGTCCATTCCGCTGCTGTTGGCCGGCCACTCGATCATCCACGCCGCCTTCGAAAGCGGTTACGAGAGCCACAGCGCCTATTCGGTGGCGTTCAAAAAACTGTTTGGCGTTTCGCCTTCGCGCTTTACGCTATAGCCTTATGGCATAGCGCGCTTCTCCTATAGATTGAAGCAACCTAATGACGTATAAAGCAAAGCAGTCAACCTCCGAGGCCGCTTCCCGTGATAAAAATTGTCGTGTATCTGATTCTCGCCGTGACGATCGCCATTATTGCGGCCAGAGTCATTTTTCGTTTGCCGAATATCTCCCAGCGTCTGCCGCAGGCGGCATTGCCGGCGGATCCTGCCGCCCAGCTGCCGGCGCGCGCCGCCGAACTGATGGCGGCGCATCCGGGCCTGAGCGGCGTGGTACCGCTGGCCAGCGGGCACGATGCCTTCGCCAGCCGCCTGGCGCTGGCGCGGATGGCGGAAAGGTCGATCGACGCCCAGTACTACATATGGCATAACGACACCTCCGGGCAGATCCTGCTGAAAACCCTGTATGACGCGGCTCAACGCGGCGTGCGCGTGCGGCTGTTGCTGGACGATAACGGCGTCGCCATGGACGAGACCCTGGCGGCGCTGAACGCCCAGGAAAACGTCGAGATCCGCCTGTTTAACCCGTCAACCGTGCGCACGCCGAAGCTGGCCGGCTACGCCTTTGACTTTATGCGCATGAACCGGCGCATGCATAACAAGTCTTACATCGTCGACGGCGCCGTGGCGATCATCGGCGGCCGCAATATCGGCGACGAGTATTTCCAGGTCGGCGACGAAAACTATTTCCTCGATCTCGACGTGCTGAGCGTCGGCAACGTGGTGGCGGAGACCGCCGAGGTCTTCGATCGCTACTGGAACAGCGCGTCGGTGTTTGGCGTTGAGCAGATTATCCGGGGCAAAGGCGACCTTTTCGCCTTCCTGGCGCAGGCCACCGCGACCGAAAGCAGCGAACGGGCCCGCAAACTGGCGGTGCAGCTGGAAACCAGCGCGGTGCGCTTTCGCGATGGCGTCGTCCAACCGGAATTCACCCAGGTAGAGCTGGTGGCCGACGATCCGGCGAAAGGGCTGGGCAAGGCTTCGCGCGATCGTTTGATGGTGACGCAGCTGAGCAAGATTATCGGCGGCGTCGGCCGGCAATTGGATCTGGTCTCCGCCTATTTCGTGCCGGGCCGGGAAGGGGCGAGCTTTTTTGAATCGCTCGCCAAACAGGGAAAATCCATTCGCGTGCTGACCAACGCGATGAACACCACCGACGTGCTGGTGGTGCATGCCGGCTACGCCAAATACCGGCGTGAACTGCTGCAGGCGGGCGTCGAGCTGTTTGAGCTGAAGCTGCGCGCCGGCCAGCCGACGGGGCGGCAGGAACTCAAACCGCTGGGGCTGTCCGGCGCGGCGCTGCACGCGAAAACCTTCGCCATCGACGATAAACGGGTGTTTATCGGCTCGTTCAATTTCGATCCGCGATCGGCGCACCTGAATTGCGAAATGGGCTTCTTGATCGACAGCCCGACGCTGGCGGCCGACACCCGCCAGCTGTTTGATGGCCCGCTCGAATACGCCGCCTACCGCCCGGCGCTGACGCCCGCGGGCAAAATGGTCTGGAACGAAGCCTTCGAAGACGGCCACACCGAGATCCATCAGCAAGAGCCCGGCGCCGGCTGGGTAAAACGCATCGTTCTCATCGTGGCCGGCTGGCTGCCGATCGAATGGATGCTGTAACGGCGCGGCGGTAGGGAAAAGCGCCCCTGTCTCAGGCACGTTTCTTGCTTTATCCAGGAGTCTCCTCTTATCAGCAGGTTACTCCATGGCCCTTTCTGCTCTGAGCTTTGTACAGGCGTCGAAAAAAAGCGAAATCGCGGGTTTGCAACAGCTGTTGCAGCTGGGTGAACTGGTTGGTGCGGTCAGCCTGATGATCCACGCACTGCAACGGGAACGAGGCACCTCGAACATCTTCTTATGTTCTCATGGGAACACCTGGGGAAAGCAACTGAGTGAGCGGGCACTGGAGGTCCGGAAGGCAGAGGAGGCCGTCAGTCAGTGGCTTGCGTCTCAGGATCTTACCGGCCCCAACCTGGCGAATGCACCGCGATTACTCAGCCGCATTGCCTCGGTGTTGCATAGCCTCAGTACGTTACCGCAACTGCGTCAGCAGGTTCTTGGACTGTCTATCAGTCAGCCTGATGCCATGAATGCCTACAACGAGGTGATTCGCTCGCATTTGTCACTGGTTTTCGAAACGGCGGATATCTCCGGCGATCCGTCAATTTCACGGGCATTGCTGGCGATGTTTAGTTTTATGCAGGGAAAAGAGCTGGCCGCACAAGAGCGGGCCACGGCCGCCGCCGGTTTTGCGGCAGGGCATTTTGATGTCATCGCGCAACAGCAATTCACAGGCTTAATCGAGAGCCAGGAGCGCTGCTTTCAGACCTTCATGGAATTCGCGGCTCCCCGCTGTCTGGCAATGTGGCGGCAGCAGATGAACCAGGACAGCAGTGAATTTGAACGTTTCAGGAGAATTGCCTGCACGCGCGTCAGGCCTGGCGGTGAGACGACGGATACCGCATTACGCTGGTTTGACGTTGCGACGGCGCGAATCGATGGAATGAAAGTGGTGGAGGATGAGCTGCAAGCTGCGCTGATGGCCTCCTGCCGCCAGCGTATCCGTGAAGCACAGGCCGCCCTTGCGCTTCAGCAGCAGAATATTGACCAAATCCCACAGTCTGAAAGCCATTACTCCGCGCTACTCTCGCCGCAGCTTAGTCGTTCGGTTCTTGAGCTTGTTGAACAGCAGTCCCGCCAGCTGCAGGCGCTCGATGCCGAACTTTCTCAACTTCGCGTCACGCTGACCGAGCGCAAGCTGGTTGAGCGGGCAAAGGGCCTGCTGATGCAGCATCAGGGCTTAACGGAACCCCAGGCGCATAAGGCACTGCTTGAGATGGCAATGAATCAGAATAAGAAACTTTCGGAAATTGCTGACGCGATGCTTGCCGTGTCTGCGCTGTTAGGCAAAAACGGGCACAAACCGGGCCAATAACTGCACCTTCTGTGTGCAATTACGCTGTGCAGGATGTGCAGTTCCGGTGCACCAGAAAGGGCGTCAAAGCGACAGAATAAGGCTAACCCTCTGATTTTTTTTTGATACCGCAGGTTGGCACACAAGCTGCATTCTTTTTAATAGCAACAGCACTAAACCAATGGCGGTTTAGTCAGCATTACGGATAAAGGCGTCCGTTAGCGTTCAGGAAACTGAGCGCTAACTGGACGCTTTTTTTTTCATTTTTCAACCTAACGGGAAGCCCTGATGACACAAGACGACAAAAAGACTCCGGGACAACTCTCCCGCCGCTGCTTTCTTGCGGGGAGTGCGGTGCTCGGCGGCAGCATGTTGATGTCAGGATTCATGAACCGGGTCTGGGCTGCCGGTTCCGACACGCCAGAGAAGAAAGAGATTCGCGTCGGGTTCATTCCCCTGACCGACTGCTCCTCAGTGGTGATGGCGGCGGTAAAGAAATTTGATGAGAAGTACGGCATTAAAATCATCCCGAGCAAGGAGTCGAGCTGGGCGTCAGTACGCGACAAACTGGTGTCTGGCGAGTTGGATGCGGCGCATGTTCTGTATGGGATGCTCTATGGCCTGCAGCTTGGCGTGTCCGGCCCGCAGCATGAGATGGCGATGCTGATGTCTCTCAACCAGAACGGGCAGGCCATTACGCTCTCTGAGCAGTTAAAGCAGGCGGGCGTGACGGATGCTGCATCGCTACAAAAAGTGGTCCAGGCCAGTGCGAAGGGGACCTATACCTTTGCGCAGACGTTCCCGACCGGCACGCACGCGATGTGGCTTTACTACTGGCTGGCAAACGCCGGTATCCATCCCTTTAACGACGTGCGCAATGTCGTGGTGCCTCCGCCGCAAATGGTCATGAACATGAAAATCGGCAATATGAGCGGTTTTTGCGTGGGGGAACCCTGGAACCAGCGCGCGATTCAGGACGGCATTGGTTTCACTGCTGTCACCTCACAGGAAATCTGGCCGGATCATCCGGAAAAAGTGCTCGGCACAACCTCTGCCTGGGTGACTGAAAACCCGAATGCGGCTCGCGCGCTGACCGCCGCGGTGCTGGATGCCTCCCGCTGGATAGACACCTCTGATGCCAATCGTAGTGAAACCGCTCAGGTCGTTGCGGCGCGGGCGTACATCAACACGCCACTCAAGACGATTCAGGGGCGGATGCTCGGCGACTACGAAAATGGGCTGGGGAAAACGTGGAAAGATGCCCACCGCATGCGCTTCTTCAACGATGGCGCGGTCAATTATCCGTATCTCTCCGATGGCATGTGGTTCCTGACTCAGCAGAAGCGCTGGGGATTGCTGGACAGCGATCCTGACTACCTCGGTATCGCCCAAAAAATTAACCGCATTGACGTCTACAAACAAGCTGCCGCCGCGGTTGGCGGGATCAATTTGCCATCCAGCGACATGCGAAGCAGCACGTTGATTGACGGCAAAGTCTGGGACGGCAGCAACCCTGCTGACTACGCCAACAGTTTTGCAATGAAACGCTAAGTGAGGCCACAGATGTCCGTAAATTTGAAAACCAATGTCGTCACGTTGACGGAGCCTGCCGCGGTCAGCGTTGAATCGCCCGCCAGCGCAGAAGTGATCACGATCGAGAGAGCCGCCCCGGTAGCCAGAACGGATACCTTTATTGTCCGGCTTCGCGCGAGCATTCGCCGCTTCATGCAGAAAATGATCCCCGCCATTCTCGGGGCCTTCGTGCTGCTGCTCCTGTGGCAAATCGCCGCCAGTAGCAGTAAAGGCTTCCCGACGCCCGCTCAGACCTGGGAGGCGGCGAAGGTGATTTTTGCCGATCCGTTCTATATCAACGGGCCAAACGACATGGGCATTGGCTGGAATGTCCTGGCCTCGCTACAGCGAGTTGCGATTGGTTTCGGGCTTGCCGCGCTGGTCGGCATCCCGGCCGGGTTCCTGATTGGCCGCTTCAGCTTCATCGCCAGCATGTTCAACGCCATTATCTCGCTGCTGCGCCCGGTCAGCCCGCTGGCGTGGTTGCCGATTGGATTGCTGTTGTTCCAGCGCGCGGAGCCCGCCTCGTCCTGGACCATTTTCATCTGTTCTATCTGGCCGATGATCCTCAATACCGCAGAAGGGGTGATGCGCATTCCGCAGGACTATCTCAACGTTGCGCGGGTGCTGAAACTCAGCGAATTCACCGTAATGCGCAAGATCCTGTTTCCTGCCGTGCTGCCGTACATTCTGACCGGGGTGCGGTTGTCCATCGGTATCGCCTGGCTGGTGATTGTTGCGGCTGAAATGCTGACCGGCGGCGTGGGCATCGGTTTTTGGATCTGGAACGAATGGAACAACCTCAACGTGGAAAACATTATCGTCGCCATTCTGCTGATTGGTGCCGTGGGGATGTTACTGGAGCAGGGGCTGATGGCCGTTGCCCGTCGCTTAAGTTACGACAATCACTAGGAGCCCGCGATGAAAAAAGAAAAATCGATTATCAGCGTCCAGAGCGTCACTCAACGTTTTCCTTCAGCGAAAACCACCTTTCTGGCGCTCGATAACGTCAGCTTTGATATCGCAGAAGGCGAAACGGTCAGCCTGATTGGCCACTCAGGCTGCGGAAAATCGACGCTGCTGAATTTGATTGCCGGGCTGAGTCGCCCGACGGAAGGCGTGCTGCTGTGCGACAACAAAGAGATTACCGGGCCGGGGCCAGAGCGCGGGGTCGTCTTCCAGAACCATTCGCTGCTGCCATGGTTAACCGCTTTTGAGAATGTCGAACTGGCGGTGCGGCAGGTCTTTAAAGACCAGATGAACAAAAACGAAATGCACGACTGGATTTTGCACAATCTCGAACTGGTGCACATGGAGCATGCGGCCGATAAGCGTCCGGGCGCCATTTCAGGCGGCATGAAGCAGCGTGTCGGTATCGCCCGTGCCTTGGCGATGAAACCGAAAGTTTTGCTGATGGATGAACCTTTCGGGGCGCTGGATGCGCTGACGCGGGCGCATCTTCAGGACGCCGTTATGGACATTCAGGCGCGTCTGAAAACCACCATTTTGCTGATCACCCACGACGTTGATGAAGCGGTGCTGCTGTCTGACCGCGTGATGATGATGACTAATGGTCCGGCGGCGAAAGTCGGTGAAGTGTTACAGGTTGAGCTGTCACGCCCCCGCAGTCGACTGGCTTTGTCGAACGATCCTCTGTTCCACCAGTATCGCCAGCAGGTGCTGCATTTTCTCTATGCAAAACACCGGGCAGTGGCCTGATTCCATGAGGGGAGTTGTGCAATGGCTAAACCGACTCTAATCGTTATCGGCAATGGTATGGCAGGCGTGCGGCTGGTGGAACATCTCTGTGAGCTCGCACCAGATCGTTACCGTATCATGATCATTGGCGATGAAAAGCACAGTGCGTACAACCGTATCCAGCTGACGCCGGTGCTTTCCGGTGAGAAAGATTTTGGCCAGATAGTCACGCATGACGCGCAGTGGTATGAGCATCACAACATCACATTGATCGCAGGCACGGCGGCGACGGCAATCGACCGTCACGCTTGCACCGTCACGGCCGCCGGGCAGATCTATTCATACGATCATTTGGTTCTGGCCACTGGCTCACGGCCATTTCTGCCCCCCCTGCCTGGGGTCGAATTGCCGGGTATCTACGGGTTCCGCACTCAGCAGGATGTCGAAAATATTCTGCAGGGAACCTACGCAGGCCAACCGGTTGCGGTGATCGGCGGCGGCGTGCTGGGCGTGGAGGCGGCGGCGGCCCTGGCGCGGCGTGGAATGCGGGTGAGCCTGCTACATCGCGGCACACATCTGATGGATCAGCAGCTGGATGAACACGCCGGAAAACTGTTGCACGAGGGGCTCTCATTACGCGGCATCAACGTCATTTTGCAGGCTGAAACGGTGTCATTCAGCGCTGATGCCGCTGGCAACGTCAGCAGGGTGAATCTTAATGATGGGCGCGGAATAGCGGCGGAGCGGGTCGTGCTCTCTGTGGGCGTGCGGCCGGACATCGCGCTGGCACAACGGTCCGGCTTGCCGTGCGATCGCGGTATTCTGGTGAACCCGCAGCTGCAAACCGCTGACCCGCACATCTCGGCAATTGGAGAATGTTGCCAGTGGGGCGAACTCACTTTTGGCCTGGTGGCCCCGTGCTGGCAGCAGGCTGAAACGCTGGCCTCGCGGCTGGCGGGGGGCGATAAAGCCACTTCATTCGAGGTGCAGAATGTCCCGCTGCGTCTCAAGGTCACAGGCCTGAATTTGTTCTGCGCCGGTGAATTACACAGCCGCGATGGCGCTCAGACCCATACCACCTTTGACCCGTTTGACGGGCATTATCGCCGGCTGGTGCTCTGCGACAACCAACTGAAAGGGGTGTTGCTGTGGGGCGATATCAGCGATGGCCCGCAATACCTCCAGCGGATCGGCACGCCCGCTGGTCAACCGTTGCCCTTCAGCGTCTTCAGTCCCGGTAATGAGCCGGATGCCTCTGGCTTACAGCCTGTTAAATCAGAACCGTTACCCGTCGAGGTGGCGAGGAGTCATTCAATGTCGAAACCCGTATTGGTTATGGCCGGACACGGCATGGTGGGCCATCATTTTTTAGAGCAGTTGGTTGCGCGTGAGCTGCATCTGCAATACCAGGTGATTGTGTTTGCCGAAGAGGCCTCGCCCGCCTACGACCGTGTGCATTTGTCCGAATACTTCTCTGGCCGCACGGCGGAATCCCTCTCAATGGTTGAAAAGGGATTTTTCGAATCGACCGGGATTGAACTGCGTCTGGGGCACAGCATCGGGCTCGTTGATACAAAACACCGTTTTGTGGTCGATCACCAGGGGCGGCAGACGGCTTACGATGTACTGGTGCTGGCAACAGGATCCTATCCGTTTGTGCCGCCGATCCCTGGCAATGATGCGCCGGGCTGCCTGGTTTACCGCACGCTTGACGATCTTGCGGCCATTCAGGCCTGCGCGGCAAACGGCAAAACAGGCGTGGTTGTCGGCGGGGGATTACTGGGGCTGGAGGCGGCCAACGCGCTGAAACAGCTCGGGCTGGATACGCACGTGGTGGAGTTTGCACCGCGGCTGATGGGGGTTCAGCTCGACGACGACGGTGCCGCGATGCTGCGCCGTAAAATTGAAGCGCTGGACGTGAAGGTGCATACCGGGAAAGAAACCCAGGCCATTACTGCGGGCGAGGAGAGCCATTACCGGATGGTGTTTGCCGATGGCAGCTATCTGGAAACCGATCTGGTGCTATTTTCCGCAGGGATCCGCCCACGCGATCAGCTTGCGAGAGCGTGCGGGCTTGAAGTGGGGCCGCGCGGCGGCATTGTGATTGACGATCGCTGCCAGACGTCCGACCCGGCTATTTATGCGATCGGCGAATGTGCGCTGTGGAACGGGCAGATCTTCGGCCTGGTGGCGCCGGGTTATCAGATGGCCCGCGCGCTGGCGGATACCCTGACGGGCGGCGACGCCGTCTTTAAGGGCGCGGACATGAGCACCAAACTTAAGCTTCTTGGTGTTGAGGTGGCATCGATTGGTGACGCGCATGGGCGTACCCCCGGTAGCCAGAACTACAGCTGGGTAGACGGTCCGGCGGAAGTGTATAAGAAAATCGTGGTATCGCAGGATCGCAAACGGCTGCTGGGGGCGGTGCTGGTGGGCGACAGTGCGGAATACAGCACGTTGCTGCAAATGATGCTCAACGATATGCCGCTGCCAGCCAAACCTGAATCCCTCATTTTGCCTGCCGGGTCGGGCGCAGACAAACCTGTGCTGGGCATCGCAGCCCTGCCCGATAGCGCGCAAATTTGTTCCTGCCACAACGTCAGTAAAGGCGATGTCCGTAACGCCGTGAAGAACGGCTGCCACGATATGGCGGCGATAAAAGCCTGCACCAAAGCGGCGACGGGCTGTGGGGGCTGCGCCGCACTCACCAAGCAGGTGATGGAATATGCGCTGTCCGACATGGGCGTCGAGGTGAAAAAAGACATCTGTGAGCATTTCGCGTATTCGCGCCAGGAGATTTATCACCTGGTTCGGGTAGGCAATATCCGCACGTTCGGGGAACTGATTGAAAAGCACGGCCACGGCAGCGGGTGTGAAATCTGCAAACCGCTGGTCGGATCGATACTGGCATCATGCTGGAACGACTACCTGTTGAAACCGCAGCATTTGCCACTGCAGGACACCAACGATCGTTATTTCGCCAATATCCAGAAGGACGGGACCTATTCCGTCGTGCCGCGCGTTCCGGCGGGAGAGATAACCCCCGAAGGGCTTATCGCCATCGGCGAAGTCGCCAGGCGTTACAAGCTCTACACCAAAATTACCGGAGGGCAGCGAATCGACCTGTTCGGCGCGCGCCTGGAGCAACTGCCGGAGATCTGGCAGCAGCTGGTTGATGCCGGTTTTGAAACCGGTCATGCCTACGGCAAATCTCTGCGTACGGTGAAATCCTGCGTCGGGTCGAGCTGGTGTCGCTACGGCGTACAGGACTCCACCTCGCTCGCGCTGCAATTAGAGCACCGCTACAAAGGGCTGCGTTCGCCTCACAAAATCAAAATGGCCGTCTCGGGTTGTACCCGCGAGTGTGCCGAAGCCCAAAGTAAAGATGTGGGGGTAATTGCCACGGATAAGGGCTGGAACCTGTATGTCTGCGGCAACGGGGGAATGAAGCCCCGCCATGCTGATTTGCTGGCGCAGGACATGAGCACAGAGCAGCTCATTCGTACCGTTGACCGCTTACTGATGTTCTACATCCGCACCGCTGACCGGCTGCAGCGCACCAGCACCTGGATGGATAACCTCGAAGGGGGCATCGACTACCTGCGCCAGGTGATTCTGGACGACAGTCTGCAAATTGCGGATGAACTGGATCGTGAAATGTCTGCGGTGGTGGCGACGTACCAGTGTGAATGGCAGAGCACTCTGGCCTCGCCGGATCGCCTGGCGCTGTTCAGACCGTTTGTAAACAGCGAGGTCCCTGACGAAGGGGTCGTGATGGTGAGCGAACGTCAACAACTGCGGCCTGCAACGCATGAGGAGCGCAGCATGCTCGCCGTGCCTGCCGCAGAAAATACGCAGGAGCCCGCACCGGGCTGGGTGGAAGTGTGCAGCCTGAGCGCCATCCCGGCGAATGCGGGAATGGCGGCGCGCCTGGCGAGCCAGCAGATTGCGCTGTTCTATCTGCCCGGTCATCCACAGCAGGTTTTTGCGCTGAGCAATCATGAACCAGACAGCGACGCCAATGTGCTGGCGCGCGGGCTCGTGGGGGATGTCAAAGGCGAACCGGTGGTGATTTCCCCGCTCTATAAACAGCGCTTCAGCTTACGGGACGGCCGCAGCCTGGACAATTCGCCGCATGCGCTGCGAAGCTGGGCGGTGAAAGTGGAAGATGGCCGCGTCTGGGTTCAGGCACAAATGCAGGGCGTTGCGTCCGCCAAAATCATTGAAACGGTCAACCTATGAAAACAGCGTCTCCGGTCGTGAAAACCACCTGCGCCTATTGCGGCGTGGGGTGCGGCGTCAGTATGCAGCCACAGGCTGATGGCTTCGCCGCCAGCGGCGACCCGGCACATCCGGCGAATCGCGGAAGGCTGTGCGTGAAGGGCAGCGCGCTGGGTGAAACGCTGGGCTTACAGGGGCGTCTGCTCCAGCCTGAAATCCATCATCAACCCGTGAGCTGGCCGCAGGCGTTAGACGCTGTCGCACAAGGGCTACAGGCGACGATTGACGAGCATGGACCGCAGTCGGTCGCGTTTTATGGCTCGGGCCAGCTGCTAACGGAGGATTACTACGTCGCCAACAAGCTGATGAAAGGGTTTATCGGGGCGGGCAACATGGATACCAACTCCAGGTTGTGCATGGCCTCCGCCGTGGTGGGTTACAAGCGGGCGTTCGGCGCCGATGCCGTCCCCTGCAATTATGATGATCTGGAGCAGGCAGACTGCGTTATTCTGGTAGGTTCGAACACCGCCTGGGCGCATCCGGTGGTGTATCAGCGGCTGGCGAAAGCCAAAGCGGAGAGGCCGGAGATGCAGATTATCGTCGTTGATCCGCGTAAGACCGCCACCTGTGATATTGCCGATCTGCATCTGGCACTGCGTCCGAGCAGCGATGCGGCGCTGTTCTGCGGCGCACTGAACGAGATGGCAGCGCGCGGAAAACTGGATACCGCTTTTCTGCAGCACCACACGAACGGGGCAGAAGAAACCTTACAGACAGCAAAAGCGTGGAGCCTGGAGAAGACGGCGGACTATTGCGGGATCGCCTCCTCGCAATTACAGGCGTTTTATCAACGGATAGCCCGGAGCCAGCGGCTGGTCACGCTGTATTCGATGGGGATCAACCAGTCCAGTTCGGGCGTCGACAAATGCAACGCGATAATTAACCTGCATCTGGCAACCGGCCAGATTGGACACGCTGGCAGCGGGCCATTTTCGATAACGGGCCAGCCGAATGCGATGGGCGGACGTGAAGTCGGCGGGCTGGCAAACCAGCTGGCCTGCCATATGGGATTTACCGCCGAAGAGATTACACGGGTCGGGCGTTTCTGGCACAGCGATAACGTCGCGCAGAGCCCTGGACTCAATGCCATCGATCTCTTCCGCGCTATCGAGAAGGGAGAGATAAAAGCCGTCTGGATCATGGGCACCAATCCGCTGGTGTCACTTCCGGATGCCGATCGCGTGCGGGCCGGTCTGGCGCGCTGTCCTCTGGTTATTGTGTCCGACATTCTGCGTGACACGGACACCACCCGCGCCGCGCATATCCTGCTGCCCGCCCTGGGCTGGGGGGAGAAAAATGGCACGGTGACCAATTCGGAACGCTGTATCTCCCGGCAACGCGCGTTTCTGGCTGCACCTGGGGAGGCCAAACCTGACTGGTGGATCCTCAGCCAGGTTGCGCAGCGGCTGGGGTTTGCGGAGGCCTTTGCCTGGCAGCATCCGGCAGATATTTTCCGCGAACATGCGGCCTTGTCCGGCTTTGAAAATGCAGGCACTCGGGCGTTTGACATCAGCGGGCTGGCGCAGTTGTCCAATGAACAATGGGATACCCTGCAGCCGATCCAGTGGCCGGTTAATGCCGCACGGCCGCAGGGTACGCCGCGACTATTTACAGATAAAACCTTTTTTCACCCTGACGGTAAAGCACGGTTGATCGCCGTCACCCCGGCGCTGCCCGCCAGCCAGCCCACTGCGGCTTATCCGCTGATCATGAACACCGGAAGGGTGCGCGACCAGTGGCACACCATGACGCGAACCGGCAAGTCTGCTCGCCTGATGCAGCATATCAGCGAGCCGTACTGTCAGTTTCATCCGGATGATGCGCCGGGCATTCAGGCGGGTGAGTTGCTGCGTGTAACCTCATCCCATGGCTGGCTGCTGTTACGCGCGCAACCCGATCATCTCCAGCCTCGCGGCAGCATTTTCGTGCCGATCCATTGGAACAGCCATTTTAGCCGGCAGGCCCGGGTCGATGCGCTGATAGCTCCCGTTACCGATCCTCTTTCCGGGCAACCGGAAAGTAAGCATATGCCGGTCAATCTGACGAAATGGAAAGCGGCTTGGTATGCAGAGCTGTTTATTCGGGGAGAGGGGATCGCCGCGCCTGCCACCGCCTACTGGAGCCGCATCACCCAACCGGGCGTCACGCATTTTACGTTAGCGGATTCTTCGCTCCAGGAGGAGTGGATGGCGTGGCTGAATGAACATTATCCGCTGGAGGGGAAAACCTGCCAGAGCGCCCGGATGGGGGATGAGGGCTTCAACCTGCTGGTGTGGGCGCAGGGCGAACTGCAGCTGGCATTTTACGCGCGCCGAAGCCCACTGCTGCCGGACAGGCAAGCGATACTGTCTGCCTTTATCAGCCCGCCGGACACGGCACCGCAGCGGCTGGCGTTACTGGCGGGCCAGGCCGGCAGCCATAAGGCCGCCACCGGCAAAATGATTTGCAGCTGTTTTTCTGTTGGCGAAGCGCAGATTGTCGACGCCGTGCGGCAGGGATGCCACAGCGTGCAACAGCTCGGCTCAAAGCTGAAATGTGGCACTAACTGCGGCTCCTGCGTACCGGAGCTGAAAACGTTTATTGCCGGCCAGCTGGCCGCCCTGACGATGGAAGAACGCCCATGAAAACTAGCAACATGTTGCCGATAGCGCAGATTATGGCCCTGGCAGACCAACGCAGCCCGGTGCGCCGGGGTGACGTCTGGCTGGTGGGCGCAGGTCCGGGTGATACTGAACTGCTGACCCTGAAAGCGCTGCGCGTTATCCGGCAGGCCGATGTCGTGGTCTTTGACCGGCTGGTGTCCGATGCGGTGCTGGCGCTGACGCCGGACACTGCACTGCGGATCGATGTCGGCAAATCCCCGCGCAATCATCGCCTTGAACAGCATGAAATCAATATGTTGCTGGTTGATCTGGCGCTGGCGGGGCACCGTGTAGTGCGCCTGAAGGGCGGCGACCCGTTCATCTTTGGCCGGGGTGGGGAAGAAATGGCCTGCTGCCAGCAGAAGGGGATTGTGTGCAATGTTGTGCCAGGTATCACGGCGGCAATGGGCTGTGCCGCAGCCAGCGGGATCCCGCTGACGCACCGAAACCTGGCACAGTCCGTCAGGTTTGTCACCGGACATGGCCCGGAAGGGGAACCGGACGTTGACTGGTCCGTACTGGCCGCCGCGCGCCAGACGCTGGTCTTCTATATGGGGATTGCCAACAGCCCTGTTATCAGCCAGCGCTTGATTGCCCATGGCTTACCCGGCTCAACGCCCGTGGCGGTGATTGAACGCGGCACTCAGCCTCAGCAGCGCGTGCTGGTGGGCACTCTGGATGCATTAGGAAAGATCGTTGCAGAGGAGCAGGTCGAATCACCAGCCCTGGTAATTATTGGTGAGGTGGTGGGAATGTACCGGCCGATTGCCGAACTGCCTGAGAAGATATTTCCGCAGATGGGCCGTTCTGAACCGGCTTTGCCAGCCAGTCTGAAGTGGCCAGCGAAAATGGACAGCATAAGCGTTATTCTGGAATCATCCTATGACCATATCTGGCACGCAAGAGACGGTCACGATAGCTAAAACATCTAATCGAACCAAGGACACGGGAATGTTTAATCCCCGTGTTTGTGGTGAGAAAGAGGCGCAGCGGCCATGGCCGCCGCGCAGGGTGTTATTGGCTAATCGATTGCTGCAGCGCCTGAACGGAAGAAACGATGCCGGCATCAACCGACATGGTCAGGTCTTCCATTTCCAGCGATACCCAGTCGTTGTAGCCCATCATGCGCACCACCGAGAAGAATTCCTTCCACCACTGCAGATCCCGCCCGCAGCCGACGGCGACATAGTTCCAGGCGCGGCCGGCCACGTCATCGATCGGTTTGGTCTCCAGCAGCCCGTTAACCTCGACGACGCCGCGCTCAAGGCGCACGTCTTTGCCATGCACATGATGAATGGCGGGGCCAAGGGCGCGAGCCACCGCGATGGGATCTGCCCCCATCCAGAGCAAGTGACTGGGATCGAGGTTCAGGCCCACCATCGGGCCAACGGCCTCGCGCAGCCGGAACAGCGTTTCCGGGTTCCACACCAGCATGGCGCTGAAGTTTTCCAGCGCAAAGCGCTCGACGCCGCACGCTTTGGCTCGGGCGACCAGCGCCTGCCAGTAGGGGATCGCCACTTCATTCCATTGATAGTCCAGGCAGTTTTTCACCGTCGGCGGCCAGCTGACGGTATAGGTGATCCAGTTGGGGATGGTGTCATGCGGGCTGGCCGGCGGCAGGCCGCTCATCATGACGATCTTTTTCACTCCCAGCAGCCCGGCCAGCTCCAGCGTATTGTCGGTTTGGCGCTGATGGCGTTGCCCCAGTTCGCCGGGATCGAGCGGATTGCCGGAGACGTTGAGCGCGGCGATCTCCATGCCGCGGCTGGTCAGCGCCTGCAGCAGCTGCCGGCGTTTGGCGGGGTTGGCCAGCAGATCGTCGGTATCCAGATGGGGCGCCGGAGACCAGCCGCCGGTGGTCATTTCCACGCCGCGCACCCCCAGTTCCAGCAGCCGGTCCAGCATCTGCTCGAAGGGTAAATGGCCCAGGCTGTCGGTACAGAATGAGAGTCTCATGAGGCTTTCCTTATTGGTAATTAACCCAGGTGGCGCCGTTGTCGGCGGAACGAACGCAGTTTTCAATCCAGCGCACGCCTTCCAGCCCGGCGTCGATATCCGGGTAGATCAGCGTGGGCAGCGTCTGCCGATCGCCGCGCTGGCTGGCGCTGATGGCGATGGCGAACTTGAGGTAAATATTGGCCCAGGATTCGGCCAGGCCTTCGGTATGCAGCGCGCCGAGCCGCTCTTCGGCCAGGGCGATGTCGTCCAGATAGGGCATGCCGTGGTGCAGGATCTGGTTGGGCCGCCCCTGGATCTCATAGCGCAATTCGCCGGGCGCAGCGTCGCTCCACTGCAGGCTGGCGAGCGAGCCGACCACGCGGATGCTTTGGCTGTCCATCGCGCCGGCGTTGACGGCGGAGGCCCACATGCGGCCGACGGCGCCGTTTTCGTAGTGCATCAGCACCATGGCGTTGTCTTCCAGCGGGGCGCGGGAAGGAATAAAGCTCTGGCGATCGCACAGCAGGGAGGCAATCTTCATGTCGGGCATCACCAGCTGCGAGATGTAGAAGGTGTGGGTGGAGATGTCGCCCAGCACAAAAGAGGGGCCGGCGATTTTCGGATCGACGCGCCACTTTTGCGCCTCGAACTTGTCTGCGCTTTCGTTGGCATTGAAGCCGTGGGTGTACTGCAATTCGACCATGCGTATTTCGCCGATGTCGCCGTTCGCGATCATGGCGCGCATCTGCATCAGCAGCGGATGGCCGGAGAAGCCGTAGGTTACGCCGACGATCAGGCCTTTCTCCGCCGCCAACGCCTTGATTTCTCTCGCCTCCGCCGTGGTGAAGAACAGCGGCTTTTCGCAGATGACATGCAGGCCGGCATTCAGCGCGGCGCGCGTAATTGCATAGTGGGTGCCGTTAGGGGTGGCGATGGTCACCACCTCAACGCCATCTTCGCGGTTGGCTTCTTGCTCCAGCAGCTGTTGATAGCTGTCATAGCAGCGTTCGGCGGGCACGCCGAGGTTGACGCCAAACTCACGTCCACGCGCCGCGTCGATATCAAAAGCGCCGGCAACCAGCCGATAAGCGGTGTTGTCGCGCAGTGCGCCGGAACGGTGCTTGTAGCCCACCTGGCTGAGGCGGCCGCCGCCGATCATCGCCCAACGCAGCGGGCGAGGGATGCTTCTTTCACCATTTAACATGCTGACTCCTGATATTGTGGCTTTGCACTCGGGTGCAAAATGGGTTGAAAAAGAGAGTGGCAACGGTTTATTTCTGGTTCATCTGCGCAAATTGCGGGTAGTTTTCTCGCGTTACGGTGGCGTAAGGCACCCAGTTGTAAGGCTCGGTTTTGGCGTGATCCAACAGGGCGCGAGTCACTTGCACCGCGCCGATCGCCTGGGCTTTGGCATCCTGGAAAATGGTCACCGCCAGGTCGCCGGTTTTGATAAATTGCAGGCCGTCGGGCGTGCCGTCGATACCGGCAACCAGCACGCCATTCTTTTTGGCCTGCTTCAGCGCCATGATCGCGCCGATAGCCATCTCATCGTTGTTGGCGGCGATCGCATCGATCGCTACGCCGTTCAGCAACCAGCCGGAAACCACATCGACCGCTTCATTGCGCTGCCATTTGGCGGTCTGTTTCTCTACCACTTTCAGGTCTTTGTGTTTGGCGATCACCGCTTCAACCGCGCGGGTGCGTTCGCGGGTCTCTTCGTTGGAGAGGGCGCCCATCAGGATCGCCACGTTGCCGCGGTAATTCATTTTTTTCGCCAGAGCCTCCATCTGCAGGCGGCCGCTGAGCGCCGAATCGGAGCCGACGTAGGCCGTCGCGCCGCTCAGCGGCACTTCGGGTTTGCGGTTGACGAAGATCAGGGGGATCGCGGCGCGTTTGGCGGCCGCTATCATCGGCTGGACGCCTTGCGTATCAACCGGGTTGAGGATAATGGCATCCACGCCCTGATTAATCAGATCGTCCACCTGCTGCACCTGCAGGGCGACATCGCCTTTGGCATCGACGAACTGGCCTTGCAGCTGCTGCGCAGCCAGTTCCCGCGCCATTTGGCTGCGCAGGATAGAGACGAAGTTGAGATCGAAGTTGGCCAGCGCCACGCCGACCTGATAGGTCTTGGCCTGGGCGGTCACCACAAACAGCGAGCAGGCTAACATCAACAACAGTCTGGTTTTTTTCATTACGGTATCCTGTTGAGAAGAGAGGCGTTGTGTAAAAACAGTGTATTTGCAACCGGGTGCAAAGCAGGAGACAAAACGGCGATGCGTCTCTGAATGCCACCCTGAATGTCGACTATGGATAAAATTTGGTCAACTGGGGAAAGGTGAAAACAGCGTGGATGATCACAAACTGTTTACGTTTTGCACCCGGTTGCATAACGAATTGCAATCGGGTGCAAAAGCGGGACATAATTGCAGCAGGAATGCCGACGGGCGCTTAGGGGATCTGAGCGAGCAGGGTATAGTTTGACTTCACCGAAGCAGGGATCGACGCAACCATGATAAAACACCACAAAGCCACCGCCAGCGACGTCGCCGAAAAGGCCGGCGTCTCTAAATGGACGGTATCGCGCGCCTTTACGCCCGGCGCGTCGATCTCGGACAGCGCACGTGAAAGCGTACTGGCGGCGGCGGCCGAGCTGGGCTATCGGCCAAACCTGCTGGCGCGCAGCCTGTCGCAAAAACGCACGCACATCATCGGCGTGGCCATCGACGAGATGAAGAATCCGCATTCGATGATGATGCTCGATATGGTCACCAAACAGCTGCAAACCCGCGGTTACATGGCGCTGCTGTTGAACATCACCGCCGGGGAAAACTACCGGGCAGTGATGGCGATGGCCGATCAGCTGCAGGTCGATGGCATTTTGTTCCTGGCGACGGTGTTAACCCAAGAGTGGGCGGCGATCGCGCAAGATCTGCATCAGATACCGCTGGTGCAGGTATGCCGCAATACGGAAAGCGAACACATTGATGTGGTCAATATCGACGGCTACCGCGCCGGCGAAGAGATCGCCGCGCTGCTGATAGAGCAAGGGCATCGGCGCTTTGGTTACATGAAGGGGCCGGACACGCAAAGCAGCCATTTGCTGCGCATGGAAGGCTACCGCGACAAATTGATGGCCGCCGGCTTTCAGTTGGATCGGGTGCTCACCGCCGGCCACTACGATCGCCAACGCGGTTTCCAGCTGATGAGCGAATACCTGCAGGCAACGGCGGAAAGCGAACGGGTTGAGGCGTTGTTCTGCGAGAACGACGTGTTGGCGCTGGGGGCGCTCGAAGCGCTCAGGCAAACGGCGCCGTCGTCTGCGATGGCCGTGGTAGGTTTCGACGATATCGACGAGGCCGGCTCAGCCAACTGGGCGCTGACCAGCTACAGCCAACGCATCGACCGGCTGGTCGAAGAGGCCTTGAATCGCCTGATCGACCACCGCGCCACGGCAGACGGCGCCTGGCGGCACGGAGAGTTGCGGGTTCGGCGGTCGCATTTGGCTGGGAAACAGGCGTAAGGCTTCCTTTTTATGTGACGATGTCACTATTGAGGCTTGATGAGAGAAGGAATCCTGGGAATAGTCAGGTTTCACGAGTGTCATTCTGATGTAGATAGACTACCGAAGTTTGCCAGATTTCACGTAGCGCGATCAAAAAGGAGGGCATTTTGATCCATTTTGCAGAGTGGCTTAGCCACATCCAGGCGCTTGAGGTTGAACTGCACCAGCCAACAACGCGCTGCGATCCGAAGCGTGTCGCGGCATTGCTGCATGAAGACTTTGAAGAGATTGGCCGCTCAGGCCTACGTTATGACAAACGCCAGACCGTTGCGGCGCTGGAGATGGAAACGGATTATCCGCAGATTTTCGCCGAAGCTTTTAAGCTGGCGCAAATCAGTGATAGCGCCGTATTACTGACGTATAAAAGTTTTCAGCGTGACACGCAGGGCCACGCCGTGCGTTGCACAGAGCGTTCGTCGATTTGGCTTCTGACAACCAAGGTGGGTTGGCAGATGCGGTTTCATCAAGGCACGCCGACTGATGATTGAGCCAGATTTAAAAGCCGATCTAATGGAATGACAACAAGCCAGGCAGAAGACAGATGTCAGAGGGATAAAGCTGAAGGTGAGGAGAGAAGATGCTCAGGGATGGCCCCGGTGCGTATCCAGTAACTAAATTTAACATAATATACATTATGCGCACCTAGGTAATGATATGTGGGTTCTGCCGTCCAGGCCTGATCTATGGGCTTTCTCCTGCGGCCAATCATGCCAGCGCCGGCTGCTCATGCCGCTGAACTAATTCGTTTTTCAACCGGCCATAAGCCCGGCGGTCTTCTGCTGTCTGGTGTTTGTGTTGCTCAGCAACACCATGATGCTTGCGCAGATAATGTCTGAACGCCAACTGTCTGATCGCCTGTTCACTTGCTGCAGCAACGCCTGCCGGTAATGCCGTTCTCGCCACGCGGCGTAGATCTCATGTCATGCATCTTGTCATTCACACCATCCAACGCCGCCAGGCTTTCAATCTTCAGCAAGATATCAATCGTTGGTTTGGCACTGCTGTACTGCCGATATGATGAATTGCCGTTAATACGCCAGCCAATATCTCGCGTAGTTTCAGCGCTGCATCTTTATAACGCGGATCATAAGGCTCGACCGTGATGATGAGCTCTGTCATTTTCCGCTCCAATAATGATGACCGGACATGATTTCAATGGCGCATCTCTGCCGATAAGGAGTAAAAATCCCCTGCTTTTTTGATCGCGCTACGTGAAATCTGGCAAAATGTGGCTGCTACGATACTGCAGATTTCTCCAAAACGCGTCATTTAAACGGGCGCTATTTGTACGCTAAATGCGCATTGGCGTCCGTTTTCATCGTTTCGGCGCCCACCACGGCGTTGGCTATACTGAATTGGGACACATTCCAGGAGCCTCCTCATGTTTGACCATGTGAAATTTGGCGTCAGCGACTTTGCCCTTAGTAAAGCGTTTTTCCTCAATGCACTCGCGCCGCTGGGCGTAAAGATCGTTGCCGAAGGCGAACCCGGCTATGGCGTCGAACTTTGTCACGATCGGGGTAACGTGTCATTGTGCCTGTTTCAAACCGATGAAAAACCGGCGCATCTGCACCTGGCATTTGCCGCAAGCAGCCGTGAACAGGTCGATGCGTTCTACCACGCCGCGCTAAATGCCGGCGGCAAAGACAATGGCGCACCCGGTTTACGGCCCAATTACCATGCCCACTACTATGCGGCATTTGTGATCGGCCCGAATGGCCACAATATCGAAGCGGTGTGCCATAACCCGATGAGCTAATTATTTTTCCTGTTAAAATAGTACATTAACCACGAGTTAACGCATTGCATTTAACATAATAAAATTGTGACGTCGTCACTTAACGTTACCCCGTCACGTCAATCCACTCTGCTCCGGTGATGCTGGCCAGGCGTTGTGGCGCAATTCTCACGCCTGAGTTATCGCTGCCACCTGCCGGAAGCACTTCACCGTAGCTGCACAGGCTGCGATCGCAGTAAATTCTTACCGTTGCCGGTGCGGCAAAGGGGCAAACGCCGCCCGGTGGATAGCCGGTCAGCGCCTCCACCTCCTCCGCCGGCAGCATGCGCGCCTTTACGCCGAAGAATTGTTTGTACTTCTTGTTATCGATTCTGGCGGTTCCCGCCATCACCAACAGCACCACGCCGTCGTTCACGCGAAACGACAGCGTCTTGGCGATCTGCCCGCTCTCCACGCCAAAGGCTTCCGCCGCCAGCGCCACCGTAGCGGTATTCTTTGCCAGCACCGTCACCGCCGTTTCCGGCGCGTGCTCGGCCAGAAATCGCTGAACGCGCTCTATACTCATGCCCATCCTCCCGATGTTGTAAGTCATTGATAATGCCGCAGTGAGGGTTTCGGTTTTAACATCGCATGCTAAAAATGAGAATCAAAATTGTTCAAATCGGTGAATCTGAACAAAGCTTTAAGGGGCCAACGCCCTTTTTTACCTATCATTTTTCATGGAGATACCTGCATGACCACGCAAACGACAGCAAGGCCTTCAGCGGTCGCGGTGGCCGTCTATGAATGGCTCAATCCGATACCCTACGGATTTTTCACCGCTGCGCTGATTTTCGACATTATCTATGCCTGTACGGCGAATATTCAGTGGGTCAACGGTGCCAGTTGGCTGATCGCCATCGGCCTGATTTTTGCCATTATTCCCCGTCTGATTAACCTGGTGCAGGTGTGGTTCGGCAGCGGCCGGCTGCAGGGGCCATCGGTCAAGCTCCATTTCTGGCTGAACTTGCTGGCCATCGTTCTCGCCATCATCAACGCTTTCGTGCATAGCCGGGATGCGTATGCCGTGGTGCCGCAAGGTCTGGTGCTGTCTGCGATCGTGGTCGCGCTGCTGAGCCTCGCCAACATTCTGCTGGCCGTGGGCGCCCGCGCAAAATAATAAGGAGGTTTTCATGAAGCTATCATCGATCGCGATTGCGCTTTCGGCCGTGCTGGCGCTGGCCGGCTGCGATAACAGCGCCGTCATTTCACCGGAACAACAAATGGGGCCGGATCCGACGTTGCCGGCGGCGCAAGACTTCCTGATGCCGCCGATGCAGGTGCCAAAGGGCGTTGGCTGGCAGCAAAATCAGATGCCGAAAGTGGCCGAAGGCTTGAAAATCGATAAGGTGGCGGACGGTTTGCTGCACCCGCGCCAGCTGCTTACCCTGCCCAACGGCGATGTTTTGGTGGTGGAAGCCAACGGGCCGGGCACCGAAGCGGTGAGCACGCCCAAGCAGCTGATCGCCGGTTTGGTGAAGGGCCAGTCCGGTAAAGGCGGCAAAGGGGGCAACCGGATTACCCTGCTGCGCCCAACCGCCGATGGCAGCTGGGAAAAGCATGTCTTCCTCGAAGGGCTCGATTCGCCGTTCGGCGTCCAGCTGATTGGCAACACCCTGTATGTGGCCAACACCGGCAACATCATGCAGTACGCCTATCAGCCGGGCGAAACGCGCATCAGCGATGCGGGTAAAGAGTTGGCCGATCTGCCGGACACCATCAACCATCATTGGACCAAGGCCCTGCTGGCCAGCCCGGACGGTAAAAAGCTGTATGTCGGCGTCGGTTCAAACAGCAACATCACCGAAAACGGCCTGGCCGTAGAGTACCGCCGCGCCGCCGTGCTGGAAGTGGACACCGCCTCCGGCGCCAGCCGCATCTTCGCCAGCGGCCTGCGCAATCCGACCGGGCTGCAGTGGGAACCGCACAGCGGCAAGCTATGGGCCATCGTCAACGAGCGTGACGAGATCGGCGCCGATCTGGTGCCGGACTACCTGACCTCGGTGCAGGACGGCGGCTTCTACGGCTGGCCTTACAGCTATTTCGGCCAGCATGTCGATCGGCGGGTGCAGCCGGCGCGGCCGGATCTGGTGGCGAAAGCCATCAAGCCGGACTACGCTCTCAGCTCGCACGTCGCGCCGCTGGGGCTGCTGTTCTACACGGCGAACGCTCTGCCGGCTGAGTATCGCGGCGGCGCCTTCGTCAGCGAACACGGCAGCTGGGATCGCTCGCCGCTGAACGGCTACCGGGTCAGCTACGTGGCGTTTGAGCAAGGCAAGCCGGTCGGCAAACTCAAAGCGGTGGTCACCGGCTTTGTCTCCGACGACGAGAAGGAACTCTATGGCGCACCGGTAGGATTAGCGATCGACAAGACCGGCGCCCTGCTGATTGCGGATGACGTCGGCAACACCGTTTGGCGCGTTAAATCGAAATAAGCTCAAGGCGTTGTCGGCAGGCAACGCCGCGTGAAAGCCAGCTTGTCATTCTCGCATGCAAGCGTGGCGGGTATGGCTCAGTGTACTGTGTAACTTATCGTACTCTTCACGGGTAATTTTTTGCGTGGCCAGTAAGGTGCGCAAGGTTCCGTACAGAAAACCGAGCTCATACCCCCGCGTGTAGCCCTCTGCACTGTAACGGTTGATCTCACCGGTTTTGAGCGTTTCAATACCGTCATTAAGCCAGTCCAGTGCGTCCTGAGTGGTCAAATCCATCGTTGCTTCCCCTTATCAAGCGAAAAATAAAAGCCTAGCACGCCCTTGTTATTGAGTATATTTTTGCGGGTTCCATTCTCGACATATCTTGGGAATTTATAACTGGCTGCGTATCCCTTGGCCGCTTTGCATATAATTCTGCTTAAATGTGAATCACTGTTTTGATCTCATTTTCATCAACAGATCGTTGGCCAGAAATAAAAGGTTTTAACATTTCGACATAAACCAGTACAATTCCCTACCCTGTGTTAACCCTTTTTTTAGGTTGATTGTGTCGTTAATTCAGCCCTCTACATCGCGAAATCGGGCCGCCGCCTGGTTAGGGGTGTTTGCCATTCTGATGTTGTTCATTGCGCCGGTGGTCTCGCGATCCCTGGAGCATGTGCGCGCCGGAAGTGCTGGAGCGACCGTCATGGCGGATTGCGGCATGGATATGCCGATGCATCACGGGATGCACTCGCCGCCGCCTGAGCCTGAGAAAGTCTCACAGTCGCTGATGCAGCACGGCGGCGGCCACCACAACATGGCGATGATGATGGACGACAGCGCCTGCGGCTACTGCGTGCTGTTGCTGCACGCGCCGCTGCTGGACGTGAGCCACGGCCCGCTGTTCTGGTCCCAGTCGCTGGCTTCGCGCCCGCCGCCGATCCACTATCTCGTCCCTCTGTTTGCCCACGTTGTTCACACCGAATTACAGCCGCGCGCGCCCCCCATCTCTTTCCTCTGATTTAACAATAAGCCCATTGCCGTTCTCTGTATTGCCGTTGATCGTTTCAACCCGGCGGAATTAATTCGCCCAACGGTTAATCATCGAGACGACATTATTAATCCGGTTATTTCCAGGTTGATGGAATTAACCCCCGTATTTTCCGATGGTGATTTTCGCCAGGCCGCCCCACGCCTGAATAATCCCTCGACCAAACACGGAAAAAGTTAGCTTAAGGAAAGATGATGTTTAAATCGACTTATAAAAAGAACGCCGTCACCCGCGCCATTACCACCGCCATGCCGCTGTTTCTGCTGGCCGGCCACGCGGCGCAGGCGCATCAACACCCTGCCGGCGCACAGGTTAATGATGGCGACGTGATCACCGTCACCGCGCCGCTCTACTCCCCGCTGACCATCGTCACCTCGCCGAAAACCCCACGCCAGCCGGTGCCGGCCAGCGACGGTTCGGACTACCTGAAAACCATCCCCGGCTTCTCGCAGATCCGCAACGGCGGCACCAACGGCGACCCGGTGTTCCGTGGCATGTTCGGCTCTCGGTTGAAGATCCTCACCGACGGTTCGGAAATGCTGGGCGCCTGCCCAGCGCGGATGGATGCGCCGACCTCTTACATCTCGCCGGAAAGTTTCGATCTGTTGACCATTACCAAGGGGCCGCAGACGGTGCTGTGGGGGCCGGGATCGTCGGCGGGCACGGTGCGTTTCGAGCGTGAACGCCCGCGCTTCGACAAGCCGGGCATCAAGGGCAACGCCAGCGTGCTGACCGGCTCCAACGGCCGCTGGGACGAGAACATCGACGCCAGCCTCGGCGCCGAACAAGGCTACCTGCGGGTGATGGCCAACAAATCCCGTTCCAACGACTATCAGGACGGCACGAATACGCGCGTGCCATCGCGTTGGGACAAGTGGAACGGCGATCTGGCGCTCGGCTGGACGCCGGACAACGACACGCTGCTGGAAGTAACTATGGGCCGCGGCAACGGCGAAGCGCGCTATGCCGGCCGCAGCATGGACGGTTCGCAGTTCAAACGCGAAAGCCTGGGCATGCGGGTGGAGAAATCCAACATCGGCGACGTGCTGGATAAGCTGGAAGCGCAGGTCTACTACAACTACGCCAACCACGTGATGGACAATGTCACCCTGCGCTCGCCGGGCAGCGGCGGCATGGCTGGGCACGGGGGGCATGGCGGCATGAGCATGGGGATGGGCGGCCACGGCGGGCACATGATGTCCTCCGGCATGACGATGCAGCTCGATCGCCGCACCGTCGGCGGCCGCGTGATGGGCACCTGGCAGTGGCAGAACGTGAAGCTTGAAAGCGGCCTGGACACCCAAACCAACACCCACCGCAGTATGAACCGCGGCAGCTGGGAAAAAGACGCCCAGTTCAACAGCTACGGCGCCTTCAGTGAACTGACCTGGTCCACCAGCGAACAGGATAAACTGATCGGCGGCGCGCGCCTCGACCGCACCCTGGTGGAGAATTTCCGCAGCGCCAGCGCTGGGGAACGTTCGGACACCCTGCCGAGCGGCTTTATGCGCCTGGAGCATACGCTGGCCGACCTGCCGCTGATGCTGTATGCCGGCGTCGGTTATACCGAGCGCTTCCCGGATTACTGGGAGCTGTTCTCACCGAAGCTTGGCCCGAACGGCAGCAAGGATCCGTTCTCCAGCGTCAAGAGCGAGAAAACCACGCAGCTCGACATCGGCGCGCAGTACAACGGCAAACGCTTCAACGGCTGGGTCTCCGCTTATGTAGGCCGCGTCGATGATTTCATCCTGTTCAAATACGATCCGCACAACGCGCGCCTCAGCCAGGCCGATAACGTCAACGCCAACATCATGGGCGGCGAAATGGGCATGGGTTATCAGCTGAGCGAGCACTGGAAAACCGACGCCAGCCTGGCATACTCCTGGGGCAAAAACACCAGCGACGGCCGGCCGCTGCCGCAGATCCCGCCGCTGGAGGCACGCTTGGGGCTGACCTATGAGTACGGCGACTGGAGCGGCACCGGCCTGTGGCGTCTGGTCAGCAGCCAACACCGCGTGGCGATCAACGAAGGCAACGTGGTGGGCAAAGACTTTGCCGAAAGCGCCGGCTTCGGCGTGCTCTCCGCCAACGCCGCCTACAAGGTGAATAAAAACGTCAAGCTGAGCGCCGGTCTGGATAACATCCTGAACAAGACCTACAGCGAGCACCTCAACCTGGCGGGCAACAGCGCCTTCGGGTACTCGGCCAACAGCGCGGTGAATGAACCGGGCCGCACCCTGTGGGCCAAGGTTAACGTCACCTTCTAAGCGGTTCACCGGGCGATGGGCCACCGTCGCCCGGTCAGGCGATATGCGATCCGGTTCTTAGGATATGAGTTTTAAGTTTTTCCCATTCGGTTAGGCGGCGATTACTATCATCTTCAGGTTAATTATTGCCCTGGAGGGAATATGCAAAAGATCACTCGTTTTCTGGCCCTGCTCGGCGAGCTGATGATTGAAAAAGCCGAAGACGCCGCGCCGCAGGCTGCTCAGCCTGACGATCGCGACGACGCGCTGCCACCGCGTCTCGAACGTGGGGTTCCGCTGGCCGACCGCTTCCTGTTCATGTAATTCCCCTCACTGTCTTTTTGTCCGGCACGTTCCGATATTTCATTATCGGGCGCCTGCGTCTATCTTCTTTCGATGGTTCCAGCCGATTCATCATAGGAGATAGTAACGCAATGAAGATCAGAACGGTAACCCCGCAAGACGCTGAAGCCCTGACGCAGTTATTGAATGACGTGATCGGCGCCGGCGGCACGACGGCGATAGAAACGCCCCTCACCCCCGCCGAATTCAGCGAATGGTTCATCAGCGGCAGCAATGCGCTGAGCTGCCATGTCGCGGAGGTCGATGGGCTGTTGGTGGGCTTCCAGGCGCTGAGCGCAGATGATGCCCTGCCGCCCGATACTGCAGATATTGCCACCTTTTCCCGCCTGTCGCCGAAGGTGCGTGGCGTCGGCAGTGCGTTGTTCCCTGCCACATTAGCGGCGGCGAAGTCTCACGGTTTCAAGCACATCAACGCCACCATTCGGGCGGATAACGTCGGTGGCCTCGCCTACTATCACAAAATGGGCTTTCGCGATTACGATCGTTTGCCGCAGGTGCCGCTCAGCGATGGCACGCCGATCGACAGAATCAAAAAACGCTTCTCCCT
This sequence comes from Serratia sp. CY27727, assembly GCF_052169275.1. Lineage (NCBI taxonomy): Bacteria > Pseudomonadati > Pseudomonadota > Gammaproteobacteria > Enterobacterales > Yersiniaceae > Serratia > Serratia sp. CY27727. Next base: position 83,731 of record NZ_JBJNLB010000004.1, on the reverse strand, counting down.
TTAACCCGTTAATCCACTCACACTGAACGCACGATATGTTCGCGCAGCCACCGGTGAGCGGGATCGCGGTGCGATCGTTCGTGCCACAGCATGGTCATTTCAAAGCCCGGCACCGCCAGCGGCGGCTCAAGCCGTTGCAATAAAGGCTGGTTGCGCACCAGCCGCTCCGGTAGCATCGCCACCAAATCGGACTGCGTCAGCACCGAGAGAACGAACAGAAAATGCGGCACGGAAAGCACCACGCGCCGCGTCAGCCCCACGTCTGCCAACGCCCGGTCGGTCATGCCATAGAACCCGCCGCCGTCCGGCGAGACCATCACCTGCTCCAATTGGCAAAATTGCACCGGCGTCAGCCTGGCATGCAGTTTGGGATGGCCGATTCTGCCCACCAGCACATAGCGTTCGCTAAACAGCGTGCGCTGCCGCAGGCCGGATGGCGCCCCTTCTCGGGTATGAAACGCCAGGTCGACCTCCCCTTGCTCCATCCGTTTGGCGAGGCGCGCCGGGGCGATCTCCAGCACCGCCAGCCGGGTGCCGGGCGCCGCCGTGCGCAAACCGTTCAGCGCCGGCAGCACGATGGTGGATTCACCGTAGTCAAAGGCGGCCACGCGCCAGGTATCGGTCGCCACGGCGGGATCGAACGGCGTCGCCGGCGTTACTGCCAACTCGAGCGCCGCTAATGCCTGACGTAACGGTTCCCGCAGCTGTTCCGCTCTGGCGGTCGGGCGCATGCCGCGCGGGCCGGGCAACAGCAGCGGATCGTCAAAGATCGCCCGCAGTTTGGCGAGATGCACGCTGACCGCCGGCTGGGAGAAATTGAGCCGCTGTGCCGCGCGTGTGACGTTGTGCTCCGCCAGCAGCGCGTCGAGCGTCACCAGCAGGTTGAGATCCAGTCGCCTTAAATTATTCATAGTTATACCTGGGATAACGGTAATTCATTTCTAATATACCGACTAACACCCTAACCTGCAGCTCTCACACCAAGGAGAGCTGTTATGAATGTGCTGATTGTTTACGCCCACCCGGAGCCGCTGTCGCTGACCGGTTCACTGAAAAATTTCGCCGTTGAACGCCTGACGCAGGCCGGCCATCAGGTACAAGTGTCCGACCTGTACGCCATGAAGTGGAAAGCGGCGCTCGACGCTGACGACAGTCTGGAAGGCCCGGCAACTGCTCGTTTCGATCCTTCGCTGGATTCGCAGCGCGCGTTCGCCAACGGCATGCAGAGCGCTGATATCGAACGGGAACAGCAAAAATTGCGTTGGGCGGACGCGGTGCTGCTGCAGTTTCCTCTGTGGTGGTTCTCGATGCCGGCGATCCTGAAAGGCTGGGTGGAGCGTGTCTATGCTTACGGTTTTGCCTACGGCGTGGGTGAGCATTGCGATACCCATTGGGGTGACCGTTACGGCGAGGGGACGCTAGCGGGCAAACGGGCGATGCTGATCGTCACCGCCGGCGGCTGGGAGTCCCATTACGCCCCGCGCGGCATCAACGGGCCGATCGACGATATCCTGTTCCCGATCCAGCACGGCATGCTGCACTACCCAGGCTTCGAGGTGCTGCCGCCGTTCGTCACCTACCGTGCCGGCAAAACCGATGAGGCACGCTTTGCCGCCCTGTGCGAGCAGCTCGGGCAGCGGCTGGATAATCTGTGGAACGCCGAGCCAATCCGCTTCCGGCGGCAGAACGCCGGTGACTATCTGATCCCGCAGCTGACTTTGAAAGCGCATCTCGCGCCAGGGCAAGACGGTTTCGGCGTTCACATCGAGTAGCCGGATGCGCACGCCCTGGCGCATCCGGGGCGTGCCGTTAATTCAGGGCGGCGAGAAATGCCTGATAGCCTTGCGCACTGCGATCCAATTCGTGGGATTGCAGCGGCTCCACCGTGCCGTCCGAAGCGGCCTCCCTGCCGTAAAAGGCGAAGAACGAGGCATAGTCGGCCCGCACGTAACCGGCGGTGACTTCAAACGGCCGGAAGATTTCCTCCAGCGAATAACGATAGCGCCCGTCGCGTGCATAATCCTCTGCACGCACCCCAGCCGTGACCGCCAACGCCAGCTTCTTGTTTTGCATCTTGTAGCCGCTGCGAGAACCGTAGGCCCAGCCGTAGGTGAGCACGTCGTCCAGCCATTTTTTCAGCAGCGGCGGGCTGCTGAACCAGAAAATCGGGAACTGCAGCACGATGTTGTCATGGGCTTCGATCAGCCGCTGCTCTTGGGCGACGTCGATCTGCCAGTCCGGGTAGGCCTGATGCAGTTCGTGCACGGTATACCGCTCCGGATAGCGCCGCAGTTCCTCCAGCCAGCGTTTGTTGACCACCGAGTTCGCCATATCGGGATGGGTCACCACCACCAAGGTTTTCATATCGATTTCTCCAGTCAGGTGTCTACCGGCGCATCATAGGTTATGCTGGAACAATGTAAAATACGCACACTCACGACACATACTTACCCTGGAGAAAGCACCCAATGACCGCTGAATCCCACTGCAGCCCAACGGGCATCAGCCTTGAAGACACCGGCTTTGGCTATACGCTGTCGGTGATCAACGGCAAATATAAAATGATTATTCTCTACTGGCTGGCGTTGTATAAGCCGGTATTGCGGTTCAACGAGCTGCAGCGCTGCATCGGCACCATTTCCTACAAAACGCTGAGTTCGACGCTCAAAGAGCTGGAAAAAGATCGGTTGGTGGTGAGAAAGGAGTATCCGCAGATCCCGCCCAAGGTGGAGTACAGCCTGTCCGAACGCGGGCGTTCGCTGATCCCGGTGATCGACATGATGTGCAACTGGGGGGAGCAGCACCGGCCGGAACAGCCGGTGCCGTGAGGGGTTAGTTGTCCGTCGCCGCTGAGGTTGCCGGCGCGGGCTCATCGTGCTCGACCAGCGCGTCCGCCGGCCGGCACTGGCGCAGCGTGCGCACGCTGAAGGCCACCAGCACGCCGAGCACAGCGGCGAATGCGCCAAACGACAGCACGCTCATCAACGGGGTAAAGATCCTGCCCAGTACGCCGAGCCCCAGCGCGCCGATCGAATCGCCGGTTACGTCCTGCGCGGTGCCGAGGCTGTTCACCCGCCCCAGCAGATGATCCGGCGTGTTGCTCTGGATCAGCATGAATTGCAGGAGCGAAGCGATGGCGTTGGCATAGCCGTAGCACACCAGCGCCAGCAGCGCCGGCGCCAAGTGGCTGAATAGCCCCAGCGAAGCGATAGCAGTAAACGCGACGATGGCGGCGACCAGGATCAGCACGCCGGGCCGAGAGAAACGCCCCACCCAGCCGCTGGTCAGCGCGCCCAGCATCGCACCGAGCGGCACCGCGGAATACATCAGGCCAATTGAGGACGCGCCGACGTGGTAAGCGTCCTGCGCCAGCGCCGGGAACAGCACCCGGACGGCGCCGACGATGCTCATCAGCATCCCCAGCAGCACCACCGACCCCACCACCTTATTGCGCCAGACAAACTGGAAGCCGCTGGCGAGCGCGCGCAGCGGGTGTTCCGGCTCCTGCTGCTGCGGTAACAGCGTCGGCAGGCGTACCAGTGGGACAAGGGTGCCCAGCGTCCCGGCGGCGGCCACGGCGAACGCCAGCCCCACGCCGCCGAACACGATGATGATCCCGCCCAACGCCGGCGCCAGGATCGCGCCGATGCGCACCGTCACCATGCTCAAGGCCCCCGCCGCCGCCAGGTTTTCGCGCCCGACCAGCAGCGGGATCACCGCCATCAGCGCCGTCATGCCCAGCGCGCCGAAGAAGCCGTCCCAGGCCGCCAGCAGGTAGAGCGCCCACAGCGAAGGCGCCGGGGCGAAGGCGTTCAGACTCAGGGCGACAAAGCCCAGCCCGCAGGTGCCGCGCGCAAACAGGATCAGCTTGCGGCGATCGTAGCGATCGGCGAGCACGCCGCCCAGCATCAGGCCGATAAACATGCCCACCCCGTCCAGCGCCACCGCCACGCCCACCTGCAACGTGGAGCCGGTCATCGCCTGGATCTGGATCGGCACCCCCACCGCCAACATGCCGAGGGAAAACACCGACAGCATGCGGGCGCAGAAAATCGCGCGGAAATGCGCATTGCTTCTCAGCAAACTGAAATCAAGAAAAAAAGAAGGTCTGGCCATAGTGTCCTGCATATCATGTTTTAGTACGGGCCGGGACGCACGCCCCCCGGCCCGGTTGCGTTATACCAACCCGTATTGCTGCGTCAGCAACGAATGCAACAGCGGCCCGAGCGTCTCCAGCGAAGCCGGCGACAGAATGTCCGCGTGTTCGCAGCGCTGGTGATGGCAGATCAGCCCATCCAGATACGGCGCCCACACGGCGTCGATGTCCATCTCCGGCGGCAGCGTCTGGTCGGCGACAAACAGCGTCGCCGTGCCGTGGAAACGCCGGCTGCGCGCCTGAGACAGAATGCGCACCGCGTCGCGGTAGTTGGCGACGATGCTGTCGAACATTGCCGCCTTCTCCGCCATCAGCGCCGGATCGCCATGATCTTCCGCCATAAACTCGGCCTGCTCCTGCGCCACCTCTTTCTGCGCGTCCTCCTCGCTGGGGCCGGTCCAATCCTGGCCTTCCGGCGGATAGGTATCCAGCATGCCGAGGAACGCCACCTCTTCGCCCTGCTGCTGCAGGCGCGCGGCCATCGAGTGCGCCAGCGTGCCGCCGAGCGAATAGCCCAGCAGGTAGTAAGGCCCCTGCGGCTGCAGGCGGCGCAGATTGGCGAGATGACGATCGACCATCTGCTCGATATCCTCGCAGGTGGCGATGGCGCCGTCCGGTCTTGGCGACTGCAGGCCGATGATGGGGTAGCTGCCCGGCAGATAACGGCTCAGCCCTGAGTACTGCCAGGCGAAACCGGAAGCCGGATGCAGGCAGAACAGCGCCGGGCCTTGGCCGGCCCGCAGCTGCAGGCATTCGCCGACGCCGCGGCTCTCGGCCGAGTTGGCCGCCTGCGCGTCATCGAGCAGGTGCGCCATCTTCTCCAGGCTGCGGGCGAACATGATCTGCCCGACGCTCAATGGCCGAGGCACGCGGCGACGCAGCTCCGCCGCCAGACGCATCGCCAGCAGCGAATGGCCGCCCAGCGCGAAGAAGTCGTCGTCGGCATACACCGTCTCGCGCCCCAACAGTTCCCCGAACAGCGCCGCCAGCAGGCGTTCGCTGTCGCTCTGTGGCATGCGGCCACTCTGGTGACTCAGCTGCGGCCGCGGCAACGCCTTGCGATCCAGCTTGCCGCTGGCGCTGAGCGGGAAGCTGTCGGTCATGACATAGCTGACCGGCATCATGTGCGCCGGCAAACGCTGCTCCAGCGCCTGATGCAGCACGGCGGTATCCAACGTCACGCCCGGTTGGGCGATCAGCCAGGCGACCAGTTGGCGCATATCGGCGCCGCCAAGCCCCGTCGCGCCCTCGCCCAGCTCGATGGCGTGCACCGCCGCTTGCGCTACCCCCGGCTGCGCCAGCAGCGCCTGCTCGATTTCCCCCAGCTCGATGCGCTGGCCGCGGATCTTCAGCTGATCGTCGCTGCGCCCCAAATACTCGACGCTGCCGTCTTCCAGCCAGCGGGCGATATCGCCGGTGCGATACATGCGCGCGCCGTTGCCGGCGGGATCGGCGACAAACCGCTGCGCCGTCAGCCCCGGCCGATGCAGATAGCCATCGGCCAGCTGAATGCCGCGCAGGTAGAGATCGCCGGCGCAGCCGACGGGCACCGGCCGCAGCATGGCGTCGAGAATGCTCAGCTGGGTGTTCCAGACCGGTTTGCCGATCGGCACGCCGGCGCCGCTCACCGCCGCCAATGCCGCGCCGGACGCCGGTTGGTAGGTGACATCGACCGCCGCCTCCGTCGGGCCATACAGGTTGTGCAGCGGCGCGGTAACCAACGCCTGATAGCGGGAAGCCAGTTCACACGACAGCGCTTCGCCGCTGCAGAACACGCGTTTGAGGCTGGCGGCGGCGCGCTGTGGCGCCCGCTCGTTCAGCGCCTCCACCCATATAGCCAACATGGACGGAACGAAATGCAGCGTGGTCACGCCATAGTCATCGATCAACGTCGTCAGCGCCTGCGAATCGCGATGCGCCTCCGGCGGTGCCATCACCAGGCGCGCGCCGACCATCAGCGGCCAGAAGAATTCCCAGACGGAAACGTCGAAGCTGCACGGCGTTTTCTGCAATACCACGTCCTGCGCATCGAGCGCATACTCGTGCTGCATCCAGAACAGGCGGTTGACGATCGCCCGGTGGTTTACCACCACGCCTTTCGGCCGCCCGGTAGAGCCGGAGGTATACAGGACGTAGGCGGGATAGTCGCCGTTCCCCGCCGGCAGGCGCGCAGGCGGTTCACGCCCGCTGTCGTCCAGCGCATCGAACAGCAGCGTCGGCGCCAGCGCGGCAAAGCGGGCATCCAACGCGCTCTCGGTGATAATCAGCCGCGGCTTGGCGTCCTCCACCATGTAGGCCAGCCGCTCGTCCGGGTAGCCGGTGTCCAGCGGCAGCCAGGCGGCGCCGGTCTGCACAATCGCCGTCAGCGCCAGGCTGAGGCGCACGGAACGCGGCAACGCCACCGCGACGATATCCCCCGGCTGAATGCCGGCCGCCGTCAGCCGCTCGGCCAGCAGCGCGGCCTGGCGCTGCATGTCGCGGTAGCTGAGGCTGTGCCCGGCATCCTGCAGCGCGATGCGTTCCGGCGTGCGCCGCGCTTGATCGGCGATCGCCTGATGCAAGGTGGTGTCTGCCACCGCCTGCCCGGTGCGGTTGACCGCCGCGATCAGCGCCTGCTCCTGCGGCGTTTGCAACTGCCAGCGCGGCAGCGGCAGATCCGGCTGGGCGATCCACTGCTGCAACAGCGCCATCAGCCGCGCGGCGAAGCGCTCAGGCTGCGGCACCGAGGCGCGGTACTCCATCAGCAGGCGCAGACGCTCGCCCGGCAGCACCAGCAGCGTCAGCGGATAGTGGGTATAGCCTTTGTTGCGGATGGCGTCGCAGCGCAGCGACCCTGCGCCGCCCAGCAGAGCGTCGTTGTCCGGGTAGTTCTCCACCACCAACAGCGTATCGAACAGCGTGCCCGCCCCGGCCAGGTGCTGAATTTCACCCAATCCCAAATCGTCGTGCTCCAGCAGTTCAATCTGCCGGTGCTGCAGCTCAGTCAGCTGTTCCGTCAGCGAACGATCGTGCTGCAGACGCACCCGCACCGGCAGCGTGTTGCTGAACAGGCCAACGTGTTCCTCGACCCCTTCTATCTGGCCAAAGCGACCGGAAACCGGCGAGCCGAACACCACGTCCTGCTGGCCGCAACAGCTGGCCAACTGCAATGCCCAAATGCCCTGCATCACGGTATTGAGCGTCAACCCGCGTTCGCGACACAGGGTCAGCAAGCGCCTTTCCTCGGCCGGCGGCAACGTCATCTCCAGCTCGTGCACGCGATCGTCCTGCGTTTCACCGAACAGCAACGTCGGCCGCACGTCCTGCAGCGTCTGGCGCCAGAGGCGGCGCGAAGCTTCGGCATCCCGCGCGGTCAGGCGGCGCACGATATCGGCATAGTTCGAACGCAGCGGCGGCAACGCCTGCTCGCCTTCACGCAGGGCCAGCATCAGATCGTTGAGCACCACCGGCGTCGACCAGCCGTCGACGATCAGGTGATGCGCGTTAAGGAACAGCGTGTAGCGTTCGCTATCCCCGTGTTTGACCAGCAATGCATGCAGCATCGCGCCCGGCTGGTTGAACAGATCGCACTGCAGTTCCTGCTGCTCCAGTCGGTGCAGTGCCTGCGCTTCTTGTTCTTCGGCCAGCGGCGGCAGCGCGTGGCTGTCCAGCGGCCAATGGCTTTCCTGCGGGATCAGCTGCAACGGCTCGCCCTCGCGGTTGAATCGGGCGGCCAGCTGCGGATGGCGGCGGATCACCGCATTCAGCGCCTGCTGAAGTTGATGCGCGTCCAGTTCGCCGCAGAGGCTCAGGCGCGTCAGCGAGTTATAGCTGCCGCCCTGCTGCGCCGTCTGCGCATGGAACAGCAGGCCGTGTTGCAGCGGCAACAGCGGCAGCGCCGCGGCTAACGGCCCGCACTCCCGCTCCCAGGCGCGCACCGCTTCATCATCGACGCCCGGCTGGGCGATTTCGGCCGCCACCAACGTCGCCGCCGCGCGTTCGGGATGCCGTTCGGCAAACTCGCACAGTGAACGCACGGCGTGCTCGATGCCGCTGTGCAGCTGCGCAATGTCGCTCTCGCTGAACATTGCCTCCAGCCAGCTCCAGTTAATCGCCAGGCAGGCGCCGTCGCGCCGCTCCTCAACAAAGATATTCACTTCCAGCCCGTAAGACGGCGCCTGCTGCGCATCCTGCGCCACGGCGAAGGCGTCGCGGAAGCGGGTCTGGCTGCGCTGCGGCGTCCAGTGCGCCTCATCCTGGCTGAAACGCCCAAGGTAGTTGAATAAAATCTCCGGGGCGTTGCGCTGCGCCAGCGCCGCCAGATCGTCACGCTGCGGATGCAGATAACGCAGCTGGCCATAGCCGACGCCGCGATCGGCCACCGCGCGCGTCGCCCGTTTCACCGCGCGCACCGCCTCATTATGCTCGGCGTCATGCAGTTCGATACGCAGCGGGTACTCCGCCGTCAGCCAACCGACGGTGCGGGCCAGATCGAGGCCGTCATCCAGTTCGGCGCGGCCGTGCGACTCCAGAGAGAAACGCAGCGAAGCGGCCTGGAAACGGCGGCGGCAGGCCTGAGCCAGCGCGCACAGCATGATCTCTTCAACCTGGGCGCGATAGCTCTGCGGCAATGTGCCGAGCAGCGCGGCGGTCAGCCGGCTGTCGAGCAGCGTGCGCCGTTCGCTCACCGAGGCGATGCGATCGGTCTGCGGTTCCAGCGCGCGCCGCCCCAAACGTGGCACGCCGTCCGCCAACATCTGCCGCCAGAACGGCAGCTCGGCTTCGCGGCGTTCGACGTCGGCCCGTAAACGCGCGGACCATTCATAGAGCGAGGTTTCCTCCGGCGGCAGCGTGATCGGCTGCCCCTGCATGGCGCTGTCGGCCACTTGCCGCAGCTCGTCGAGCAAGATGCGCCAGGAAACGCCGTCGACCACCAGGTGGTGGATCGCCAGCACCAGCCCCAGGCTCTGCCCGTCACGCTGCAACAGGATCGCCTGCATCATGGCGCCGGCCGCCGGATCGAGCTGCTCGAGTGCAGCATCAAACGCCTGTTCCGCCGCTAGCTCCAGTTCGCCGGATACGGCCTGAACCTGCATGAACTCAGCGGTAGCGGCTTCCTCGATCACCAACTGGCCGCCGCGGATCCTGGCGCTCAGTGCCGGGTGCGCCGCGCGCAGCTGTGCCAACGCATAACGCAGCTGTTCCGGTTGCAGCTCGGCGGGCACACGCAGGAAAACGCCGTGCGCGAAGCGGCGATGCATATCGCCCGTCTCGGCGAACCAGTGCAGGATCGGCAGCCCGTCGATCGGGCCTTGCCGCACGCTGCGTGCGGTCTGAGAGCCAACGGCCAGCGGCTGCATCGCCTGCGCCATGCGCGCGGGGGTGTGCAGCGCGAAGATCTCGCGCGGCCGCAGCAGATAGCCTTTGCGCCGCAGGGCGGTGCCCAGCCCCATCGCCGAGATGCTGTCGCCGCCGAGCGCGAAGAAATCGTCGTCGGCGCCGACGCGCTCCATTCCCAACAGTTGGGCCATCGCGCGGCAAATCAGCCTCTCCTGCTCGGTGGCCGGTTCGCGAATGCTTTGCGCCAGCGTTTCCTGCGGTTTGGGCAGCGCCTGGCGGTCAATCTTGCCGTTGACGTTCAGCGGCAGCTCCGGCATTACCACCAGGATCGCCGGCACCATATAATCTGGCAGACGCTGCGCCAACTGCCCCAGCAGCTCGCTTTGCAGCGCCGGCGAGGCGCGACGCGCGTCATCCTGCACCGAGCAGTAGCCAATCAGGCGATAGGTGGCGCCGATCGGTTCGGCGATCACCACCGCCCGCCCCACGTCCGGCAAGGCGGCCAAGGCGCTTTCCACCTCACCCAGCTCGACGCGGAAGCCGCGCACCTTGATTTGGTGATCGGTCCGGCCAATGAATACCAGCTGGCCCTCCGCGCTCCAGCGCATCAGGTCGCCGCTGCGGTACATCACCTCGCCTTCGGCGAACGGGTTGGCGACAAAGCGCGCCGCCGTCAGATCCGGGCGCCGCAGGTAACCGCGCGCGATGCCCTTGCCGGAAATGTACAGCTCACCCGCCGCGCCGATCGGCACCGGCTGCAGGCGGCTGTCGAGCAACCAGACTGAGGTATTGGCGAGGGGACGGCCGATCACCGGCTGATCGGCGGCTGTCACCGGCGCGCCGAGGGTATCGACGGTGTATTCGGACGGGCCGTAATAGTTGTGGATCTCCACCTCCGGATGCTGCTGCATCAGGTTCCACAGCGTCGGCGTCGCCGCCTCGCCGCCGATCATCACGAAAGACGGCAGCGGGAACTGCCCTTTCAGCAGACCGCAGTCCACCAGTTGCGAGAAGAACGACGGCGTGATGTCCAGCAGATCGATCGGCGTCTGCTGGGTCTGTTCCAGCAGCGCCCAGGGGTCGCGGCGCAGCTCTTCATCGAAGATAACCAGTTCGCTGCCCATCATCATGCAGAACAGCGGTTCCCAGGAGGAGTCGAAAGAGAACGAGGCGGTATGGCCGGCGCGCAAGCGGCGCGCGTGGCGAGCCTCGAATTTTTCGATCGCCGGGCCGAACAGAGAAGCCTGGTGCGACAGGAACAGGTTCAGCAGCCCGCGGTGCGTGGACATCACGCCCTTGGGTTTGCCGGTCGAACCGGAGGTGTAAATCATGTAGGCGAGATGCGCCTCGTTCAGCGGCACACGCCGTTCGTCGTCCGTTATCGGCGTGGCCGCGGCGGCCGCGCAGCGCGCCAGGCACGGGGCGTCGTCCAGGCACAATACCTGCGGCAGATCCGGCATGTTGGCCCGCGTGTCACTGTGGGTCAGCAACATCACCGGCCGCGCGTCGTCGCACATCAGCGTCAGGCGCTCACGCGGATAGTCCAGATCGAGCGGCATATAGGCCGCGCCGCTGGCCAGCACGCCGAACAGCGCGACCAGCGTGTCCACCGAGCGCGGAATGCCGATGGCGACCACGTCTTCGGCGCCGATGCCGCTTTCGATCAGCACTCGCCCCAGCTGCATCACCCGTTCGGAGAGCTGCCGGTAGCTGAGGCGCACGTCGCCGCAGGACACCGCCAACGCCTCGGGCTGACGCTCAACCTGGCGCTGGAACGCATCCATGATCGAAACCATGCCCGCCGGCGGCGTCAGCTCAGCGCCGCGCCCCCAGGTCGCGAGTTGTCTGAGTTCCCCCTCGCCGATCAACGCCAGTTGACCGTTCGGCTGGTGCGGCTGCCGCGCCAACTGCTGCAGCCAATGGCCGATGCGCTCCGCGTGGTGCTGCAAGGTGCGCGGCGAGTATTTGGCCGGGTTGGCGACCAAAGACAGCGTCAATACGCCGCTTCGAAAACCGATCTCGAACTCCAGGTCGTCGACCGGCCCCATCGCCAGCGTATGGGTGGTGGCCGCCTGACCGTCGAACGACAAGGCGCTGTGGTAGACCTTGACGTTGACCACCGGCCCGTACAGTTCCTGATGGCCGCCGACCAGGCCGAGATCGCGCTTGATCTGCTCCGCCTCATAGCGTTGATGGCGGCGCGCCAGCTTGATCTGCGCCACGGTGGCCAGGCAGACATCCGCCAGCGACATCTCCGGCGTCACGTTCAGCAGCAGCGGCAGCACGTTGACCACCGGGCCGACCGCCGCCAGCGCCTGCGATCCCATCCGGCGCATGAAAGGAAAACCGACTGAGAAGCGGGTTTCGCCGCTCATGCGCGCCAGGTACAGCGCCAGCGCCGCCGTGACGATATCGGCCGGCTGCAGCGACTGCAGCGCGCCATCGCGCAGCGCTTCGTCAAACAGCGATTCCGGCAGCACCAGCGCCTGTTTGAGCGGCCGGGCGCCCGCCTCAACCTCCCGACTCTCCGTCGATAATGACAGCGGCGACGGCAAATCGCGCAGATGCTGGCGCCAGAATTCGGCCGCCCGCTCACGTGCGGGCGAGGTTTGCCATTGCTGAAACTCTTCCACCACCTTGCCGAACGGGGTAAACGGCGAGGCCGCCGGCGCCAGCCCGTGGCGCAGCGCGCGATAAATATCGGCGATCCGACGGGTGATGGCTTCGAAGCTGAAACCGTCCAGGGTCAAATGATGAAAGCGCTGATACCAGAACCAGCGATCGGCGCTGACGCGGATCACCGCATGGCGATAGAGCGGCCGCTCGCCGTCCGCCGGCAGATCCTGCGCCAGATCGTCGTTCATCAGCGCCAGCGCCGCCTGTTCGGCGTCCGGCCGCGCGCTGAAATCGAACCACTCCGGCGCCTGCACGCGCGCAGGATCGGCGTTCAGCGGCAAACGCTGCACCGGCTGGCCGTCCTGCGCCTCAAAGAACTGCGCCTGAACCGTATCCGCTTCGGCCAGCCCCTGACGGATCGCGCGCTCCAGCGCCGAGCGGTCGATAGCGCCGTGCAGTTCGGTGTAGTGCGCCACCGCGAAGCCGTTGCGCCGCAGCGCGATTTGGTCGGCGATCCAGATCCCCGGTTGCGCCGCAACCAGCGGATAATCCCGATACTCGACCTGAGTATCCGGCAAAGAAAGCGTTTCTGACATGGCGTCTGTCCTTTTCCTCAAACGGAATGTATCGATGTGGCTGTCTGGCGCTTAACGCGCCGCATCCGCCGCTTTCAAGGCCGCCGGCCGCATGTCCTGCCAGTGCGTTTCGATGTAGTCGATGCATTCGCCGCGCGACGCCGGCCCCATCAGCACGCGCCACCCCTGCGGCGCGTCGGCAAACTGCGGCCACAGCGAATACTGCTGCTGCGCGTTGACCAAAACGGAGAAACGGAGGCTTTCGTCATCGAACGGGTTTTGTTGTTCCTGAGTCATTTTCATTACCTGTCTGTCAAAATGTGTGGGTTATTCCATCCCGGAAAGCAGCTGGCGTACGCCGTCCACCAGGCCGCCGCGCCAGCAGAGCGCGTCATGTCCGCCGGAAAACACGCGGTAGTCGGCGCGGTGCCCCGCCGCCGTCAGCGCCTCGTGCATCTGACGATTGACGAATTCGATATCCGCCTCCCGATCGCCGGCCTGTTGGATCACGTTGAGCGCTGGCGCCGCCGCGTCGCGTTGCCGAACCTGGCGTATCAGCCAGCCTTCCTCCAGTTCGTGGCGTTTTTCGAATTGGGTAACGAATTGCACCGTAGGCCACCAGAAGGAGCCGGACTGGCTCAACACGTGGCCGAAGCGCGCCGGCCAATGCAGGCCGGCATATAACGCCGCCAGCCCGCCGTAGCTCTGGCCGGCGACGACGGTGCGCGCCCCTTCCTCGCTGAACGCTTCGCGCTTCTGCGCCTGCGGCAACAGCTCATCGATGATTGCCTGCCAGAAGGCGGCGTTACAGGGCAGCTCGTTTTCCCGGTGTTCGCCGTCGATCGCATCGATCAGCAGCCAGCACGCGGGCGGCAACCGCCCTGTTGCGGTTTCGTTCTCGATCACCGGCAGCAGCGCGTGCCTTTCGATCCAGTTTTGGCCGTCGAGCAATAACACCAGCGGGCGATTCGCTTTCACCGCCGCGTCGCCGCTGGCATACAGCCAGACGCGCCGCTGCGTGCCGAGCCGTTCGCTGTGCCACTGAAAACGCTGTAGCCGCGCCTCGTCCAGCGGCCGATCGGCGGCCAGCCAGGCGCTTTGGTCGTCGGCATCCGGCCCCTGGGCCAGGGAAACTGGGCGCGGGCGATGAGACGGCCCCAGCGAGAGGCGATTCAACGGATCGGCGATCGCCAGTGGAAACAGCGAAATCCACCAGGCGCGCTGCTGGCGATCGCGCAGCGTTTCGTCGTCGCTGAAGACGGGAGGAAGATCCCGGTCTGTGACGGGGATCAGGCTGTAGCTGCCGCGCCAGCGGCGATCGATAACGGCCGTGCCGTACCAAACGTCGGTGCCGGGCAGCCTGGTCAGGCTGCTGGGGGACGTGCTGTGGTGATCGGTTATGCCGTTGATATCGGCATAAACGCGGCGAATCGGCGAGCGCCGTTCATCGCCGGCAGGATCGCGCCATAGCCAGGTCATTTTGACGTGGCGGTCATCGTGCGGCTCGACGATGGGCGTGCCGTGAGAGGCCACCTTCTGCCACCACTCGGGCTGCCCCGCCGCCTCTTCACGCAGCCACTGCACCGCCAATCCCTCATGACCGTTGTCTGGCCTCTTTTCCGGCAAAAACTCCATAGCGCCCCTTACATAACATGAGTGATTTTTACAAAACCTGACAATCGTATTGATACTCATTATCGTTTTCAATACTATTTGTCGGATTTTTACCGTCGTGCGCACACGGCGTTTCCGTATCGACGGGTAAAGACCGCTCGCCGATATTTCGGGGTTTATCAGGGTTGCATGACACACAACGCAGGTATGCAGGAGAGAGAATGAAGATTAAAAACAAAGGGATAGACAATTCTAATGCGGAAGCGACGGCCGCCAAGCGGTTGTTGCTGGGCTCGGCGCTGGCCTTACTGCCCTTCGCGCCACACGCGTCCGCTGCGGCGGACGAGACGATTTTGGTGACCGCCGACGCGCAAAACAGCGTGACCGCGCCGGTCAAAGGGATCGTCGCCAAAGAGAGCGCCGCCGGCACCAAGACCGCCGCCGCTCTGCGCAAAACGCCGCAGTCCATCTCGGTGGTCACGCGCGAGCAAATGAACGACCAGGAACCGGCGTCGGTCGCCGACGCGCTGAACTACACCAGCGGAGTGATCACCACCTACCGCGGTAACTCTAACCGCAATGACGAAGTGATCAGCCGCGGCTTCCGCTATGCGCCCAAGCTGCTCGACGGCCTGCACTTTGGCCTCTCGAGCCAAAACGGCGGCGCCGGGCAGATCGATCCCTGGCTGCTGGAGCGCGTGGAGATGGTGCACGGCCCGGCCGGCGTGCTGTACGGCCAGGTCAGCCCCGGCGGCGTGGTGGTGATGACCAGCAAGCGCCCTACCGCCCAGAGCATTCACGAAGTCAAATTCAGCACCGGCAACCGCCATCTGGCGGAAACGGCGTTCGATTTCGGCGGCAAACTCAACGACGACAACACCCTGTTTTATCGCCTGAACGGTATCGCCAGAACCGAGCATGAGTTTGTCAAAGACAGCAAGCAGCAACGGGTGGCCATCGCGCCGGCCTTCACCTGGCTGCCGAACGAAGACACCAGCTTTACGCTGCTGACCAGCTACCAGAACGATCCGAAAGCCGGGTCGCGCAACTTCCTGCCGCGCGCCGGCACGCTGTTCCCGACCAGCGCGGGCTATGTGCCCTATGACTTCAACGTCAGCGAACCCAGCTTCAACAGATCGCGGCGCGAGCAGGCGTCGATCGGCTACAGCCTCGAGCATAACTTCAGCGATGCGCTGTCGTTTACCCAGAACCTGCGCTTCACCCACCGCGATGAAGACTATAAATATCTGGTTTATAACGTAAACTCGAAGGTCAACGACCACACCGTCACCCGCATGGCGCAGCATGAAACGCAGATGACCAACGAGTTTGGCGTGGATAACCAGCTGAAGGGGCTGTTCGACACCGGCGAGGTGAAGCACACGGTGCTGGGCGGGTTGGATTACCGCTACAGCCATATCGATTCGAAGATGTATCGCGATCGCGGCAACGACTACCCGATCGACTGGGCAAACCCGGTTCGCCCCAGCATCGATGGCAGCACGCTGGCGCTGGCTTCCAGCGATTTGAAGACGCTGAATCAGGTCGGGGTGTATCTGCAGGACCAGCTGGAGTGGAATAACTGGAACCTGCTGCTGTCCGGCCGTCAGGACTGGTCGCAGGTCAACACCCGCGATCGCACCAGCGGCGGTAAGGAGCAGACCTACAACGACGCCCAGTTCACCGGCCGTGCGGGCCTGCTTTACGCCTTCGACAACGGCATTTCGCCGTATGTCAGCTACAGCACTTCGTTCGATCCTAACCTGTATCCGAGCGCGCCGGGCGCCGATCCGCTCAAGCCGACCACCGGCAAACAAACCGAGGTGGGCGTGAAGTACCAGATCCCGGGCGGCAACACCCTGCTGACCCTCTCCTGGTTCGACATTACCCAGCGCAATGTGGCGTCTTACAACCGTCTCACCTCCGCCTACGAGCAGATCGGCGAGGTGAAATCCAAAGGGATTGAGGCGGAAGTACATGCCCAGCCGACGCCGGAGATCAAGCTGACCGCCGCCTATACCTACACCGACGTGGTGACCAAAGACTCCAACTCGGCGGACGAAATCGGCCACAGCCCGGCGGGCATCCCGCGCCACGCCGCTTCCGCCTGGGGCAGCTACAGCTTCCTGAGCGGCGCGCTGAACGGCCTGACCGTCGGCAGCGGCGTGCGTTACATCGGCGATGCGCCGGCCGACGCCATCGGCCAGTACGATGTGCCGCACTACACGCTGTACGACGCCATGGTGAAATATGACCTTGGCCAGGCCTCGTCGGCGCTGCGCGGTGCGGCTCTCCAGCTCAACGTGCAGAACCTGACGGACAAGAAATACGTTTCATCCTGCAGCGGCGAGTACGCCTGCTTCTACGGCAGCGGCCGCAGCATCATCGCTTCGGTCAACTACCGCTGGTAACCAAAATGGGCGGCCAGCGCCGCCCATTTCTTCCACCTTTCCCGCCGCCTTTACTCCTGCTTCAATTCTCGCAAGTGCTTGTACACCGTGGCGCGCCCCATCGACAGCACGTTGGCGATGTAGTCTGCGGCGCTTTTGGCCTTGAACGCCCCCTGATGATAGAGATCGCTGACCAGCCGCCGTTTCTGTTCGCGGCTCAGCGCGCCGAGCGCGGCGTTTTCGCGCCGCAGCCAGTCGTGCAGGAAGGTGTTGATCTTCTCCTGCCAGTCGTCTTTGAACAGCTGTTGGGGCTGTGGCTGCAGCCGCGTGACCGACAGGAACATGTCCAGCGCGTTGCGGGCGTCCTCGAACATCGCGGTGCTCAGGTTGATGCACAGCAGATAGCTGGGCTTGCCCTGCTCGTCGCGCGCGGCGATGCTCACGGAACGCATCTTTTTGCCGTCCCAGTTCAGCTTCTCATAGGGGCCGGTCACGCCGGCGCCGCCATCAAGCTCGAAGTCCTCCAGCCCGGCGTCATCGCCCGGTTTGCGCTTCGACAGGTTGTTGGCCAGATAGGCAATCTTGTTGGTGGCCAGATCGTGGATCACCACTTCCGCATTCGGAAAAAACAGCGCCGCGATGCCGTCGGCGACCGAGCGCAAAAGTTCGAGTTGAGAAGAAGAGTTCGGCACGCTGGGGGGTCTCCGTATAGCCCGGTTTGGTTTGCGGTTCAGCCGCTTAGCATACCGCAGTTGCCGCCGCTTGCCGAGTGGATGGCGTTGGCGTCTCCTTCACCGACGGCTGCGCCGCAAGCGCCTTTATTGTCCTTGCCGGGGATCGGTCACCCGTCCGTTTCTGGTGAATAAGCTTTTCAGCCCACTCTTCTGCCGCAACACATTAAAACAGCCTCGAATCATGCTCCTCTTTGCCAGGTAAAACACGGCGGCAGACGGCGTTTTAACAGGATTTTAACGCTGCCGAGGGGAAACGCCATTGTCAACATGGCTGTTAAATAAAATGAAACTTTTTGATCACATTCAAGCTTCTGAAAAATAGATAAAAAGGGTTTTTATGCGCTTTACATGCATAAATTATGCATGTGCTCGCTCACTGCCGACAAAAAGTAATTAACTATTCATTTATCGCCCTGCAGGCGGCGAAAAACCGCCCGCTGGCCCGATGAGCGGGGGGCTAACAACCGGCATAATTAGTGGTAAATTTAGCGTCGCAAAGTGTTATGCGCTTGCTAATCCACGGTTAAACGAAATAAATACCTCTAATATATAAAGGTTGGTTATGGAAAAGCTATCCTACGCTTCAGACAGCAGCACCACCGCTTGGGCTACATATCTGCAACAAATCGATCGCGTCGCCCCTTACCTCGGCGAGCTGTCACGCTGGGTTGATACGCTGCGTCACCCTAAGCGCGCTTTGATTGTCGATATCCCGCTGCAGATGGACGATGGCACCATCCGTCACTTCGAAGGTTTCCGCGTACAGCACAACCTGTCGCGTGGGCCGGGCAAAGGCGGTATCCGCTTCCACCCTGACGTCGATCTGAACGAAGTGATGGCCCTGTCCGCCTGGATGACCATCAAGTGTGCCGCGGTCAACCTGCCGTACGGCGGCGCCAAGGGCGGCATCCGCGTCGACCCGTTCAAACTGTCTGAAGGCGAACTGGAGCGACTGACCCGCCGCTACACCAGCGAAATCGGCTTCATCATCGGGCCACAGAAAGACATCCCTGCGCCGGACGTCGGCACCAACGCCAAAGTGATGGCCTGGATGATGGACACCTACTCCATGAACCACGGCACCACCATCACCGGCGTGGTCACCGGCAAGCCAATCCACCTCGGCGGCTCCTTGGGCCGTGAGAAAGCGACCGGCCGCGGCGTGTTCGTCACCGGCAGTGAAGTGGCCAAGCGTCTGGGCGTGCAGATCGAAGGCGCCAAAGTGGCGGTGCAAGGCTTCGGTAACGTGGGCAGCGAAGCGGCTCGCCTGTTCGTTGGCGTCGGCGCGCGCGTCGTCACCATCCAGGACCACTCCGCCACCCTGTTTAACGCCGACGGCATCGACCTGGCCGCGCTGACCGAATACCAGGCCAAGCACAAGCAGATCGCCGGCTTCCCTGGCGCCAGCGAGATCGAAAGCGAAGCGTTCTGGTCGGTCGACATGGACATCCTGATCCCTGCGGCGCTGGAAGGTCAAATCACCCGTCAGCGCGCCGAGATCCTCAGCGCCAAACTGGTGCTGGAAGGCGCTAACGGCCCGACCTTCCCAGAGGCGGACGACATTCTGCGCTCCCGTAACATCACCGTGGTTCCGGACGTTATCTGTAACGCCGGCGGCGTAACGGTCAGTTACTTCGAGTGGGTGCAGGACATGGCGAGCTACTTCTGGAGCGAGTCCGAGATCAACGAGCGTATGGACAAGATCATGACCGACGCCATGGTCCACGTCTGGAACAAGGCCGCAGAGAAAGAGTGCAGCCTGCGCACCGCCGCTTATATCGTGGCCTGTGAGCGCATCCTGACCGCACGTAAAGAGCGCGGCATCTACCCAGGTTGATGCCCGTATCCCGGCCTGCCCGCCCCGGCAGGCCGGGTTTTCCTCAGCGCAAACAGCGCTTCAACACCTTACCGGTGCTGGTCATCGGCAAACGCTCGACGAACTCGACGATGCGCGGATACTTGTACGCCGCCAGCCGTTCCCGGCTCCAGGCGATCAGCGTTTCTTCCTCGATCGGCTCCTCCGTCTCTTTCAACACCACTACCGCTTTGATCTCTTCGCCCAGCGACGGATGTTCGACGCCGATCACCGCCACCAACGACACCGCCGGGTGGCGAATCAGCGCCTCTTCAATCTCGCGCGGGTAGACGTTGAACCCGCCGCGAATGATCATGTCCTTGGCCCGATCGACGATGAAATAGAAGCCGTCGGCGTCGCGGCGCGCCAGATCGCCGGTGCGGAACCAGCCGTTTTCCAGCACCTCCGCCGTCGCCTCGGGGCGATTCAGATAGCCTTTCATGATGTTGTAGCCGCGCACCGCGATCTCCCCTACCTGATCGACAGCGTCGATCGGCTGCCCGGTGGCGTCGAGCAGGCGCACCTCCACGCCCCAGATCGGCTGGCCGATGGAGCCGGGCTTGGTCAGGCGGTGAGGATGGTTAAAGGTGGCGACCGGGCTGGTCTCAGACAGCCCGTACCCTTCGAGAATGTTGACGCCGAAGCGGCGCGAAAAATCCTCCAGGATCTGCACCGGCAGGCTGGCGCCGCCGGACACCGCCATACGCAGCGTGCTGCGCAAGCTTTCGATATCCGTGTGTTCATCCAGCGCATTCAACAGCGCCCAATACATGGTCGGCACCCCGGCGAAAAAGGTGATGCCGTGCCGTTGCATCAGCGCGATGGCCTGCGCCGCGTCGAAGCGCTCGACCAGCACCAGAGTGGCGGCGGAAGCGAACCCGGCGTTCATCTGCACCGTCGAGCCGAAAGTATGAAACAGCGGCAAGGTGACCAGGTGACGATCGGGGGTCGTCTCCGAACCGTCGAACAGCCGCACCGATCCCAAGGCGTTGAGCACCAGATTGGCGTGGGTCAACTCCGCCCCTTTGGCGCGGCCGGTGGTGCCGCTGGTATAAAGCACCACCGCGGTGTCGCTTTCGAGCGTCGCGGCCGAAGCGAATTCGGTAGCCTGTGCGGCTATCGCCGCGCTGAAACGTTCCCCCTCGAGCGGCAACCGATCGCCGATGATAAACACCTCACGGCACTGCTCCGCGTTCGCCGCCGCCCGCAGCGCTTCCTCCCCCAGCGGCAGGCCGCTGCTGCCCTCGAAACAAAACAGCGCCACCGCCGCCGAATCCGCCAGGTAATAGTCGAACTCCGCGCTCTTAAGCAGAATATTGAGCGGCACCACCACCGCGCCGCTTTTGAGAATGCCGTAATAGACAGCCGGAAACTCCGGCCGGTTCGGGCAGGCCAGCGCCACCCGTTCACCGCGCCGCACGCCGCGCGCGACCAACAGATTCGCCACCCGGTTGGCCATCTCGTTCAGCGCCCGATAGCTGAGCGGTACATCGTCCTGTATCACCGCCGGCCGTTCCGGCCAGGTGCGCGCACTCTCTTCAAGCAAGGTAGCCAGATTCAGCATCGGGGATCCTCCCTGGGGTTGAGCGGCGAGAAAAGCGCCGCAGTATCACGAGTATAGATAGGCGCTTCGCGGTTCGCATTCCCAGGGCCGCTGGGCTATACCTTAGGCAATCCCCATCCCGCAGGAGTTGTGATCATGAGCAAGAAAAAGATCCTGATGCTGGTCGGTGACTATGCCGAAGATTACGAAACCATGGTGCCGTTTCAGGCGTTACAGATGATCGGCCATTGGGTGGACGCCGTGTGCCCCGGCAAAGCCGTCGGCGACTACATCATGACCGCGATCCACGATTTTGACGGCGCGCAAACCTACAGCGAGAAACCCGGCCACCGTTTCACCCTGAACGCCGACTTCGCCACCGCCAAAGAAGAGCACTACGATGCGCTCTTGATCCCCGGCGGCCGGGCGCCGGAATACCTGCGCCTCAATCCCGACGTGATCGCGCTGGTGCAGGCGTTTGACGCCGCGAAAAAGCCGATCGCCGCCGTTTGCCACGGCCCGCAGCTGCTGGCGGCGGCCGGGGTGTTGCAAGGCCGCACCTGCAGCGCCTACCCGGCCTGCGCGCCGGAAGTGCGGCTGGGCGGCGGCCATTATGCGGAGATCGGCATCGATCAGGCGCACGTTGACGGCAATCTGGTCACCGCCCCGGCCTGGCCGGCGCATCCGCAGTGGCTGGCGAAGTTCGCCGAGGTGCTGCAGAAATAGCCGTTCAGGGGATCGCACCAGATAGCGACGACGCGGCATCCCCTTTGCAATAAACCAAAAATCGCTTGACCTTCCCAACGTTGGAAGTCGGATAACGCGGGATGAACTGCTTCCACGCAGTGAATTCCACTGTCGACTTCGGTAGGAAAGGTCAAATGATGAAAGCCAAAACCATAATCCTGATCGCAGCGGCGATAAACGGCGCTTTCGCCGTTGCCGGCTGCAAAGAAAACCCGTCTTCGGCGACACCTGCGCCGCCTCCCCGTGTTCCTGTGGCTGATGTTTTAGTCCGCCCGATAACGCCCTTTGCCGAATTCACCGGTTCGCTGGCCGCGGTCAAGCACGTTGAGTTGCGGCCTCGGGTCGCCGGTTATGTGCTGGCGGTAAATGTGCCGGAAGGTCGCCTGATAGAAAAAGGCCACCCGCTCTTTCTCATCGATCCGCGGCCATTTCAAGCCGCGCTGAACGAGGCGACGGCGCGTTTGCAAGAAGCGGAAGCCGCCTCAACGCTAGCCCAGGCCGACTATGTGCGCGCTAAAACGTTGTTCAATAAAAACGTTATCGCCCGCGATCGGTTTGATTCGGCTACCGCCATGATGAAAGCGAGCAATGCGCAGGTCAACGCAGCGAAAGCGGCGCGGGAGGCGGCAAAGTTGGATCTGGAGTTCACCCGCGTCACCGCGCCGATTGCCGGACGCGTAGGCCAGACGCTCGTCACCGAAGGCAACTATGTCACCGGCGGCGTCACGCCGCTCACCACGCTGGTCTCGGTCGATCCACTCCACGTCTATTTCGATGTGGATGAACGCACCTATTTGCAATCGTTGACCGCGTGGCGCAATAAAACGGCGCCACCTGACATTCGGGTATCGGTGGCGTTACTTGCAGACAAAACCTATTCCCGGCGCGGGCGCGTCGATTTCCAGTCCAATACCGCCGACCGCACGACGGGAACGGTGCGCCTGCGCGCGGTGATCGATAACCCGGATGGGCGACTGTCACCTGGGTTGTTCGCCAGAGTCAAGCTGGAAACCGGCGCGCCGCAGGCCAAGATCCTGATCGCCGACCAATCGATTGGCACCGATCAAAACCGGCGCTATGTCCTGGTCGTCGATGAGAATGACAAAACCGAATACCGCCCCGTTGAACTTGGCCCGGTCGTTGAAGGACTGCGCGTGATAGAGCACGGCCTGCGGCCGGGAGAACGCATCGTCGTGAAAGGGCTGGTGCGCCCCGGCATGTCAATCACGCCGCAGCCCGCCGAGATTGACGGCGCGCCTATCGAGCAATTGAACGCTGCGGGAGACGCGACATGACTTTCCCTCGTTTCTTCATTAAACGCCCGATCTTCGCCATCGTTCTCTCCATCTTGACGCTGATCGCCGGCACCGTGGCGTTATTCCAGTTGCCGCTCAGCGAATACCCTGCGGTTACGCCGCCTACCGTACAAGTGACGGCGTCTTATCCCGGCGCCAACCCGAAAGTGATCGCGGAAACGGTGGCCGCACCGCTTGAGCAAGCCATCACCGGCGTCGAAGGCATGCTTTACATGTCTTCACAGGCGGCGACCGACGGCCGAATGACGTTGACCGTCACCTTTGCCCAGGGAACAAATGCCGACATGGCGCAGATCCAGGTGCAAAATCGGGTAGCGCGCGCGTTACCCCGCTTGCCTGCAGAGGTACAGCACCAGGGCGTGGTGACGCAGAAAACCTCACCGGACATCCTGATGGTGGTGCATCTCCTGTCGCCTGACCAACGCTACGATCCGCTTTATATCTCAAATTACGCTTATCTGCAGGTTCGTGATGAACTGTCCCGCATTCCGGGCGTCAGCGATGTCCAGGTCTGGGGAGCCGGCGAATACAGCATGCGGCTCTGGCTGGATCCGGATCTGATCGCCGCGCGCGGGCTAACCGCCGGCGATGTGATCGCTGCGGTGCGCGAGCAAAACGTTCAGGTGGCGGCCGGTTCCGTCGGTCAGGCGCCCGATTCCAATGCCGCATTTCAGGTTACGGTCAATACCCTCGGCCGTCTGGCCGATGAGAAACAGTTTGGCGATATCATCATCCGCACCGGCAGCGACGGCCGGGTGACCCGCTTGCGCGACGTCGCCCGTATAGAAATGGGCGCCGATGCGTATGCGCTGCGCAGCCTGCTCGACGGCGAGCCGGCCGTCGCGCTGCAAATCATTCAGAGCCCGGGCGCCAACGCGCTGGACGTCGCTCAGGCGGTCAGAGCGACCGTCAAGCACCTGGAGGGCAACTTTCCTGCCGGACTCAGTTCACGGATCGCCTACGATCCCACGGTTTTCGTGCGGGCATCGCTCGAGTCGGTTGTGACGACCCTGCTGGAAGCGATCCTGCTGGTGGTGATCGTGGTAGTGGTGTTCCTGCGCAGCTGGCGAGCCTCGCTGATTCCGCTGCTCGCGGTGCCGGTTTCGCTGGTCGGCACGTTCGCCATCATGTACTTGATGGGCTTCTCTCTCAATACGCTGTCCCTGTTCGGTTTGGTATTGTCTATCGGCATCGTCGTCGATGACGCGATCGTGGTGGTGGAAAACGTCGAACGACACATCGAAAACGGCAAAACGCCGCAGCAAGCCGCGCGACTCGCCATGGATGAAGTCACCGGGCCGATCGTCGCCATCACCTCGGTGCTGGCCGCGGTTTTCGTTCCAACAGCGTTCCTGAGCGGTTTACAGGGCGAGTTTTACCGGCAGTTCGCGCTGACCATCGCCATTTCAACCCTGCTGTCGGCGCTCAATTCGCTTACGCTCAGCCCGGCGCTGGCGGGCATGTTGCTGCGGCCTCATCCGGCGAAACCTCGCGCTCCCGGCCGCATTGGGCGCGTCTTGCAAGCCGCTGTCCGGCCTTTCCAACGCGCGCCGGACGCGTATGCCAATGCCGTGCGTAAAACGGTGCGCGTCCGCGGGATGGCGCTGGCTATTTACGGCGGGCTGCTCGTTCTGACGTTTTTCAGCTTCCAGGCCGTTCCGCCGGGCTTCGTGCCCATGCAGGATAAGTACTATCTGGTGGGCATCGCCCAACTGCCCAATTCGGCCTCGCTGGATCGCACCGATGCGGTCGTTAAACAGATGTCGAAGATCGCGCTGGCGGAACCCGGGGTAGAAAGCGTCGTGGCCTTTCCGGGGCTGTCGATTAACGGCTTCGTCAATGTGCCGAACGCCGCCGTGATGTTCGTCATGCTCGATCCGTTTAAAGATCGCGCCACGCCCGATCTGGCCGCCTCCGCCATAGCCGGTCGGCTGCAGGCGAAATTCGCCGACATTCCCGATGGTTTCCTCGGCGTATTTCCGCCACCGCCCGTTCCCGGTCTCGGCGCTACCGGCGGATTCAAGATGCAGGTGGAGGATCGCAGCGGTGCGGGGCTCGAGTCCCTGGTTGAGCACACGCGGATCCTGATGATGAAAGCCACCGAATCGGGCCAGGTCGCCGGTCTGATGACCAGTCTGGATATCAACGCGCCGCAACTCGATGTGGTTATCGACCGCACTCAGGCGCAAAGTCAGGGTGTCAGCCTGGCGGATGTGTTCGAGTCGCTGCAAATCTACCTCGGCTCGCTTTACATCAACGATTTCAACCGATTCGGCCGCACCTACAAAGTCACCGCTCAGGCCGATGCCGTCCATCGCATGCAGGCCGAAGCTATCGGCCGGCTGCAGGTGCGCAACGCAGCCGGCGACATGCTGCCGCTGTCTTCCTTTGTCACCGTTACGCCCGGCTCCGGCCCGGATCGCATCATTCGTTACAACGGCTATCCATCGGCTGATATCTCGGGCGGTGCGGCGATGGGCGTCAGTTCCGGTCAGGCGGCTGCATTGATGGAGCGCCTGGCGAAAGAGACGCTGCCGGAAGGCATGACCGTCGAATGGACCGATCTCACCTATCAGCAAAAGCTCGCGGGCGACGCGGCGCTGTTCATTTTTCCGCTGTGCGTGCTGCTCGCCTATCTCATTCTGGCCACGCAATACAACAGCTGGCTACTGCCTTTGGCCGTGCTGCTGATCGTGCCGATGTGTCTGTTGAGCGCCATGATTGGCGTCTGGCTGCTGGGCGGCGACAACAACGTTTTCGTGCAAATAGGCCTCATTGTGCTGGTCGGCCTGGCCGCCAAAAACGCCATTCTGATCGTCGAGTTCGCCCGCAGCCTGGAGGATGAAGGCGCCAACGCGCTCGAGGCGGTGATTAAGGCCTGCCGGCTGCGATTAAGACCGATAGTGATGACTTCAATCGCGTTTATCGCCGGCGTCATTCCATTGATCTTCGCCAGCGGTGCGGGGGCGGAAATGCGCCATGCCATGGGGGTGGCGGTCTTCGCCGGCATGCTGGGCGTGACCTTGTTCGGCCTGTTCCTGACGCCGGTCTTTTATGTCGTGATTCGCGGCCTGGCGACCCGATTCGAGCAATATCGTGCCAAAGCCAAAGCCAGCCGTAAGGAGCGAGTCTGATGAAAAATCTTCGTAGAACCTTGTTATTGCCGCTGAGCGCGCTCGCCTTGCTAACCGGATGTGCGGCGGTGGGCCCCGATTACTCGCCGCCCGTCGCCCGTCACCCTGCCGGCTTCGGCCAACCACCGGCGGGGCTGAGTGCCGGAAATGTCGAACTCGCCTGGTGGCGCCTCTTTGACGATCCTGCTCTCACGGATTTGGTTCAGCGCGCGTTGGCGGCGAACCATGATGTCGGCATCGCCGTCGCCCGAGTAGACGAAGCCAGAGCCCTGTTGCGTGAACAACGGCAGGATTTCCTGCCGCGCGCCGGTGCCGCGCTGAGTTATGAGACGCGGCGACTGGGTGAAGCGGAGAAGCTGGCCGCCCAGCCACGCCATACGCAAACCTATCGCGGTGCGATTGATTCGACATGGGAAATCGATCTCTTTGGACACGTTCGGCGCTCGATTGAGGCCGCTCAGGCGCTGGCGGGAAGCCGCGTAGCGTTGCTGCGTGGCGTTCAGGCGGGCGTCGCTGCGGAAGTGGCCGCCACCTGGCTAGAACTCCGAGGTTTAGACGCCGAACTTAAGATGGTCGCCGAAATTAGCCACAGCCAGCGTGAAAGTTTGGTGCTGGTAAAAAAACAAATGAGCGCCGGTGTCGCCAGCGAATTCGACCGATTGCGCGCCGAGGCGCTATTGCGCAACGTCGAAGCGG
This sequence comes from Serratia sp. CY27727, assembly GCF_052169275.1. NCBI lineage: Bacteria > Pseudomonadati > Pseudomonadota > Gammaproteobacteria > Enterobacterales > Yersiniaceae > Serratia > Serratia sp. CY27727. Next base: position 57,036 of record NZ_JBJNLB010000004.1, on the reverse strand, counting down.
CGACGCCAGAGCTGGAACGCCGCCGAGCCGCCGCCGTCAACGCATTGGCGACGCTGCTTGGCGAAATGCCCCAGACATTCCGCCCCCCTTCCGCCGAATGGGGAAGCCAGCCGCCAGTGCTGCGGACGATCGCCGTGGGCACGCCCGGCGCCCTGCTCGCCCGGCGCGCCGACATTGTGGCGGCTGAACGGGAACTTGCGGCAGCCACCGCCATGATTGGCGTGGAAACGGCGGCGCTCTACCCGCGTATCGAAGCGCGAGGTTCGATCGGGCTGGTCGCCGGCAACCTCGATGCGCTGACTGGCGCCGGTGCGTTCTCCGGTGTGATCAGCCCAGTGATTCGCTGGGCATTTCTCGATATCGGGCGCGTACGCGCCCGGATCGCCGCCAGCGAGGCGCGAACACAACAGGCGCTGTTGATTTACGAGCGGACGTTGCTGAGCGCGCTGCGCGAAACGGACGATGCTTTCAAAACCTATGCTGAGGCGGTCAGCACGTTGGATCTGCGGTTACTTGAGGCGGCGGCGAATCGCGAAGCGGCCCGGCTCGCCCAGACGCGTTTTGCCGCGGGCGAAGGCATTTATCTGGAGGTGCTCGAGGCAGAACGGGCCGACTTCGCCAGCCGGCGCGCATTGACGCAGGCCGGCACGCGTCAGCGGCTTGCCGTGGTAGGCATCTACAAAGCGCTCGGCGGCGGCTGGGAGACGTGCGCGGCGGCAAAAAACGATTGCCGCGGCGCGACCGGTTCGTTCATGACGGCAAAAATCGGCGATGAACCTTGACCTTCCCCCGATGGGAAGCTCTAGCCTTGCTGATACCAGCCACTCCTTTAAGGGCACATAACATGAATTCATCCAATGCCAACTTCCCCCAGCCTTCGTCCGTGCGTCTGAGTCTGCCGGTTGAAGGCATGACCTGCGCCTCCTGCGTCGGTCGCGTCGAGCGGGCCTTGACAGCGGTTCCCGGCGTGCAGGCGGCAACGGTCAATCTCGCCACCGAACGCGCCGACATCACGTTTACCGGCCAGGCGAATCCGCAGGCGGCGGCCCGCGCCATCGAAGGCGCCGGCTATACCGTGCGAGAAGAAACCACTGAGCTGGCGATCGAAAATATGACCTGCGCCTCCTGTGTCGGGCGGGTGGAGAAAGCGTTGAGCCAGGTCGCCGGCGTTACCGAAGCCAATGTCAATCTGGCGACCGAACGCGCGCGGGTGCGCTATCTGGCCGGCACCGTATCCCTGGAAGACCTCGCCGCTGCCGTCACCCGCGCCGGTTATACGCCTCGCCGCCTGACGGCGGATAGCCCCAGCGCGGACGACCAGGCCGCCGAACGGCGCGAAAATGAGTCACGCGCGTTGCGGCGCGCCCTGTTCGGCGCCGCCCTGTTCACCCTGCCGGTATTCCTGTTGGAAATGGGGTCGCACCTCATTCCCGCCATACATGAGTGGGTCATGGAGGGGTTGGGCGTGCAGACAAGCTGGTATATCCAGTTTGTCCTCACCACCTTGGTCTTATTTGGCCCCGGCCTGCGCTTCTTCCGCAAAGGCGTTCCTGCGCTGCTGCGCGGCGCCCCCGACATGAACTCGCTGGTTGCGGTCGGCACGGCGGCGGCCTACGGTTATTCGCTGGTCGCCACTTTCGCCCCCGGGGTGTTGCCGCAGGGCACCGCCAACGTCTATTTCGAAGCCGCCGCCGTGATCGTCACGCTGATCCTGCTCGGACGCGTGCTGGAGGCGCGCGCCAAGGGGCGCACCTCACAGGCCATCAAACGGCTCGTCGGCCTTCAACCCAAGGTCGCACGCGTTGAACGGCATGGCGAAACGGTTGAAATCCCTCTCGAACAGGTGGTTGCCGGTGATGTGGTCTTCGTCCGGCCGGGGGAGAAAATCGCGGTGGATGGCGAAGTTCTGGAAGGCGCGTCTTATGTCGATGAAAGCATGATCACCGGTGAACCGGTGCCGGTCGAGAAAACCGTGGGGGCCGATGTGGTCGGCGGAACCATCAACAAAACCGGCGCGTTCAGTTTCCGGGCGACAAAAGTCGGCGCGAATACCGTCCTGGCGCAAATCATTCGATTGGTGGAGGAAGCTCAGGGTTCCAAACTGCCGATTCAGGCGTTGGTCGATAAGGTGACGATGTGGTTTGTTCCGGCCGTCATGGCGGCGGCGGTACTGACCTTTCTGGTTTGGCTGTTCTTCGGGCCGTCGCCCGCGCTGACCTTCGCGCTGGTGAATGCGGTCGCCGTGTTGATTATTGCCTGCCCTTGCGCCATGGGCCTGGCGACGCCAACCTCTATCATGGTCGGCACCGGGCGCGCCGCCGAGCTGGGCGTGCTGTTTCGCAAGGGCGAAGCGTTGCAGGCCCTGCGCGATGTGGGCGTTATCGCCCTCGACAAAACCGGCACGCTGACCAAAGGCCGCCCCGAGTTGACCGATCTGGTGCCCGCTGACGGTTTCGAATACCACGAAGTACTGGCCTTGATCGCTGCGGTCGAGACACGGTCCGAACACCCCATCGCCGAAGCTATCGTCGCGGCGGCAAGAGAGCAGAATCTTACGCTCGCCGCTGTCGACAGTTTCGACGCCACACCCGGTTTCGGCGTAACGGCGCGCATCGGCCAACGCCGGATCTCCGTTGGCGCAGATCGCTTCATGATCAGGCTCGGGCTTGATGTGACACGTTTTCAGCCCGTCGCCGAGCGCCTCGGCGCCCAGGGGAAAAGCCCGCTTTATGCCGCCATTGATGGCCGTTTGGCTGCGGTGATCGCGGTTGCCGATCCGATTAAGGAAACAACGCCGGAAGCTATCGCTGCGCTGCATGCGCTTGGGCTCAAGGTTGCGATGATCACCGGCGACAATGCCGCGACGGCGGCGGCGATCGCCCGGCAATTGGGGATTGACGAAGTCGCGGCCGAAGTGCTTCCCGAAGGCAAGGTGGCGGCGTTGAAATCCTTCCGCAACAGCGGCGCGAAAGTCGCCTTCGTCGGCGACGGCATCAACGATGCGCCGGCACTGGCGGAGGCGGACGTTGGGCTGGCTATCGGTACAGGCACCGATGTGGCGATAGAAGCGGCCGATGTGGTGCTGATGTCGGGCGACCTGCGCGGCGTAGCCAACGCCATTGCGCTCAGCCAGGCGACGATCCGCAACATCAAGCAGAACCTGTTTTGGGCCTTCGCCTATAACGCCGTCCTGATCCCAGTGGCAGCCGGCGCGCTTTATCCCCTGAACGGCACGCTGCTTTCGCCTATTTTCGCCGCGGCCGCGATGGCGCTTTCCAGCGTTTTCGTCCTTGGCAATGCGCTGCGGCTCAAACGTTTCCAGGCGCCGATGGCCGTCGAGAGCCGCGCTGAAGCGGCGGCGGCAACCGCGCCACCCGGCGGAATATCGGCATCATCGTAACAGGAGGACAGGATGAACATCGGACAAGCAGCCCGGTTATCCGGCGTTTCGGCGAAGATGATTCGCTATTACGAGCAAATAGGCCTGATCCCGAGAGCGGCTCGCTCCGATGCGGGATACCGCCACTACGGCATGTCGGACGTGCATGGCCTGCGTTTTATCCGGCGCTCACGCGACCTGGGTTTTTCCGTTGAGCAAATATCTGCGTTGCTGATGCTGTGGCACGACCGCGAACGCGCCAGCGCCGATGTTAAAGCCGTAGCGCTATCCCATATCGCCGTGCTGAAAGCCAAGATTGCGGAACTGCAGACGATGGCGCAAACGCTGGAACGCCTTGCCGGCCATTGCCACGGCAATACGCGCCCCGACTGCCCTATTCTGGCGGGTTTAGCGCAACCGGTGGCGCTCATCGTGCCGCGCCAAACGCCGCATTTCGGGGTGATGCGCGAGCCGAAACCACGACGACCGAGTGAATCGTCATAAAAAGAGTTTGACCCTGTCACGCTGGCAAGCTTTACCGTTATCAAACACCGTAATCGACGAGGAGAGTAAAAATGATTCGTTTTCATATTCCAGCCATGACCTGCGGCGGCTGCGCCAGTTCCGTCACCCGGGCGTTGCTGAACGTTGACCCGCAGGCGCGCATTCAAACCGATCCGGCCAGGCGGGAAGTGTTCATCGACAGTGCGTTGCAAAGCGATGCCTTCGGCGCCGCGCTGGACGAAGCCGGTTTTCCTCCGTCCGAGCCGGATTAAGCGGCGCATCAGGCCTGGCGCAGCTGTTCGATAAGAAAGTGGATATCGTACAACCAGCGTTTGGCGCGCGCGGAACGCACCAGCATCGACACGCACAGTGGCCGGGGATGCTCTTTGCAGGCGGAGGGGGAAAACCAGCGGCCGGTGTTAGTCGGCGGCTGGAAATACAGCTCGTGGTTATAGTTGCCGCTGTCGACGCCGAAGGTATCGAAGTAGCGGCGCATCAGCGTATTGGAATCGCTGAACGACAGGTTGAGCGCGGTGTTGATCTCGGTTTCCGGGGTGATGACCACGCCCTTCTTCAGCCGCCCTGATGCGTTGAAGGCGGCGATAAGCGCGATGACCTGTTGCTGAATGTCTTCTGCCATGACGACCTCGAGCCGGTATGAATAAAAGAGGAATGCGGTTCTCTGTCTGACTCTGCCTGCCCCGGCGAGTTCTGGCCGCCGGCCGGGTTTTCCGTTTCTTTACACTTTCCATAAAAAAACCGCGCACAGCCACACTCCCGGCGCGCGCGGTTGACGGTTAGCGGCTGAGCGTCGTCTTGTCGGCGATGACGCCGTCCCCCTGCCGCTCGGCGGCAACGCCGCCGCCCAACACTTTATACAGGGTGGCCTGATTGTCATACGCGGTCTGCTGCGCGGCGATCAGCGCCTGCTGCGCCGTGTACAGCGTGCGCTGCGCGTCCAGCAGCGTCAGGTAGCTGTCAACGCCCTGGCGGTAACGCAGCTCGGCCAGGCGATAATATTGCTGCGCCGCCGCCACATAGCCGGTCTGCGCCGCCAGCTGCTCCTGCAGCGTGGCCTTGCGCGCCAGCGCGTCGGCGGTTTCCTGAAATGCCGTCTGCACCGCTTTCTCATAGGTGGCGACATACAGGTCTTTCTGCGCCTGGGTGTAGTTCAACTGAGCCGTGTTATAGCCGCCGCTGAAGATCGGCAGGCTGATGCTCGGTGCGAACGACCAGACGCCGGCTCCGTGACTGAACAACGAGGAGAGTTCACCGCTGCCCACCCCGCCGCTGGCGGTCAGGCTGATCGACGGGAAGAACGCCGCCCGCGCCGAGCCGATATTGGCGTTGGCGGATTTCAGGTTATGCTCGGCCTGCAGTACGTCCGGCCGCTTCAGCAACACTTGCGAAGAGACGCCGGCCGGCAGATCGCGCATGATCCCGCCGAGCGCCTCGATGCCGCTCGGCAGCAGGCTTTCCGGCACGCTTTGCCCCACCGCCAAATCCAGCGCGTTTTTCGCCTGCGCGGCGCTGGTAGCGTAGCTGGCGGCATCCGATCGCGCCTGCTGATAGACGGTTTCCGCCGACGCCACGTCAACCAGCGACGCAATCCCATGCTGTTGATTGTTGCGCGTGACGTCCAGCGACCGTTTGGCGCTCGCCATCGTCTGCTGCGCCACCGCCAGATTGCTGCGCTCGGCCGCCACCGCCACCCAGTCGGTGACGATATCGGCGATCAGCGTCAGGCGGGTGCTTTTCGCCGCCTCCGAGTTCGCCAGATAGGTTTCGAACGCCGCGCGCGACAGGCTGGCGTTTTTGCCAAACAGATCCAACTCGAATGCGCTGACGCCGGCCGCGGCTTCGTAGCTTTGGCTCAGCGCGGTGGCGTTGCCGCTGCCGGTCAGTGCCCGCCCACGGCTGCCGTCGGCGGTGGCGTTGATCGTCGGGAACAGCGCCGAACGCTGCTCGCCGTACAGGGCGCGCGCCGACGCGATATTGGCGATCGCCTCGCGCAGATCGCGGCTGCCGTTCAGCCCCAGCGCCACCACCTGGCGCAGCCTGGCGTCCTGGACATAGTCGCGCCAGGCGACGTCCGGGTAGCTCAGCGCCCGGTTGCCGCCGGCCTCGCCCTGCGGCAGGTTGGCGGGCACCGGCGCCGCCGGGCGCTGGTAGTGCGGATCCAGCGACAGACAGCCGGTCAGCAGCAGCGGTAAAGTTAACATCATGACTCGTTGCAACACGTTATTCTCCTGCCTGTGACGGCGGGTTGGCGGGCCGACGGGTAAACATGCGGCGCACCAACACATAAAACAGCGGGACGAAAAAGATCGCCAAGGCGGTGGCGGTGATGGTGCCGCCGATGATGCCGGTGCCGATGGCGATGCGGCTGTTGGCGCCGGCGCCGCTGGATACCGCCAGCGGCAGCACCCCGGCGGTGAACGCCAGCGAGGTCATCAGGATCGGTCGCAGGCGCATGCGCGCCGCGTGGACCGCCGCGCCAATCAGCGTTTCACCCCGCTGGTGCATCTCCTCGGCGAACTCGACGATCAAAATGGCGTTCTTCGCCGACAGGCCGATGATGGTGAGCAGCGCCACCTGGAAGTAGATGTCGTTTTCCAGCCCGCGCAGGGTGATCGCCAGCAGCGATCCCACCACGCCCATCGGCACCACCAACATCACCGCGAACGGAATCGACCAGCTCTCATACAGCGCCGCCAGGCACAGGAACACCACGATCAGCGAAATGGCGTACAGCGACGACGCCTGGCCGCTGGTCAGCCGCTCCTGATAGGACAGCCCGCTCCAGGAATAGCTGCTGCCGGCGGAGAATGTTGCCGCCAGCTTCTCCATCTCGCTCATCGCCGTACCGGAGCTGACGCCGGTGGCGCCCTGCCCGGTGATCTCGAACGACGACAGCCCGTTATAGCGCGACAGGTTTTCCGGCCCGTAGATCCAGTGCGAAGACGCGAAGGCGGAGAACGGCGTCATGCTGCTGGCGCCGGACGCGTTGGTGCCGCGCACAAACCAGCGGTCGAGATCTTCCGGCTTGGCGCGGTACTGCACGTCGCCCTGCATATAGACTTTTTTCACCCGGTTGCGATCGATAAAGTCGTTGATGTAGGTGCTGCCGAACGCGCTGCTGAGGGTGCTGTTGACGTCGGCGGCGCTCAGGCCGAGCGCCTGCAGTTTGCCGTTGTCGATCTCCACCTGCAGCTGCGGGGTATCCGGCAAGGTATTGGCGCGCACCGCCAGCAGCGCCGGGTTGTTGCTGGCAGCGGCAACGATCTGGTCGCGCATCGCCTGCAGCTCGGCGCGGGTGGTCGCCCCTTTGGCCTGCAGCTCGAAGGTGAAGCCGTCGGACTGGCCGAAACCGTCGATCGCCGGTGGGCTCATGGAGAAGACCTGGGCGTCGCGCAGCGTAGCGAAGTGCGCCATGGCGCGTTTGGCGATGGCATCGGCGGTGTTCGCGCTGCCGCTGCGCTGGCTCCAGTCTTTGAGGCTGACGAACGCCATGCCGGCGTTTTGCCCGCTGCCGCTGAAGCCGAAACCGTTAATGGTAAAAATGGTGCTGACGTTGGCCTTTTCCTGGTCGAGGAAATAGGCGGTCACCGCTTCGCTCACCGCCGAGGTGCGCGCGTTGGTGGCGCCGGCCGGCAAGGTGTACTGCACCATCACCGTGCCCTGATCCTCGTTGGGCAGAAAGCCGGTCGGCAAACGCAGGTACATCACGGCGGCGGCGATCAACAGCAGGCCGTACAGCAGCAGATAGCGCGTCGGCCGGTGGATCACTCCGCCGACCTTGTCGGCGTACTTCTCCTGCAGCCGGTCATAGCCGCGGTTGAATTTGCCCAGCCAGCCCTTGTCGGTCTGCGCGTCGTGCGCCGGTTTCAGCAGCGTGGCGCACAATGCCGGCGCCAGCGTCAACGCCAGCACCACCGACAGCACCATCGAGGAGACGACGGTGATCGAGAACTGGCGGTAGATCACCCCGGTGGAGCCGCCGAAGAACGCCATCGGCAGAAACACCGCCGACAGCACCAGCGCGATGCCGACCAATGCGCCGGTGATTTCACGCATCGATTTCTCCGTCGCCTCGCGCGGCGGCAGCTTATCCTCCCGCATCACGCGCTCGACGTTTTCCACCACCACGATGGCGTCGTCCACCAACAGCCCTATCGCCAACACCATGCCGAACAGCGTCAGGGTATTGATCGAATAGCCGAACGCCGCCAGCACGCCGAAGGTGCCCAACAACACCACCGGCACGGTGATGGTCGGGATCAGCGTGGTGCGCAGGTTTTGCAGGAACACGAACATCACCACCACCACTAACGCCACCGCTTCGAACAGCGTTTTCACCACCTCCTCGATCGAGATGTTGATAAAGTCGGTGCTGTCTTTCGGGTAGGCCACCTTGTAGCCCTGCGGCATCGCGCTTTGGTATTCCGCCACCTTGGCCTTCACCAGCTTGGCGGTGTTGAGGGCGTTGGCGCCCGCCGCCAGCTTGACCGCGATCCCCGCCGCCGGGTGGCCGTTGAGGCGCGCGCTGGCGGAGTAATCCTCGTTGCCCAGCTCAATCCGCGCCACGTCGCCCAGCCGCACCAGCGCGCCGCTGCTGTCGCTTTTCAGGATGATATTGCGAAACTGTTCCGGCGTTTGCAGCCGCGACTGCGCCTTTACCGTGGCGGTCAGCTGCTGATCGGCGGCGGCCGGCAGATCGCCGATCTTGCCGGCGGACACCTGGGTGTTTTGCGCTTCGATCGCCGTCTGCACGTCGGAAGGCATCAGCGCATAGCTCGCCAGCTTGGTCGGATCCAGCCAGATGCGCATCGCGTATTCCGAGCCGAACACCTGCACGTCCCCTACACCCTCGATGCGCGACAGCGGATCCTGCAGGTTGCTGACCAGATAGTCGGAGATATCGGCCATCGTCGCCTTGTCGCTTTCGTCATACAGCCCGACGATCAGCAAGAAGCTGCTCTGGGATTTCTTGACCGTCACGCCCTGCGCGGTAACCGCGCTCGGCAAACGGCTTTCCGCCTGCTGCACCTTGTTTTGCACCTGCACCTGAGCGATATCCGGATCGGTACCCTGATCAAAGGTGACGTTGATGCTGACCGAGCCGCTGGAGCTGCTGGTCGAAGAGAAATACAGCAGGCCGTCCAGGCCGGTGAGCTGCTGCTCAATCACCTGCGTGACGCTGTTTTCCAGCGTTTCCGCGTCCGCGCCCGGGTAGGTGGCGGAGATGGAGATCTGCGGCGGCGAGACGTCCGGATACTGCGAAACGGGCAACGAATTGATCGACATCAGGCCGCACAGCATGATGATGATGGCGATCACCCAGGCGAATACCGGCCGCCGGATAAAGAACTGCGCCATATCACTGCTCCCCGCGTTGGGTTTTGTCGACCGAAACCTCAACCGGCTTCACCGCGGCGCCGATCGTCACCTTGCTGGTGCCTTCGACGATCAGGCGATCGCCTTCGTTCAGCCCGCTGCCGATCAGCCAATTGCTGCCCACCACCCGTTCGGCGCTGACGGTGCGCTGCGCCACTTTGTTCTGTTCGTCCACCACCAACGCGGTGGCTTCCCCTTTGGCATTGCGGGTTATGCCCTGCTGCGGCGCCAGAATGGCTTTGGGATCGACGCCGTTAGCCACCGTGGCGTGGACATACATACCGGGCAACAATTCATGTTCGGGGTTGGGGAACACCGCGCGCAGCGTGACCGAACCGGTGGCTTCGTCCACCGCCACCTCGGTCAGCTCGAGCTTGCCGGCGTGAGCATAAGGCGTGCCGTCCTCCAGCTTGATGGCGACCGGCGTGACCGCGCCGCGCTGTAACGCCGCCTGCTGGCGCCGCAGTTTAAGCAGCTGGGCGCTGGACTGGGTCAGATCAACATAGATCGGGTCGAGCGCGCGGATGGTGGCCAGCGCATCGCTTTGGCTGGCGGTGACCAGCGCGCCCGGCGTCACCGACGAGATGCCGATACGCCCGGCGATCGGCGCCCGCACCTGGGTATAAGCGAGGTTGATGCGCGCCGTCTCCAGCGCCGCCTGATATTGGGCCACCGACGCCACGGCCGCCAGATAGGCGGCTTTGGCATCGTCCGCATCCTGCTGAGAAACGCCGTTCTCTTTCACCAGCGCCGCATAGCGCTGCGATTTGAGCCGGGTAGATTGCACCGTGGCCTGGGCGTTTTTCAGCTGGGCCGCGGCCTGATCGTAGCTGGCCTGATAGCTGGCAGGGTCAATTTGATACAATACCTGCCCGGCCTTGACCTCGGCCCCTTCGGTAAACAGCCGCTGCTTGATGATGCCGTCGACCTGCGGCCGCACGTCGGATGTCATGGTGGCGTTGACCCGGCCGGTCAACTCGCTGCTCAGGGTCACTGACTGGCCGCGCAGCGTGACCACGCCGACCTCCTGTTCTGCGCCCGCGCCGGCTGGCGCACCGGCGTTTTGCCCATCGCAGGCGGCCAACAACAGCGACAGCCCGAGCACCAAAAGCGTTTTCCTCTGCATTGCAATACGATCCTGTTGAGAATGACTATTCTCAATATATCGAATGCCGACATTCGCTTCTGAAAGGGTTGCGTAAGGATTCGGTAAAATCTTGTCGAAGTGGGAAACGGTGGAGCAATATCGCTTCAGCGTGGTTTCAGCAAACTGGCGCAGCGGTTTTTAGCCAATGCAATAAAGCGTTCCACTTCAGCCGAGGGCTGCGCCACGTAGGATTTTTAGGGTTTAAGCAGCCTGAACACCGTTTTGGTGTGCCAATAGTAGTCGATTGCCGCCGCGATATCCGGCATCCACCCGTCCGACTCATAGGGCACGAAGCCGGAAAAGCCCAGCCTGCGGGCAGAGACCTGGAACCCCGCGGCGGAGAAAATGCGCGCATAGTCGGCCAGCGACCGATCCTGCACCACGGTATGGGTATCTGCAGCAACCCGTTCACGCCACTGCGGCCACAGCGGGTTGCCGGTGTGGCAACCGGTCACCGCATAGTAAACGCCGCCCGGCTTCAGCACCCGCAGTATATCGGCAGCATGCTGGGCAATATCGTCGATCAGATAGATGACCTCATGACTGAAGGCGATATCGAAATGGTCGTCCCAGCCGTTCAGCCGCGTATCGGTTTGATAAACCACCGGCAGATGCCCTTTCAGCCGGTTGGCTTCATCGACGGACCGGCGAGCGATATCAACGCCAAGCCCCTGCTGAAATGGGCGGAGCTGGTACAGCAGGCGCAGAAAACCGCCCTGATTGCAGCCGAAATCCAGCACCTTCACGCCGGACAGTTCGTTTTCCGGTACCAGGCCGATAAGATGGCGCCAGATGGGCGCATGGCCATCGGCCATGGCCTCTTCCGCGCGCGGATCCCGATACCAGGTGGGAATGGTCGAGGGTGAATCGGTCATGATTTTCTCCTTGTGTCAGCGCTAAGCCAACCACAGCCGATCGTGACAAACAACCCGGTGCGCATTTTTTGAACATTGCGCGGTATTACCGACCGTGCCTTGGCAGTTGGCTGGTCACGCAGTGAATGCCGCCGCCGCCGGCCGCGATGGCGTCGATCTCCAACTGCACCACCTTGCGCTGCGGATAGAGCGCCGTCAGCAGCGCAAGCGCCGCCCGATCCGCCTGCGGATCGCCAAACTCCGGGGCGATCACCGCGCCGTTGATGACGAAATAGTTGATGTAGCCCGCCGCAAAATCCGGGTTGTTGCGGCTGAATCGGCTGTCGCGCGGCGCCAGCGGCGGCGAAAGCGTATGCACCTGCAGCCGGCGGCCGTCGGCGTCGGTCGCCGCCTTGAGGATCGCCAGATGTTGCTGGGTAACCGCATGGTCATAAGAGGCCGGATCGGTGTCCAGGTTGGCCACCACCACGCCCGGCCGCACGAAGCGGGCGTAAAAATCGACGTGGGCGTCGGTGATGTCCCGGCCTTTAATGCCCGGCAGCCAGATAATTTTGCGCAGGCCGAGCATCGCTTTCAGCTCCTGCTCCACCCGGTCCCGGCTCCAGCCCGGATTACGGTTCGCATTCACCCAGCTGCTTTCGGTCATGATGCCGGTGCCGTGCCCGTCCACTTCGATACCGCCGCCTTCGCCTGTCAGTGCGCTGCGGCGCAGTTGAGCGGCACCGTAGCGGTTGGCGGCAAACGCCGCCAGGCGCGCATCCCTGGCATGCCGCTGCTTATTGCCCCAGCCGTTGAAGTTGAAATCCACCGCCCCGAGTTCGCCGGCGCCGTTGACGACGAAATTGGCGCCGAAGTCGCGCACCCAGATGTCATCCAGCTCGGTGACGACATAGCTGACGTTGTGACTGCCGCAGGTGGCCTCGGCCAATTGCCGTTCATTGCCGCGGCAAAATACCGTCACCGGCTGAAACTCGGCGATGGCGCGGGCGATACGCCCCTGCGCCGCCTGCACATCCGCCGTGAATTCGCCCCAGATGGCCCGCTGCGCGCCGAAGGCGAGAAACGCCCGCTGCTGCGGTTCCCCTTCGTCGGGCATCCGCCAGGCCGGATTAAGCGCAGCTTCTGCGTGACTGCGTAACGGAATGCCTAACGAGGCCGTCAAACCGACCCCGGCAACGGCGGAAAGCTGTTTAATAAACACGCGACGAGTTGACATTGAAGACCTCTTTTAATCATTTATAATTCAAAAAGTTAAACGAATAATTCACGTTTATGCGGTTGAATCTTATGCTAGTCTTCCCCTGGCACCGCGACAAACGATATATTTAGCGGATATCTGATTAGACAGGCTTATCGATAATGTTAAAACACTGGCCCCCTTTGAGCGCGCTGCGCGGTTTCGAAGCGGCGGCGCGCCTGGGCAGTTTTCATCAGGCTGCCGAAGAGCTGCACCTTACCCAGTCGGCCATCAGCCAGCAGATCCGCAGCCTCGAAGCGTTTCTGGAGCAGCCGCTGTTCTTCCGCACCGGCCGCAGCGTGGCGCTGACCGACGCCGGCCACGATCTGTTCAGCACCGCGCAGGTGATGCTGCAACAGCTGGCGGTCGGCATTCGCCGTTTGGATCAGTACCGCAAACCCAACCAGCTGATCGTCAACACCACCCCGGCTTTCGCCCGCCACTGGCTGACGCCGCGGCTGGGCGACTTCAATCGGCAGCATCCGCAGGTCGACCTGTGGCTGTTCACCAGCTTTGAACCGCCGAATATGGCGACGGACAGTATCGATCTGGCGATCCGTGACGATCTCAGCGCGCAGGCGGACTGCACCTTTAACCTGCTCTGCAGCGACCGGCTTTATCCCGCCTGCCACCCCAGCCTGCTGGCGTTGGCGGCGGAGCAGCGCGTGACCCTGCACGGCGAACGGGAGATGGACTGGAGCCACTGGACGGTGGCGGGCGGCGCGCACGTCGGCCAGCGCGACAGCGGGCTGAACTTCTCCGATCCCGGTCTGCTGCTGGACGCCGCCTGCAATGGCCTCGGCATCGCGTTGGTCAGCCAACTGCTGGCGCAGCACGCGCACGACGCCGGGCTGCTGCAACCGTTAACCGAGCAACGCGTGCGCGGCGCCAACTGGGCGTGGCTGCTGCACCGCGACAGCGAACACAACCCGCTCGCCCGCCACTTCTGCCAATGGCTGCAGTCGGCGCTGCCCGCCGGCGCATAACGCGCCACGTCACGATTCGCTACTCTGGTCAGGCGGCCCCGCCTGACCGCTGCTACCTTCAATAAAGCGCCGCAACAGCCCGAAGAAAACGCGCTAACCTGCTGTTTCAAAATAATTAGTTGAATTCACCTGATAACTGAACATCGCTAAAAGGATCGTCTATGTCTGCCGGTTTATTGAAAACGATAGCTCTGAGCGTGGCCCTGGCCTGCCCCCTTCCCGCCGCCTTTGCCGCCGATCTCACCGCCGGTGCGGTCGCCGCCCCGGATCGGTATGGCGCTAACGTCGCCGCGCACATTCTGCAGGCCGGCGGCAACGCGGTCGACGCAGCGGTCGCCACCGCCTTTACCCTGGCGGTCACCTACCCTGAAGCCGGCAATATCGGCGGCGGCGGCTTTATGACGCTGTACGTCGACGGCAAACCCTATTTCCTCGACTACCGCGAAGTGGCGCCCAAGGCCGCCGGCAAGACTATGTATCTGAACGAGAAAGGCGAAGTGATCGAAAATCTTAGCCTGGTGGGCAGCCGCGCCGCCGGCGTGCCGGGCACCGTGCTGGGGTTGTGGGAAGCGCATAAACGCTTCGGCAAGCTGCCGTGGGCCGAACTGCTGACGCCGGCGATCGGCTACGCCCGGCAAGGTTTCACCGTGGCGGATCAGCAGTATCAGTACCGTGAAGACGCCAACAAGCTGTTCGCCGGGAAAACCAACTTCGGCGACTATTTCGGCGCCATGAAGCCCGGCGCGGTGTTCAAACAGCCGGAGCTGGCGGCCACGCTCGAGCGCATCGCCAAGTCGGGCGCCGACGATTTTTATCACGGCGAAACCGCGCGCCTGCTGGTGGCGCAAATGCAGCGCGACAATGGGCTGATCGGCGCGGCGGATTTGGCCGACTATCGGGTGAAATGGCGTGAACCGATGCGCATCAGCTGGCGCGGCAACACCGTATATACCGCCCCGCTGCCCAGCTCCGGCGGCATTGCGCTGGCGCAGCTGCTGGGGATAAAAGAGGATCGCGCCGCCGATTTCAAGGGGGTGCCGCTGAACTCGGCGCGCTATATCCACCTGCTGGCGGAAATCGAAAAACGCGTGTTCGCCGATCGCGCCGACTACCTCGGCGACCCGGATTTCACTCACGTGCCGGAAGCGCAGCTGATCGCCCCCGACTACCTGAAGAAACGCGCCGCCGAGATCAACCCGACGGCGATCTCGCCGACCGAACAGGTGCGGCCGGGGCTGGAAACCCACCAAACCACCCACTTCTCGATCGTCGATGCCGCCGGCAACGCGGTCAGCAACACCTATACGCTCAACTGGGACTTCGGCAGCGGCGTGGTGGTCAAAGGCGCCGGCTTCCTGCTCAACGACGAGATGGACGACTTCAGCGCCAAACCCGGCGTCGCCAATGCCTTCGGCGTGGTGGGCAGCGACGCCAACGCCATCGAGCCGGGCAAACGCATGCTCTCCTCGATGAGCCCGACCATCATCACCCGCGACGGCGAGGTCAGCCTGGTGATCGGCACGCCGGGCGGATCGCGCATCTTCACCTCGATCTTCCAGGTGATCAACAACCTCTACGATTATCACCTGCCGCTGGCGCAGGCGGTGGCCGCCCAGCGCGTGCACCATCAGCTGTTGCCGAAGGACACCCTCTACTATGACAGCTTTGCGCCGCTGACCGGCAAACCGGCGGACGAGCTGAAAGCCATGGGCTACACCCTCGAAGACCAAGGCTGGAACATGGGGGATATTCAGGCCATCCGCATCGATGGCCGCACGCCGGAAACCGCGTCCGATCCGCGTGGCCGCGGCGTCGGCCTGGTGGTGAACAAGTAACGCCCCGGCGGCCCGCCTCCGGTTAGACGGGCCGCCGCTCTCCCCGAACAGACTGCCGCTGCCTCCTTTTTCACTCATCTATACTGAATCGACAGGCCCGCGTTTAACGGCGACGGCGCCTGGGTTCCGTTTTGGACGATAAAGATAATATTCATGATAAATCAATCACCTGCAATTATCGTAAGCGATGTCGGAGGCAAGCAACCATGGCGAAAAGACGAGCAGTACCTGGAATTCATCCTTACGATGGGCCCGCCGGCGGTTGGGGCGCGCTGAAAGCGACGGCCATCGCCGTGCGCACGCAGATGGATACCTTGGAAGCGCCGGTGACGCTGATGCGCACCAATCAACCCGACGGGTTTGATTGCCCGGGATGCGCATGGCCGGATAAAGAACATCGCTCCACCTTCCAGTTTTGCGAAAACGGCGCCAAAGCCGTGACCTGGGAAGCAACCAGCAAACGCGTGACGCCCGAATTCCTGGCGCAAAACACCGTGACGTCGCTGTTGCAGAAAACCGATTATGAGCTGGAGGATTATGGCCGCCTGACCACGCCCCTGATCTATGACGCCGGAACGGACACCCTGCGCCCGCTGGCCTGGGACGAGGCGTTTCAACGCATCGCCGCCGTGTTGCAGACGCTGCCGCCGGAGCAGGTGGAGTTTTATACCTCCGGCCGGGCGTCCAATGAGGCGGCCTACCTGTTCCAGCTGTTTGCGCGGGAATTCGGCAGCAATAACTTCCCCGATTGTTCCAATATGTGTCATGAGCCGACCAGCGTTGGCCTGCCGCAGTCCATTGGCATCGGCAAAGGCACCGTCTCGCTGGACGACTTTGACAGCGCGGAGCTGATTATCTCCATCGGGCACAATCCGGGCACCAATCACCCGCGCATGATGGGCACGCTGCATGAGCTGGCGCGCAAAAAGGTGCCGATCATCGTGTTCAACCCGCTGCGCGAACGGGCGCTCGAGCGTTTCACCGATCCGCAAAACGTCATTGAAATGGCGACCTACAGTTCGACCCCTATCGCTTCAACCTACTATCAGGTCAAAGCCGGCGGCGACGCCGCGGCGCTGAAAGGCATTGCCAAAGCGCTGCTGCAGCTGGATGAAACACAAGGCAATGCCGTGGATCACGCCTTCATTGCCGAGCACACGGAAGGGTTTGCAGCTTTCGCCGCCGATCTGACGGCCACCCGTTGGGAGGGCATCGAGGCGGAGAGCGGCCTGACGCGTCAGGATCTGGAACAGGTCGCCGCCGCCTACGCAAAATCCAACGCCACCATCGTGACCTACGGCATGGGCATTACGCAGCACAATAAAGGCACCGCCAACGTGCGCCTGATCGCCGATCTGCTGCTGCTGCGCGGCAATATCGGCAAACCGGGCGCCGGCATCTGCCCGCTGCGCGGCCACTCCAACGTGCAGGGCAACCGCACCGTCGGCATCACCGAAAAGCCCTCGGCCGATTTTTTGGCGAAGCTGGAAGCGGTGTTTGGCTTCACGCCGCCCAAAGCCCACGGGCATGATGCCGTGAAGTGCATGCAGGCGATGATCGACGGCGCCTCGAAAGCGTTGATCTGCCTGGGCGGCAACTTCGCCGTGGCGCTGCCGGACCCCGAGCAGAGCTTCCCGGCGATGAAAGCGCTGGAATTAAGCGTGCATATCGGCACCAAACTCAACCGCAGCCATCTGTTGGTGGCGAAACAAACCCTCATTCTGCCCTGCCTGGGGCGCACTGAGCTGGACATGCAGGCCGGCGGGCGGCAATCGGTGACGGTGGAGGATTCGATGTCGATGGTGCATGCCTCGTCCGGCAAACTCAAACCGGCGTCGGAACTGCTGCGTTCGGAACCCGCCATCGTCGCCGGCATGGCCAAAGCGGTGATGCCCGCCAGCAAGGTGCCCTGGGATGAGCTGATCGAAGATTACGATGTGATCCGCGATCTGATCGAAAAAACCATTCCGGGCTTCGACGATTACAACGCGCGCATTCGTCAACCCGGCGGTTTCCGCATGCCGTTGCCGCCGACCGAACGCCAGTGGCCGACGGCGACGGGCAAAGCGATGTTTTCCGTGTTCAGCGGGCTGCATGAAGACGCGGCCATCGCAGAGAAAGACACGCTGCGGCTGATTACGCTGCGCAGCCACGATCAGTACAACACCACCATCTATGCCCTGGATGATCGCTACCGCGGGGTTTTCGGCCGGCGCGACGTTTTGTTCATGAATGACAGCGATCTGCAACGTTTGGGGCTGGAGCATGGCGACGTGGTCGACCTGGAAACGGCGCTGCCCGGCTGTACTCAGCGCCTGGAGGGCATCACGGTGATCGCCTACAACATCTCGGCCGGTTCGGTCGGCGCCTACTATCCGGAGGCCAACGTGCTGGTGCCATTGCATTACATCGATGAGGAGAGCGGCACGCCTTCGTACAAATCGGTGCCAGTTCGCGTGACGCTGAGATCCAAAGAGGTGCGTGAGGTCAAGATCGCCTAGCGGAAAACGGTTTGAAGGCCTTCTCCGGGTTGCTCGGCCCGGAGAAAGGCTGCTCATAACCCTTTATACCTGTTATACCTGTGCGACCAACACATTGACGTTGGCCGGGAAAACCAGCCCCTCCAGCGCGTTGCCGCTGTCGGAGGTCACCAGATAATCGATCTCGGGCCATTTGGCCACCAGGGTCATCGCATGCCCGCGCAGCTTGTTTTCATCCGCCAGCACGATGCATTTGCGGCTCTGCGCAATCATTTTGCGCGCGATGGCCGCCTCATTGACGTTTTGATCCATCACCCCGGTCTGCACATTGACCGCGCCGGCGCCGATGATGGCGTAATCGGCGAAAAACGCCTCAATGTTATTCAACGCGATCGCCCCCAGGCACTCCATTTTGGAGCCGATGAACTGCCCGCCGATCAGCACCACGTCGATGGAGTCATTTTCCAGACAGACGTTGGCGATCAGCGGCGAATTGGTGATGACCGTCAGCTGATCGACGGTCGCCAGCTGCCGGGCGAACTCCAGCGTGGTGGAGCCGAAATCCACGAACACCGTATCGCCCGGCTGGATCAGCGTCACCGCTTTCTCCGCGATGGCGCGCTTCTCGGCCTCGGCGATTTTGGCCCGTTCGTTGAATTCATGCTCGAATTTGAACTGGCTGCTGACCGCGCCGCCGTGGATCTTCTTGATCAGGCGATAATCTTCCAGCTTGTTCAGATCGCGCCGAATGGTTTCCTGCGAAACCTGGAATTTATCCGCCAGCTCATTCACGTAAACCCGGCCGTTGGCCTGGATCAGCGCCAGTATTTCATTGCGCCTATCCACGGAATTAGAGATATCCATTCACATTACACTCGCTGCCTTAAGTAAGAGTGACTGCCTCCGCCGGACTCGCGGCGTCAACTGACCGAATACTACGGGTTTCATGGCGTTAGACGCAAGCCGTTGCCGTCGTTCACCCGGCGGATTCGATGCTGATGTGCAGCGCGTCACGCTCGCCGTCGGCCGGCAAAGCGATATTGCGCAGCAGGATCCGCCGTTCCGGCAGGCAGCGATGCGTTTTGCGATACAGCACTTCCTCGCCCAGCCGCACCACCACCGAACCGGACACCGCCCGCTCTACCCGCATATTGATCGTGACCGTGCTGGGTTTGCCGATCAGCGCCACGTTGGCAGGCGCGATCAGGCGGATCCGCTCGTCGTGCCGCACCGGAAGCATTTGCCGCGCCGGCGGCAGCGTGCGCCGCAGCGAACGGGCAACGGCTTCGCCAACGCGCAACCCTTCCTGATAACACTGGTCGCCCATGTCCGCCGGATGCAGCATGTTGCCGACGGCGAAATAGGCGGCGTCGGAACAGCGGCCGAACTGATCGGTCAGCGGGCAGCCGCTGTCCGGCCGCTGCGCCAGGTGGCTCTGGCGGATCAGCGTATACTCCCCGGTGAAGCGGCCGGTGAAGATCAGGCTGTCGCAGGCGATGCGCCGTTTCTCCCCGCGGCGGTTCTCCACCTCGATGGATTCGACCCGATCGCGGCCGGCAATATCGGTCACCCGCGAATAATAATGAATCGGCACCCCCATCAGGCGCGCATAGAGCGCGCTCAGCCGCCAGGCGACGGGTCTGCCGCCGCTTTCAATCATGGCGACGGCGCGCACGCCGGCGTTGCGCAGCGTCCACAGCGCGGAGAAACTGACCAGCTCGGTGCCGACCACCACCGGCGCCTTGCCCGGCTGCAGCCCGCGCAGATAGACGAACTGCTGCAGCGCGCCGGCGGTCAGCACGCCCTGCGGCCGCAGGCCGCTCACCAGGCGCGGATGGCGCGGCGTCTCGCGCACGCCGGTCGCCAGGATCACCCGCTGCGCTTTCAAGGTGCTGACGCCGTGGCGATCCGTGATGGTCAGCTCGCCGTCCGGCTTGATGGCGAGCACCGTCACGCCGGTGCGGATCTCCACCTGCCCGGCGCGCGCCAGTATCTTATCGACATAGGTGGAGCCGAGCATCGGCCGGTAAAACGTTTGCAGCCCGAAGGTGGGGTGCCGGCAGTGTCTCGGCACGCCGCCCGCTTGCTGCTCCCGTTCCAGGAGCACCACATCCTCGATCCCCGCCTGCAGCAGCGCGGTCGCCGCGGCGATCCCGGCCGGCCCGGCGCCGACAATCGCCACCTGATACTCAGTTTTCATCAATGCTCCCTACGGCCAGCGTCTGGCCAAAACGATCGCCTACCATTTCCGCCACCCGGCTGCTGCAATAAAAACCGTTGCAGCGCCCCATCATCACGCGCGTGCGCCGCCGCAGCCCGCCGATGCACTCCGGCGGCACGGCGGAATCGAACGCCGCCTCGATTTCCCGCTGGGTCACCAGCTCGCAATGGCAAACGATGCCGCCGTTGTCCGGGCGCGCGTAATCGCGCAGCGCGTAGTCGGCAAGCATCGGCATCTGCGGCCAATGCACGGTCTGCGGCGCCGTCGGCGTGAAGCACGGCGTAAAATGGTCGCGGTAAAGCTGCTCCACATATTGCGCGATGCCGAGCGCCGCCGTCAGGCCGGTGGAACGAATGCCCGCCACGCAGATCCACTGCCGCTCGGGATAGTGCTGAATGCGATAGTGTTTCTGCTCTGTCGCCGGGCGCAATCCGGCATAGCTGGCGGTCACGCTGTAATTTGCCAGCGTGGGCAGCAGCCGCGTCCCCTGTTCGATCAGCTCGCGCATTTTGGTTTCGTCCACCGTCGCCGTCTCGCGATCCTGCTGTTCTTCGGCGGTCGGCCCCAGCAACAGATTGCCAAAGATGGTTTTCGACAGCAGCACCCCTTTGGTGATCGCCGTCGGTACCGGCAAGATGATGGCGTTGACCTGCCCGGCGGCGGCCTTGTCGAACACCAGGAACTGCCCTTTGCGCGGGCGGATTTCAAACTCGGGCTGATGGCAGAAACTTTCTACCCGGTCGCCCTGATTGCCGGCGCAGTTGATGACGATTTTGCCGTGAAACTCGCCCCGGTTGCTGGTTAGCCGCCAGCCGGTCGGCAAGCGTTCGGCGCCGGTCACCTCGGTATTGAAGCGATAGTCGCCGCCGTGTTTGACGCCCTGCGTCAGGTAAGCCAGCGGCGTGCTCCAGGGATCGATCACGCTCTCGCCCGGCACCTCTACCGCCGCCAATGCGCCGGGCGCCAGCTGCGGCTCACGGCGATACAGCTCGGCGGCGTCGATCTGCGCCACGTCCGGCACGCCGTTGTCATGCGCCTGCTGCACGATCGCGGGCAGCGCCGCCAACTGCTGCTCGTCCCAGGCCACGACCAGCGCGCCGGTGGGCAGCAGCGGCAGATTCATGCGCTCGCGGATGGCGATAAATTCCCGGTAGCCGGCCTGCATGCAGCGCAGCTCCAGGCTGCCGCTGGGCGCATCGAAGCCGGTATGCAGCAGCGCGCTGTTGGCTTTGCTGGCGCCGGACAGGATATCGCCCCCCTTTTCCAACAGCAGCGTACGGGCGCCCATCAGGCAGAATTTGCGGAATACCGCACACCCGACCACACCGCCGCCAATCACGACAATGTCCCAACCCGTTTGTTCTTCCATCATGCTGATGTCCCGTTTTGATGTGATAACCACAATAAAACCACACAATAACCGCATTTGAAATGACAAAAACAACATAACTCCCAAAAAAAAGCGGCAGAATGGGGTGATAAGCAAAAAGTATGAGGTCGATCACGCGGGGTTATTTTATCTTGTGATTTATGTTGCTTTAATGTGTGAAATTGAAGATAGATTATTAAAACAGTCACACAACCAACACCAGGCACAATAAAAAACAAAACCTATAAGAGAGCGAAGCAATGATGAATCAACGTTATGCCGCGATTGATCAGGGAACCACCGGCACCCGGGTCGTGGTGTTCGGCGAAGACGGCAGGCACCATTCGCCGGCCAGCATGCCGCACAAGCAGATCACCCCCAATCCGGGCTGGGTGGAACACGACGCCCTGGAGATTTTGGCGAATATCCGCCGCTGTCTCAGCCAGTGCGACATGGTGGACGCCATCGGTTTGGGGCATCAGGGCGAAAGCCTGCTGGCCTGGGACGCCGACAGCGGCCTGCCGCTGTACAACGCCATCGTTTGGCAAGATCAGCGCACCGAGCCGGAGATCCAGCGCCTGAAACGCGAAGGCGTCGAACCGCTGGTGATGGCGAAAACCGGCCTGCCGCTCGATACCTACTTCTCCGCCAGCAAGATGGGCTGGCTGATGAACAACGCCCCGGGGGCCAGGCAGCTGGCGCAACGCGGCCGCCTGCGGCTCGGCACCATGGACGCCTTCTTCCTGTTCCACCTGTGCGGCCGGCATCTCACCGACTATAACTCGGCCTCGCGCACCTCGTTGTTCAACATCCATACCCTGCAGTGGGACGAGGAGCTGTGCCGTTTGTTCGGCGTGCCGATCGACAGCCTGCCCGAGGTCAGAGACAACATCGGCCACTTCGGCGACGTGGCGCTCAACGGCAAGCCGGTGCCGCTGTCGGCCTGCATCGTCGACCAGTTTGCCGGCACATACGGCCACGGCTGCCATCAACCGGGGCAGATGAAGATCACCTTCGGTACCGGCGCCTTTTTACAGGCGATCACCGGGCCGCGCCCGATCGACGCCGGCGAGTCCGGCCTGTTGCCCACACTGTGCTGGAAGCTGCCCGGCAGCGAGCCGGTGTATGGCTTGGACGGCGGCGTTTATAACGCAGCCTCCGCCATTAACTGGGCGAGAAAGATCGGCCTGTTCAACGACTTCGATGAATTCGGCGATTTTCCGGCCCAGCCGGCCATCGCGCGCGGCCTGGCCTTTGTGCCCGCGCTTTCCGGGCTGGCCTGCCCGTATTGGGATCGCTCCGCCGCCGGGGTGTGGGCCGGCCTGTCGCTGGAAACCGAACGCAAGGATCTGCTGCAGTCGATCCTCGAAGGCATCGCCATGCGTTCCGCCGAGGTGATCAACGCCATGGATAAGTTGAAACCGATCGGCGACAGCATTTCGGTGGACGGCGGTCTGTCCGCCAACCGCTATTTCACGCAGTTCCTCGCCAACCTGATCCAAAAGCGCATCGTCACGTCCGCCAACAAAGAGATCACCGCTCAGGGCGTGGCGCAGTTGGCGCGTAAAGGGCTGGGTATGGAACAGCCGCTCAAGGTGCTCAACCGCTATGAAGTGACGGAGCCCGCCGAGGTCGATATGGCGGTCTGGTTCGCCCGCTATCAGGAAATCATCGCGCGCTCGCGCGGCTTACGTTCATCGCAGGAGGAGCACCATGGCTGAGTTCGGTAATTTCATCATCTATATCATCATGGCCGGCACCCTGATCGGCGCGCTGGCGTCGATCGTCAAACCGGAAGGTGAACTGGGGCGCGAGTTCGTCAACGGCATTCACGCCATCGGCCCGGTGTTTCTCGCCCAGGCAGGTATCATGGCGGCGATCCCGATCATCTCTTACCTGATCATGCACAGCATCGGCCCCTTCTTCTCGGCGCTGGGCTCCGACGCCTCAATCGCGGCGTTGGCGGTGATCGCCGTGGACATGGGCGGCTATCAGTTGGCCGACGCCATCGCCGCCAACCGCGACATGTGGATCGTCGCCATGCTGGTGGGGTACACCTCCGGCGCCAGCATCGTGTACCTGATCCCGGTCGGGCTTATCATGCTGAACCGCGACGACCATAAATATCTGGCGCTGGGCGCGATGGCGGGCCTGATCAGCATTCCGTTCGCCGTGCTGATCGCCCTGGTGACCATCACCTTCAATAACCTGCCGGTCAGGGAGATCATTTCCACCACCTCGCCCGCCGCGCACTACCTGCAGCTGGACTTCCTGCAGGCGCTGCGGCTGCTGTCGCCGCTGTTCGTCCTGTGTTTCCTGCTGGCGCTGGGCCTGAAGCTGCGGCCGGCGGCCATGGTGAAGGGGTTCCTGATCTTCGGCAAGGCGGCGGACGCCTTTATCAAACTGGTGCTGGCGCTGTGCATTATCGAGCATTTCACCGGCGTGTTTAAAAAGGTCTTCGGCGGCTGGGTATTCGATCCGTTATTCGCCGACAAAGACGAATTATTCCGCGCCATCGAGATTGCCGGTTACATCGGCATTATGTTGGCGGGCACATTCCCCATTTGTTATTTGTTCCAGCGCTATTGCCGCAAGCCGATGCATTTCATCGGCAAAAAACTCGGCTTATCAGATACCGGCGCGCTGGGCTTTATTATGGTGTTGGCCAATATCATCGCGGTTTATCACCTGTTCAAAGGCATGCGGGCGCGCGATAAGGTGCTGTGCGTCGCCTTCGGCATCTGTGCGCAGGCCACGTTGGGCGATCACCTGGCGTTTACCGCCAACTTCCAACCTTCGCTGGTGCTGCCGATCATGATGGGTAAATTCCTCGGCGGCATGATTGCCGTGCTGATCGCCATCAAGATCTCGGTGCCGGAAGCCGAATTGCTGGAAAAAGAACAGACGCAAAGGCAAGCGACGGCCATCGCCGCCGCCGCTCGCTGAATTTATCCCTGCACCATAAAAAATAAACGGGGCGCCGCCTCACGGGAAAGCTGCGCCCTTTTTTTCCCCCCACGTTCTAGTTATTGAGAGAGAAAACGGTAATGAGAAAGATATTTTTGGCCTGCCCCTACAGCCACGCCGACGCCAACGTCGTGCAGCAACGCTTTATAGCGTGCAACGAGGTCGCCGCCGCTATCGTGCGCGCCGGCAGCGCCGTTTTTAGCCAGGTCAGCATGTCGCATCCGATCAACCTGTGTTTGCAAGAGCTCGACAAAACCGCCATCGGCAGGCTGTGGGCGCCGATCGACGCCCTGTTCATGGCGGCGATGGATGAGTTGATCGTGCTCGATTTGCCGGGTTGGCAAGAGAGCGGCGGCATCAAGCGCGAAATGGACTATTTCGCCGCACGCGGCTGCCGCGTCAGCCTGTGGTCCGAGGTCGCGGGCGAGTTCAACTGAGGCGTGCGCCCCGCCGCTTAGCGCGACGGGGCATCGGCTTACTTGCCGGTGGCCAATTCGCCGTACACCACCTGGCCGCGGAAACCGCGCCGCACCTGCTGGAACAGCTCGCGGAACGCCGGGTAATCCTGCGCCTGGCACAGCGCCTCCTTGCCGCGAATGGCGTTCACCTGCAGCTGATGATTGACGATCACCTGCTGCCCGTCGCGCCGCCACGCCACGCGATAGTCGCCCGCCGCATTGCGGAACTGCCTGTCTTGCGGAATGGCGATGATCGGCACGTTGGCCGGCAGCTGCAGACGGTAGGTTTCGTCGTAGCGCTGCGCGCTGCAGTAGAACGGCGTTTCGTTGCCCGGCGCCGCCGTGGTGGTGTACAGCGTGCGGAACGATTTGCCGCCGGGCGGATTCGGCAGCGTCATGCCGCCCACCACGCCGAAATCGACGTAGTCGTCCGCCTTGAAGCGGAAGCGGTAACCGAACTGTTTTTTGAGATCCAGCGGATCGCTGTTCATCGCCACCTCGCCGCTGCCGTCGATGCCGGAGGCGGACATGATAGACGCTTCGGCCTGCGCCCGGTTCTGCCGGTTGATCTGCGAGAAGTAGCCCCGCAGATCAATCTCTTCCACTTCGCTCAGCCGACGCTCGGTTTGCCCGTGCAGATTGCCCGCTTTGTCGAACACGAAATCGACGCTCAGCGCGCTCTTGACCGGCTGCTCGTCGCTGCCCGGCGTACGCGCCAGTTTGGCGTCGCGCGTCAGCAGCACCGGCGCCCCCAGATCGCCTTCCGGCAGTTGCCCGAAGCGCGCCCACGGATTGGTGGAATCCAGGTACAGTTTGAATTCCGGCACGTAGGTGATGGCGTGATTAAAGCGGCTGAGCAGCGGCACTTTAGGCAGTATCGGGCCTTCGTCCATGCCGATCAGCACCGGCGAGCTTGCAATGCCTTTGGCGGCGAGCAGCGCCTCCAGGATCACCACGTGATCCTTGCAGTCGCCGTAGTGGTTGTCGAGAATGCTCTGCGCCGAATTCGGCTCCAGCCCGCCGTTGCCCAGATACACCGCCACGTAACGAATGTTTTGCGCCACCCAGCGATAGAGGGCCTCCGCCTGCTCGCGCCGATCGCTGATGCCGGCGGTGATGTTGTCCGCCAACGCCTGGATGCCCGGCGTCACCTGCGCCGCCGCGCCGGCCTTCAGCTGGTAGGCCTTGGCCAACTGCGGCCACTCGCGGTAGGTGCTGGCCATGATGGTCGGGCTGAAGGTCCAGCTGTCCGCCGCCCAGTTTTGCGATTTCATCGGCGCGCTGCGTGAATAATGCCAGCGCCAGTGCGCCTGCCCGTCACGGATCTGCGGCTGGTCTCCGCCCGCCACGCCGCGCGTGAAAATATGCATCGGCAGCTTGGCCGGCGCCTGCAGAGTCACTTCGGCATCGTCGAACTGATCGAAAACGCTGAACGTCTCCCACAGGCCGAAATAGTCGGGGAAATACGGCGTGTTTTGCGTGCGGCGCAGCTCATACACCACGCGCGATCCCGGCGCCAGGTTGGAGAACACGATGACGCGCACTTTACGGTCGGCATACAGCGGCGCCGTGGCGCTGGAGTAACTCTCCTGGGTATAGATGCGATCGGGCGCCACGTCGTGGCGCTGGCCGTCGGCGGTCAGCGTATAAGCGGCGACCACCTCCAGCGTTTCCATTTTTTCACTGTAGCTCAGGCGGATCTGGCTGAATTTCTCGACCGCCGCCTTGGTCTTCAGCAGCACTTCGTAGCTTTCCGTCTTCACGTTGGTGGCGTTGGCGTTGACGCGGTAATCCGCGCGATAGCGCACGAAGCTGAAATCGTTGTTGGCCGTGTCGTTCTGGCCCTGATCCGCCGCGGCGGGCGGTGCGACGGCCAACACGGTGGCCGGGTGCGTCGCCGTCAAACCGGCGAATAACAGCAGGGAAGGAATAGCGATTTTCATCTTCGGTCCTTGAAGGGCAATAAACGGCGACGCCGGGCTACGCGCCCGTCCCGGCGTCAAAACAGGCGGGCACACTAATATAATTGAGAATCATTTTCAATAAACGAACCGTCAACGCCCAGGTTAGCCCTGTTCGATCAGCATCACGGCGGTGGTCTCCGGCTCCAGCGCTTCGAAAACGTGCTCGCGATCGGCGGAATAGCTGATGTAATCGCCGGCGCTCAGCTCCTGCGGCTGGTCTGCCGGCCCCAGGCGCGCGCGCCCGCTGCTGATAATCACATGCTCGACGGTGCCGGGAGGATGCGGCCGGGAAAGCTTGGCTTCTCCGGGCTGCACCCGCAGCCGGTAAATGTCGCGCTGCGCCCCCGGCGGGCAGGTGGCCAGCAGCGTGGCGGCGTAGTTGCCCTGCTCCGACAGCGCCGGCGTACCCTCATGGGCGCGGATCACCTGCACCTGCCTGCTCGGCTGTGAAATCAGCCGGCTGACCGGCACATCCAGCGCCATCGCCAGCGCCCATAGCGTTTCCAGGCTGGGATTGCCGCTGCCGGCTTCCAGCTGCGACAGCGTGGACTTGGCGATGCCCGCGCGCTTCGCCAGTTCGGTGACGGACAGGTTCACTCGCTCCCGCTCGCGGCGGATCGCCGCCGACAAGAGGCCGATCGGCGTGATGTTCTGCATTAGGCTATCGCTCATTGTTCGCTATACCATCCATTTGTTCGACTTGACGAACGCTCGTATTCATGTTCATCATAATGTTCGATTGTTCATTTTAATGATTGAACCGCTTTGCCGCAAGTGCGGGCAGGCAACGAGGGAAACCACATGAAAACGAAAACGCGCGGCGCAGTGCAAATGATCCTCGCCATGACCATCTCCGGCACCGTGGGGTGGCCGGTGCTCGTTTTAGGGCAGCCGCCCGCGACGGTGGTGTTTTGGCGCTGCGCGTTCGGCGCGCTGGCCATGCTGGCGACCTGCGCCGCACTCGGTCAGCTGAAATCAGGCGCGATCAACCGGCGCCAGCTGAGCTTCGCCATTCTGGGGGGGATCGCCCTGGTGCTCAACTGGACGCTGCTGTTTGCCGCCTATGCGCATGCCTCGATCGCGGTCGCCACCGTTACCTACCACGTTCAGCCGTTCATGTTGGTGGCGCTGGGGGCGCTGCTGTTCGGCGAAAAGCTGACGGCTAATCGGCTGGGCTGGCTTCTGCTGGCGTTCGCGGGAATGGTGTTGATCGTCACCGGCCGGCAAAACGGCGGCGGCGATGACTATCTGCTCGGCGTGGCGCTGGCGTTGGGCGCAGCCCTGATGTACGCCATTGCGGCGGCGATCGTCAAACAGCTGGCCGCGCTGCAGCCGCAGCTGATCGTGTTGATTCAGCTGACCGTCGGCGCGCTGGTGATGGCGCCGTTCGCCGGCCTGGCCACGCCGC
Organism: Serratia sp. CY27727; assembly: GCF_052169275.1. Lineage (NCBI taxonomy): Bacteria > Pseudomonadati > Pseudomonadota > Gammaproteobacteria > Enterobacterales > Yersiniaceae > Serratia > Serratia sp. CY27727. Next base: position 28,809 of record NZ_JBJNLB010000004.1, on the reverse strand, counting down.
CTGCGGCCCCGATCGACTGGCTGCTGCTGGCGACCCTCGGCCTGGTGCATACCGGCTTGATGTCCACGCTGCTGTACGGCGCCATTCAGAAGATCCCCACCTCTCTGGTCGGCGCCCTGTCGTTCATCTACCCGGCGGTGGCGATCGTGGTGGACTGGGCGGCGTTCGGCCACCGCCTCAGTCTGTTACAGCTGCTGGGCACGCTGGCGATCCTGGGCGCCGCAGCGGGCATGAACTTCGGCTGGCGGCTCTCGCCGGTCGCCCGGCGGGCTGATAAAACCGGTTAATCCCGTCCGGCGGGCAAGCTATGCACAATAAGGCATTCGTCTTGCGCCCGGCGCGGTGTTATTTATTTACACCGTGTAGGGTAGAAGGAGTTGGCCATGTGGTATCACCGCCTGCAACGGCGCATCCGTTTCAGCTACTGGAACGAACTGTGCGTCGCAATAAAATAAGGGAAGGCGCAAGCCTTCCCTTTTGTCATTCACCGCCCAGCTCAGAAGCGATCGGTTTTCACCACCTCGTCGAACGGCAGTTTGCCGATGCGCGGATAAGGCTGCCCCGCCGCCTTGCCGATGGCGACCATCAGCGCGATCTGATAGTGCGCCGGTTTGTTGATGATCTCGCCCACGGCGTCGAAATCAAACCCGTCCATCGGGCAAGAGTCGTAGCCCTGCGCCTTGGCCGCCAGCATCAGCGTCTGGGCGAAGATACCGCTGCTGCGCATCACTTCGTCGCGCTGCACCTGCGGCTTACCGCGATAATACTGATCGACGGCCGGGATCATGAACTGCTGTACCGGCTCCGCCGCCTCGGCCCAGACGTTTTTTACCTGTGACTCCCAGCTCGACAGATCGCCGCACAGCACGACCAGCATCGACGCATCGGTGACCTGTGCCTGCCCCCACGCCGCTTCGCGAATTTTCTCGCGCTGGGCGCGATCTTCGATCAGCAGCGGGCGCCAGTGCTGCAGGTTAAAAGCGCTGGGTGCGCCCTGCAGCGCGATAGTCAGCAACGCTTTTTTCTCTTCGAGCGTCATCACGTGCTGCGCATCAAACTGTTTGGTGGCGCGGCGCTGGCGGATTGCGTCTAACGTATTCATTTTACTGCCCCTGTCCATGTGAAAGATCCTATTGTCGCCAACGCGACGCGGCTGTCCAGCCCCCGGCGGCTATTTCTGCGCGGTTTCGGCGCGCAAACGGCTGACCTGCGCGGTCAGATCGGGCCACGGTGCCTGACCGGCGTAGTGCTGCCGCAGATAGTTGAGCAGGATGGCGATCTGCGCGTCATCCAGGTTATGGCGGAAGCCCGGCATATAGCCCAGTTCGGCGTTCGCCGGCCGCTGTATGCCATCCAGCACCACGCGAATGGCGTTGTCCGGCGCCTCGGCGAACAGGTTGGTGTTCAGCGCCAGAGAAGGCCACACCCCCGCCATCTGCGCGCCCTTTTCCTGCGCATGACAAGCCATGCAGGCGCCGGAAAACAGCCGCGCGCCTTGCGAGCTCAGGGGCTCCACCTGCCGCTCCGCCTCAGCGTTCAACGTGGCCGCCGTCGCGCCCGCCGCCGTTTCAGGATGATAGCTGCGCAGATAGACGGCGATCGCCTGCAGATCGGCCTGCGGCAAGCGGGACAACCCTTCTTCGATCACCGGCGCCATTGGGCCGGCGGCCACGCCGTGGTTGGCCGAGTAGCCGGTACGCATGAAATCGACCAGATCCTGCTGCGTCCAATCGAGCGGCGCGGGCGAGCGGCCGGTCAACGCCGGCGCCGTCCAGCCTTCCGCCACGCCGCCGGCCAGGTGGTCGCTACCGGTTTTCTCGCCGAACAGCACGTTGCGCGGCGAGTGGCAGGCGCTGCAGTGCCCCAGCCCTTCGGCCAGATAAGCGCCGCGGTTCCAGGCGGCGCTTTGGGCCGGGTTTTCCTGCATCGCGCCCGGCGTCAGGAACAGCAGGTTCCAGGCGAAGATGCCCTGGCGGATATTGAACGGAAAGTGCAGATCGGTGGCCGGCGGCCGATAGTTGACCGGCGGTTGCGACATCAGGTAGGCGTACAGCGCCTGCAGATCGTCGTCACTCGTGCGGGTAAAGGCGGTATAGGGAAACGCCGGATAAAGGTAGCGGCCCTGGCGATCGACGCCGTGGCGCATGGCGCGTTCAAACGCCGCGTAGCTCCAGCTGCCGATGCCGGTTTCCACGTCCGGCGTGATGTTGGTGGTGTAAATGGTGCCGAAGGGGATCGCCATCGCCAGCCCGCCGGCGTTGCGCTCGCCGCCCGAACGGGTGTGGCACACCGCGCAATCGCCAAGATCGGCCAGCGTTTTGCCGCGCGCGATCTGCGCCTCGCTGAAACTGTGCGTCGCGTCGGCGGCGAGCGGCGCGATTTCCGGTTGCCAGCTGGCGACAACGCCGGCCACCACCACGGCGAGCACCGTAACCCCGCCCCACCCGGCGATCTTTTTCATCTTACTCATCTTTGCTGTCCTTGTTCGTGACGGGGATTAATGGCCGGCCTGGGCGCGCAGCGCGGCAAACACCCGCGCCGGCGTAAACGGCACCTCGCGCAGGCGCACGCCGAGCGCGTCAAACAGCGCGTTGCCGATCGCCGCCGCGCTCGGCACCGAGGCGGATTCACCGGCGCCCATCGGCGCTTCCTCCGAGCGATCGATCAGCTGGATATCGATCTGCGGCAGTTCGTCGAAGCGCAGGATCGGATAGCCGCCCCAGTCTAATGACGTCACCCCCGTCTCGTTGAAGGTCACAAACTCTTTCAGCACCCGGCTGGCGGACTGGATGACGTTGCCGTGCACCTGATGGCGCACCCCGGCCGGATTGATCATGCGGCCGCAGTCATGCGCCACGAAGATTTTATCGAGCGTGATCTGCCCGGAGCGGCGGTTGACGCTGAGATCGCACACCCAGGCCGCCCAGGCGGCGCCGAAGCCGGGGAATTTGCTGTGAAAATAGCGCGCATAGGCGAAGCCGCGGCCGCTCACCACTTCGGCGCCGGCGGCGCGCGAGCGGTGCGCCGGGCCGTCTTGCCAGTTCGCCTGCCGTTTCAGGGCTTCAATCAAGGCCACCGCGCGCGGATCGTTCAGATAGCGCAAACGAAACGCGATCGGATCCTCGCCGGCGCGCCAGGCCAGCTCGTCGATCCAGGACTCATGGGCGAACACGTTGGGCAGCGCAGAAACGCCGCGCATCCACGAAGCCCGCACGATCGGCGCGGCGTCCTGGCAGATCACCCGCATGTGCGGATACTCGTATTGCGGAATGGCGGTGCGATCGCCCATCTGCTGCACGTCGGCTCGGTTGGCTACTTTGCCGGTCAACACCAGCGGCAAGGTCACGGCATTGTTGGAGGGATAGCTGGTTTTCAATTCGTAGGCCGCCACCCGGTTTTGCGCGTCGAGGCCACCGCGCACCCGAATCAGCTGGCCGGTGCCCTTCGGCTCCCAACCGGATTCCTGTTCGCGCATCAGCTGCACGCGCACCGGCCGGCCGGTGGCCCGCGCCAGCAGCGCCGCGTCCGCCGAGACGTCGTCGGCGCAGTTGCGGCCATAGCAGCCGGAGGCCTCCATGCGGGTGATGTGCACCTGCCCAGGCGGCAGCTCGAGCAGCCTGGCGATGTCTTTGCGCAGATCGTGCGGGTTTTGCGTGCCGGACCACACCTGCGCCCGCCCGTCTTTGACTTCCGCCACCGCGCAGGAAGGGCCGATCGAGGCGTGCTGATGGTAAGGCCAGACATAGTCGGCCTGCACTGCGGTATGCAGCAATGCCAGCGCGGCGTCAGTGCCCGCGTCGTCGCGCAGCACGCGGTCGGTTTTCGGATTGGCCTCCAGCGCGGCGGGCAGCGCTTCCGGCGACAGATCCGGCAACCCGGCCCAGGGTTTCCATTCGGTTTTCAGTTGGCGCATGGCGGCGATCGCCTGCTCCTCGCGCTCGGCCACGATGCCGATGAAATCGTTGATCACCACCAGTTTCACGATGCCCGGCAGGTTCGCGATCGAGCTTTCATCCACCGACAGCAGGCCGCCGCCCAACGGCGCGCTGCTGTCGGCGCCTACGTATGGCGGGCGCACCACGCGGCCATGCAGCATGCCGGGCAAGCGCAGGTCGTGGACGTAGGTCAGCCCACCGCTGACCTTGGCCGGAATATCGACCCGGGGCACGGCGCGGCCCACATAGTGGTTCTGCCGTTCGCTGTTCAACTGCACGTTTTTATCCAGCATCACGTGCAGATTTTGTCCACTCGCCAGCTGCGCATAGCTCAGCGATCGCCCTGGGTTCCTGGTCACAAATACCTGCCCCGCCGCCGCCGTCAGCTGTTCGGCCGGCAGTTCGAAGGCTTTGGCCGCCAGCGCCGTCAGCAGGTGCCGCACCTGCGCCGCCGCCTGCCGCAGCGGCACTGAGGTCACCTGAAGGGTGGCGCTGGCGATGGTCGGCCCCTGATCCGGCGTGCGTTGCGTATCGCCAAGGATCATCGTGACGTGATCAAACGGCACGCAAATTTCATCGGCGACGATCTGCGCCAGCGCGGTGCGAATGCCGGTGCCCAGATCGACGTGGCCGTTGAACGCCGTCACCCGGCCGTCGGCGCTGAGGCTGATAAAGCTGTCCACCCGATCCAGCGGCAGATCGGCGGGCGATGCAACCGACTCGGCGGCGAAGGCGCTCAATGGCGCAGGCAGCAGGCTGCTGACCATCACCACACCGCCGGCCTGCAGCAGCTGGCGGCGGGTCAGTTCGAGGCGGCTCATGCTTGCCTCCGCGCGGCCAGCAGATCGCGGGCGCGCTCGGCGGCGTGCAAGATCTCGATATGCGTGCCGCAGCGGCACAGGTTGTAGGCCAATTCTTTCTTGATGGTTTGTTCGTCGGCCTGCGGCTCCCGTTCGAACAGCGCGACCAGCGTCATGATCATGCCGTTGGCGCAGTAACCGCACTGCGCCGCCTGCTCATCGATAAACCCTTGCTGTACCGGATGCGGCGCTTCCGCGGTGCCCAGGCCTTCCAGCGTGGTGACGGATTTGTTTCCTACGGCGGACAGCGGCATTGAGCAGGAGCGTGCGGCGACGCCGTCGATCAGCACCGTGCAGGCGCCGCACTCCCCCAGGCCGCAGCCGTATTTGGGGCCGTTCAATTGCAGATCGTTGCGTAAAACATACAGCAGCGGGGTCTCGGGCGAGATATCGCCGAGTGGAACCACCCGGCCGTTAACATTGATTTCCATGGTGAAACTATCCCTTAAGCAAACGGATTTAATCCGTAACATCACTGCGACGAATAATTGCACAGCGTGCTAATAATTATCATCAAAAGACTTGATAATGTTAAGGGAATGTAGCCGTCATGGCTTTAACGAAAAGTGGGTATTTTCTATAAATTTCCTATAGATAAGCTCGGTTTTATGATTGCTCCCCGTGATTATTGGCGTTCGCCAACGCGGCCTCGGCGCCATAACTTTGCCGATCTTTCACTTTAGAAAGCAGAAACCGGCATTTTGCCGCCGGGATCCGCTGACTTATGCTAACCCGGTGTGATGAAACGCGTTTTCATGGCATGTCTTCCGGAACGTTTTGCTTTATTTGTTCGTCGTGAACCCTGGGCCGCGCCTGACTGGTGCGGCTTTTCTTTTTGCCCGGCAGTGCCAGCGGCGGTGAATTTTGCTATGTTAAGCCGCAGATAAGCTTCCCGTTTTCAGCCGCCGGACCGACTCATGTTTACCCATAAAGCAATCGCCGAGCTCAACGCCCTGGAGCTGATGGTTTATAACTACGTCAGCAAACACAAGAATCAAGTCATGTACATGACCATCCGCGAGCTGGCCGAGGCCGCCGGCGTGTCCACCACCACCGTGCTGCGGTTTTGCAAGAAAATGGGCTGTGACGGCTATTCGGAATTTCGCATCCGTTTCAAGCTGTATCTCGAACAGAGCGATGCGCCGCCGGTCGATTCCGGCATCGGCGAAATCCTCAGCTTTTTTAAAAGCGTCAGCAACGATGAGTTTAATCAGCTGATCGATCAGGCGGTGCAGCATATCGCCGCCGCCGAGCGAATTATTTTCGTCGGCATCAGCACCTCAGGCGCATTGGGGAAATATGGCGCGCGCTTTTTTTCCAACGTTGGGAAATTCAGCACTCATATCGACGACCCTTATTATCCTGTCAACAGCGACATGTATAAAAACGCGGTGGCGATCGTGCTGTCGGTTACCGGCGAAACCGAAGAGATCCTGCGGCTGGCCAGCCAGTTCAGCCTGCACCACTGCAAGATCATCAGCATTACCAACAACGAAACCTCTTCGCTGGCGCGGCTGGCGGACTTCAACCTCTCCTACCACGTTCCGCAGCATTTGATCGGCGGGCATCACAATATCACCACGCAGATCCCCGTGCTTTACATTATTGAAACCATCGGCAAACGGCTTGGGCATATTAATTCGGCCAAATAAAACAGGCTGTTTTTTTATTGTGACAAATCACTTTCCACGGTAATTTGTTATATCGTGACATTTCTTTCGCTCTTGCTACTCTATTCTCAACGCAGCGTTATTACCCTTCATTAAATAAACCGATGAGACATTGACGATGAAACAGTTGCCGAAGGATTTTCTGTGGGGGGGCGCGGTCGCCGCGCACCAGGTTGAAGGCGGTTGGGATCGGGGCGGCAAAGGGCCCAGCATCGCCGACGTGCTGTCCGGCGGCTCGCACGGCGTGGATCGCGTGATGACTGACGGCGTGCTCGACGGCTATCGCTACCCCAACCACGAAGCGGTGGATTTCTACGGCCGCTATAAGCAGGACGTGGCGCTGTTCGCCGAGATGGGCTTCAAATGCTTCCGCACCTCCATCGCTTGGACGCGCATCTTCCCGAACGGCGACGAAGCGGCGCCGAACGAAGCCGGCCTGCAGTTTTACGACGACCTGTTCGACGAACTGCTGAAATACGGCATCCAGCCGGTGATCACCCTGTCGCACTTCGAAATGCCTTACCATCTGGTGAAGGCCTACGGCGGCTGGAAAAATCGCCGGGTGGTGGAGTTCTTCGTGCGCTTCAGCGAGGTGGTGATGCGCCGCTACCGCGAAAAAGTGAAGTACTGGATGACCTTCAACGAGATCAACAACCAGAGCAACTACCGCTATCCGCTGTTCGGCTACTGCTGCTCCGGCGTGGATTACACCCGGGAAGACAACCCGGAACAGGCGCTGTATCAGGTGCTGCACCACCAGTTCGTCGCCAGCGCGCAGGTGGTCAAACTCGGCCATCAGATCAACCCGGAATTCAAGATCGGCTGCATGCTGGCCTGCGTGCCGTTCTACCCGTACTCCTGCAAGCCGGACGACGTGATGTACGCCGTGGAAGCGATGCACCAACGCTATCTGTATACCGACGTGCAGATGCGCGGCTACTACCCAAGCTACCTGCTGCGCGATTGGGAACGCAAAGGGCTGAAGATCGAGATGCAGCCGCAGGACGCGCAGATCCTGCGCGAGGGCTGCACCGACTACATCGGTTTCAGTTATTACATGAGCAACGCCCTGCAGGCTAACGCGGTGGACGGCAGCGACGGCATGTTCGGCTTCCCGGGCAACGTGCCGAACCCGCACGTCAAGGCCTCCGACTGGGGCTGGCAGATCGATCCGGTCGGGCTGCGCTATTCGCTGAACGTGCTGTATGAGCGCTATCAGAAGCCGCTGTTTATCGTGGAGAACGGCTTCGGCGCCTTCGACAAGGTGGAAGCGGACGGCCGGATCAACGATGACTACCGCATCGACTATCTGCGCGCCCATATCGAAGAAATGAAGAAAGCGGTGATTGAAGACGGCGTAGACCTGATCGGCTACACGCCGTGGGGCTGTATCGACTGCGTGTCGTTCACCACCGGCGAGTACAGCAAACGCTACGGCTTCATCTACGTCGACAAACACGACGACGGCACCGGCACGCTCGAGCGCTCGCGCAAGAAGAGCTTCGACTGGTACCGCCGGGTGATCGCCAGCAACGGCGAACAGCTGTAACCGCACGCAGGCAATCAGGGGGCCCTGCTCGCCGCACGCCGCCCATGCCTCACGGCATGGGCATTTTCGTTTATAGTGCCGGGAATGGCGCCCCGACATAATTCTCCGCCAGCATCGTCATGGCGCTGCGCGATTTCACCGTGTACTGCAATTCTGACAGTTGCAGCCGATGCTCGAAAGGCGTGTCGTCCCGACGGGTATGCAGCATGTGGGTCATCCACCAGGAAAAATGCTCTGCGCGCCAGACCCGCTGCAAGGCGGTGTCGCTGTACTCGTCCAACCGTTGCCAGTCGCCTCGCCGGTAAAACGTTTCCAGCGCCTGGGACAACAGGCAGACATCGGCCATCGCCAGATTCAGCCCTTTGGCGCCGGTCGGCGGCACGATATGCGCCGCGTCGCCCGCCAGCAGCAGGCGCCTGTAACGCATCGGTTCTGTAACGAAGCTGCGCATGCCGACCACGTTTTTCTGGAAGATACGGCCCTTTTTCAGCGCCCAGCCTTCATGGTTTTCCAGCCGCTGTTCCAGTTCGTGCCAGATGCGATCGTCCGACCATTGATCGACCTGTTCCGCCGGATCGCACTGAAAATACATGCGCTGTACACCGGCCGAACGGGTGCTGATCAGCGCAAAGCCGCGCGGATGGCTGGCGTAGATCAGCTCGTCGCTGGACGGCGGCGCTTCGACCAGAATGCCGAACCAGCCGAACGGATAGATGCGGGTGTAATCCTGCCGCAGCCCGCCGGGCATCGCCGCGCGGCTGATGCCGTGGAATCCGTCGCATCCGATGACGAAGTCACAGCGGAGCTGGCGCGGCTGGTCTCCGTGACGGTAGTGAACCTCGGGCTGCGCGCTGTCCAGCGCCTTCAATTCAACCTGCTCCACCTCGAAAAACAGTTGCCCCTGCGCCGCCACACGCGCGGCGATCAGGTCTTTCAAGACTTCGTGCTGGGCATAAACGGTGACGGCGCGGTCGGTCAATCCCGCCAGATCGATGCGGTGCTGACGGCCACCGAATGCCAGCCGGATCCCCTGATGCCGCGCCCCTTCCCGCCGCATCCGCTCTCCCAATCCGACCTGGTTGAGCAGATCGACCGTCCCTTGTTCGAGCACCCCGGCGCGAATGGTCGATTCCACCGCCGCCCGGCTGCGCGTTTCCAACACCACCGATTCCACGCCATGCAGATGCAGCAGATGAGACAACATCAAGCCGGCCGGGCCGGCGCCGATTATCGCAACCTGTGTGCGCATAGTATTACTCCCTCACAGCATTTTTATTGAGCGGCGCCGACAGCGCCGGGTAGCCGGAAAGGTGCTTGGCGATCAACGCCAGCGCCGCGATCAGCGCCGGGATAGCCAGCAGTGTGAATATGGTGCTGAACGACAGCTGCATCTGCATCAGCGCACCACCGCTCATCGCCCCCAGAATGCCGCCAAAACGCCCGAGACCGAGCATCCATGCCACGCCGGTCGCCCGGCTCTGGGTGGGGTAAAATCCGGCTGCCAGGGCCGGCATGGATGACTGCGCGCCGTTCATGCAGGTGCCGGCGATGAACACCGTGATCGCCATCAGCGGCGGGTAGCTATAGACAAAGCCGATGATGCCGACGAACAGACCGGTGAGCAAATAGCCGACGGCCACCACCTTGTGCGGGTTCATGCGATCCATCAACCAACCGATAATCAATACGCCAAGCCCCCCGCCGAGCGGAAACAGCGCGGTGATCAGCGACGCCTGCGTGACGGAAGCGCCGGTTTCACGAATCAACAGGGGCAGCCAACTGGTCAGCAGATAGAAAATCATCAACCCCATAAAGTAAGTCAGGCACAGCATCAAGGTGCCCAGCAGATAGCGACGGGAAAAAATCATCCCCAGCGGCGAGGCCGCCTTTATCTGCCCCTCTTCCTGCAACATGAAATGCGGCGTCTTTGGGAGTGGCGCAATGCGCTTCAACACTTTGGCGATGCGTTCTGCGGCATAGCCGCGCGCAACCATAAAGCGCGCGGATTCAGGCAAGGCGGCGATCAAGACCAGCGCCAGCAGCAGCGGCATGACGCCACCCAGCACCATCACGCTCTGCCAGCCGAAATGCGGGATCAGCCAGGCGGAAGAAAAGCCGCCCAGCGATGAGCCGAGAGGAAAACCGCAAAACATTAGATTCACCATCAAAGCCCGGCAGCGCTGAGGCGCATATTCCGACATCAGCGTGGCGGCATTGGGCATGGCCGCCCCCAATCCCAGCCCCGTCAGGAAACGCAACAGCGTCAGCGTCGACAGCGAGCCGGCGAAGGCAGTCAGCAAACTGAAGCCGCCGAACAGCAGCAGCGAGATCACCAGCACTTTCTTACGCCCGATGCGATCCGCCAACGGCCCGGCGGCCAACGCGCCCACCGCCAGGCCGACCAAAGCAGCGCTCATCACCGGCCCCAGAGAGGTTTTTCCTATTCCCCATTCCTGCACCAGCGACGTGGCAATGAAACCGATAATGGCGGTATCGAAGCCGTCCAGCGCTACCGCTAAAAAACACAAAACCAGTATCAACCACTGGTAGCGAGAAAATGGCTGGTCATCGATAAACCCTCGGATTTCTACGTTGTTATCGTGTGGCATGGCTTGCTCCTCAGGGGGTGCGGCAACCCTCACCGCACAGAACAACCGGTTGCGTACCGGCAAGAGGGTTAATTTGTGCGATTATCGGAACATAGTTCGTTAATCGACAATTAAATCAAACCACCCCACGGCGAATGCTTCAATATTGTTAAAACAATAAGCGTGCGATAAACGAACATCAGAGGACGGTAAATAAAATAATTTTATTTACTATTAATGGGATGAGGTTATTTTTGCCGTCACCACAGAATGAGGGTTTGTGATTCAATTAACATTTCAGAAACATTGGCGCTACTCTGTTTGGCGCTGACCATCGGCCTGAAGGCACAGACGCTTTTCGAAAGGCGCTCGCCCTCTAAAAAGGGAGCGAGCGCAATAAACGCCCTTATTGACTCAGAGACGCCTGCCCGGCGGCGAGGTACTTCGCCATTTCCGCCGGCGGCACCATGCCGCCACCGGTCGCCCACACCAGGTGCGTCGCCTGCGTCAGGCTCTCTGTGCTCACGCCTTGCTCGCTGAGCTGCCGCGTCTGGGCCGCAACGCGCCACGGCCCGGCCATGCCGGCCAGCGCGGACGGCTCCAGCTGGATATGCTCGTGCTTGTCCAACAGCCCGAGCAGCGCAAACATCTCTTCGTCGCTCAGGGTGTAGAATGCGCTCAACAGGCGCTCCATCGCCCGGCCGACAAAGCCGGAGGCGCGCCCCACCGCCAGCCCGTCCGCCGCGGTGCGGTTATCGATGCCAAGATCCTGCACCGCAATGCCGTCGTGCAGCCCGCTGTAAACGCCGAGCAACATGCAGGGCGAATGGGTCGGCTCGGCGAAAACGCAGTGAACATGGTCGCCGAAGGCCAGCTTGAGGCCAAACGCCACGCCGCCCGGCCCACCGCCGACGCCGCACGGCAGATACACGAACAGCGGATGCTGTGCGTCCACCACGATGCCCTGTTGGTCAAACTGCCGCTTCAGGCGGCCGCCGGCCACCGCGTAGCCGAGAAACAGGGTTTGCGAGTTTTCATCATCGATAAAGAAACAGCGCGGATCGCTCGCCGCCTGCTTGCGCCCCTGCTCGACCGCCACGCCGTAATCTTCGGCGTACTCCACCACCGTGACGCCGTTGTCGCGCAGCTTTTGCTTCTTCCACGCCCGCGCATCCGCCGACATGTGGACGCTGACGTCAAACCCCAGTCGGGCGCTGATGATGCCGATAGAGAGCCCCAGGTTGCCGGTCGAACCGACGGCGATGCGGTACTGGCGGAAGAACTGGCGAAACTCGTCGGAAAACAGCCGGGCGTAGTCGTCGCCGATCTGCAGCAGCCCCGCCTCCAGCGCCAGCGTCTCCGCGTGCGTCAGCACCTCGTAAATGCCGCCGCGCGCCTTGATTGAGCCGGAGATCGGCAGATGGCTGTCCTTTTTCAGCAGCAGCTTCCCGCCAAGCCGCAGCCCATAGCGCAGGTCCAACGCCTGCTGCATGGCGGGGATCGCCACCAGCTCGGATTCGATGATCCCCTTTGTCGGCCGGGTTTCCGGGAAGGCCACGGCGAGATAAGGCGCAAAGCGCGCCAGGCGCTGCTCCGCGGCGGCGACGTCGGCGGCGGTCAGGCCGACATGGGGCAAGCCTGCGGCCAGCGTTGTCGCGCGCGGATTGAACCAGGTGATAGGCTCAAGGGCGACCATTCGTTGCAACAGCGGATGCTGCGCAACCCACGGTTGAATCTGTGATTTTTGCATAAGTGTCCCTGACTGATTTGGCGTTGCCGTCACCATGCCGCGAACGCCGGCGGCTGACAAATGATAAATACTGAGCTTGAGATGCAACAGATTGATGCAAGCGCGGCGCTACCCGGCCGCGACGCCAAACCAGATCAGAATACCCGCCACGCCCGGCAAAATCGGCGCACCGCCGGTTTTCGCGGCGATGCCGCCGGGAATGCCGAGGGAAACCAGCGCCGATGCGTCACGTGCTGCGCTCTTGATGCATCTTTTATCCGCTAACCCCGCGCCGCCGCTTCCAGGCCGGCGATATCGATTTTGCCCATCAGCAGCATCGCTTCCGTGACCCGCCGCACGCGGGCGGCGTCAGGATCGTTCATCAGTTCGGTCAGGCGCCGCGGCACGATCTGCCAGCACAACCCCCAGCGATCGCGCAGCCAGCCGCACTGCTCCGCCTCGCCGCCCACGCACAACGCGTCCCACAGCCGGTCGACCTCCGCCTGATCGTCGCATTCCACCATCACGGAGAAGCTGTGGTTGAACGGATCCAACGGCCCGGCTTCTATCGCCGCATAGCGCTGGTCGCCCAGGGTGAAGGAAGCCAGCTTCACGCTGCCGGCCGGGCCGCTCGGCGTATCCGCCGGCAGATCGGAAAACCAGTTCACGGACGAACCGGGGATCAGCGCGACATAGCAATTCAGCGCCGCCTCCATGTCTTTTTCAAACCACAGATGTTGCGTAATTCTGGCCATCTGCGCCTCCTTCAGGTATCGAGGAGCGGCGCGAACCCGCCAAAGATCATGCGCTTGCCGTCAAACGGCATCTCGCCCAGCGCCTTCATGCGCGGATCGTTCATCATTTTCTCGTTGGCGGCGTCGCGCACCGCCTTGGAGGGATACTCTATCCAGCTGAACACCACCACTTCGCCTTCCTGCGCCTTCACCGCGCCGCGAAAGTCGGTAAGTTTGCCGTCGGGCACGTCATCGCCCCAGCACTCCACGACGCGCGTGGCGCCAAACTCTTTAAACAGCGGCGCCGCTGCGGCCGCCAACCGGTGATATGCCTCCTTATTGGCGGCCGGCACCGCCACCACAAACCCGTCTACGTATTTCATTCTGATATCCTCTTGTCTGATTAAGGACAGTCGGTTCAGCGCGGGCAAAGTAGTCCGCGCCCCCCTACCAGTTTAGACGGCGGGCGCGCGGCCCGGATCGGAAGTTCAGCGGTCAGGATCGTTCGGCGGGCAAGATTCCGGCGTGGCGACCCGGTTACGGCCGGCGTTTTTCGCTTTGTATACCGCCAGATCCGCCAGTTTGAGCAGGTCGGCCAGGCTGTGGCCGGAACCGCCCGGGCAGGTTACCATGCCGATGCTGACGGTGATCTGCAGCGGATGGCCGGCCGGCATGGTGATCGATTCCGCCTCAATGCGTTGCCGCAGCCGTTCGGCCAGCTGCACCCCCTGCTGCGGCTGGCCGAGCGTCGAGACGATGGCGAACTCTTCCCCGCCCATGCGGCCGAACAGATCATCGACGCTCAGATCGGCGGCAATCGCACGGGTAAACGCCATCAGCGCCTGATCGCCACCGGCGTGGCCGAAACGGTCATTGATCGATTTGAAGTAATCGATGTCGAGCATCATGACGCACACCAGCTCGCCTTTCTGGTCTATCACTCGCTCGCCGCGCTGCATAAACGCATTGCGCGTCAGCACGTGGGTCAACGCATCGTGACTCGCCACGTGCTCCAGCGTGCGCAACAGCGCGTTGCGCGCATAGTTCATGCTGGCGACGGCAATCGGCCCCAGCGCCAGCAGCGCGATGCCCAAACGCATCGATACCGTGTTCTGCAGTACCTTCATGTCGAGCGTGGTGCTCAGCAACCCGAAATCGATCGCCAGATGGCACCACAGCACATAAACCAGCACCGCGATCATGGTGCTGAACAGCGAAAAGGACATCGCCAGCCACAGCAGCACCGGCATGGGAAAGATCACCGCGCCGGGGCCGCCGATCAGCACGCTGCAGACCGCCGCCAGCGCCAGCAGCGCCAACACCGCCATTTTCCGCCCCGCCTGCGGCCATTGGCTGCGCTGCGTCAACATGGCGCAGGCCACGCGCAGGCGATAGCGCCAATCAGCGGGAAACACCAGAATAAACGGCATCAGCGTGACGTAGTTGGTGAATTCGGACGAGAACCACAGCGCCAGCGAGGTTAAATAGGGCCTGCCGAACAGCCACTGCGAGACTCCCGCGCCCACTACACCGGTCGCGGCGGCGGCGGCCAGGCAAATACCGAACAGGTACATGCTGGAGGCGCCGCGCTGTAGCATGCGCGCCGGCGGCGACAGCCGCATGAACAGCAGATACCCCACCACCACGCCGGTCAGATTGGCAGCGTTCAGCAGCAACGCCTTTTGCAGCGAGCTGCCGGTCAGCAGATCCGCCGCCAGATACCCCAGCACCGCCATGCCCCAGCCGGCGCGCGTAGCCCACTGCGGGCAGCGCACCAGAACCGCCAGCAGAACGGCGTTTACCGGCCAGAATACCGCCAAAAATCCGACGGGACGGCTGACGATGCCCAGCAGGCAAGCCGCGAACACCAACAAAAAGACGGTGAGTGCGGGCCAGATTTTCCGGGTTTCGGACAACGAGGTGGTTTGCATCTTGGATCCAGAGACTTCTGCTGTGTAAGGTGACAATCTGTTCGTGTCACAACCGTCGACGATGAGGAGAAGATAAGCGGCCGACCCGCCTATTATTGCCAGTTTTAGCGGCCCGAGCACCTGTTTATTCATCAAGGGAAAATATATTTGTGTATCAATGTATTGACGGCAGTTGCTCGTCTGGCGCAGAAACTGCTGAAGCAGCCACGCCCAAGCCGGCCTGACACCGGCAAAAACCGCCGTCTTGTTCCTAAAAAGTAAAATAAGATTGGGTGATGTGCGGAGACATTTATAGTTGGAAATATTTATCGATACCAAGAATAGTTCTTCTTAACACTCATTGAAGGCTACACCAGCGAGAAAATCCATCAGCGCACGGTTGAACAACGCCGGCCGCAGCAGCGACGCGAAGTGACTGGCGCACGGCAGCGCCGCCAGACGCGCGCCGTCATAGTTGACACAGCCCTGCCTGGAAGCGGGTCAACTCGTCGTCGGTTTGCATCTTTTCCTCCTCATTCGCCGACGTTGTGCGCCAACAAGGCATCGAAGGATGTATAGATCGCACCGCCGAGCGGTGCCGTTCGCTTTCCCGACATATACTTAAGGGAGGAATCGCAATGGAGGACGGTGAGATGAAGAAGATTACTCTCGTGTTTTTGATGCTGATGCTGAGCGGGTGCATCGGCGGCGGTGGCGGCCCGTCGAATGCGCCTTCGGCCTCGCCGAATGAGCCTTATACCTGCACCAAATCCAGCGCCAACAGCGACTGTTCGCAATCGGTGGAGCCGTCGATGTATTAGCCGCATTCGGCGGGCCGTCGCTTAACGGCCCGCCGCCTCAGGGCTGAGCTAGGAGGAGTGTTCCTCTTCGTCGGCCTGATATCGCGTCGCCTGCTGCTTCATAAACACCACTTCCTGCGGGCTGGACAGGCTGACACGCTGCGCGCGCAGCAGCTTGAGGATGTTGAACAGCAGTTCGCTCTTGGTCGCGCCGACCATGCGCGGGCTCGGCACATAGCCGGTCACGCTCAGGATAATGCCGTCCGGCCCCAGCTGGCTGAAGCGCACGTAAGGCGCCGGCGTTTCCAGGATGTTTTCGTATTCGTGGTAAGCGTTAAGCAGAATATTGCGCACCTGCTCCGGATCAATGTCGGTCGGAAACGTCAGCGCGATGGTCACCACCCCTTGCGCGTTGCCCATGGTGGCGTTGCGCACGTTCTGCGAGATCAGCTGCGAGTTCGGTACGATCATGGTGGAGCGGTCGCTGAGCTGGATTTCGGTGGCGCGCACGTTGATGCGCCGCACGTCGCCTTCCACGCCGCCGATGCCGATCATATCCCCCACCTTCACCGGGCGCTCGGTCAGCAGGATCAGGCCGGAAATAAAGTTCTTCACGATCTCCTGCAAACCGAAACCGATGCCGACCGACAGGGCGCTGACGATCCACGCCAGGTTGCTCCACTGGATGCCCAGCGCCGCCAGGGTGATCAGTATCACCAGCACATAGCCGATATTGCTGAACAGCGTCACCAGCGAGGCGCGAATGCCGACGTCCGAGATGGTTTTCGGCAGCAGTTCAGATCCCAGCCAGCGCCGCACCGCGCGCAGAATATAGATGCCGATCGCCAGGCAGATCACGGCGTTGAGCAGGTTGCCGGGCACGATGTTGAAACGCTGCAAGCCTTCACCGGTCAGGATGGAGACGATTTTCTCCATCAGCGAACCCGGCGTGGTGCTGCCGAACGAGCCGTTGAACAGCGAGACAATCATCAACAGCAACAGCGAACATTTGGCCAGCGCAGTGGTGATGATCGCCATCTGCTCCAAATGGCGATCCTTGAAGCTGAGCGTTTTTTTCAGCATCTTGCCGCTGACGGTCTGCGGCGAAAACAGCGCGGCGCACAAATCGGTGGCGAACAGCACCATAAAATAGAACGCCATCAGCACCAGCACCACCCAGATCAGTTGGTAGGTCAGGAAGCGGGCGAAGGCGATGTAGCCGATAAGCAGGGAAAACAGGATCACCACCGAACAGACCAGGGTGACGAGGTGCACCAGCCCGCTGACCAGCGTGCGTTTTTCCAGGTGCGCGCCCTGCTGTTCCAGCCGGCGCCGAATGCGCTGGCCGCGCAGCGGCGCCGCCAGCAGCACCATGCCGATCAGCCCCGCCACCAGGCCGTTGCCGAAGATGGTGGTGGCCAATGAGGCGCTGACGACGTTGTTGATCAGCTCCACGGTGCCGAATGCCAACGCCAGGCCGGCCAGCAGCGGCGAGAAGTAACGCAGCCCGGCGGCCACCTCGTTATCCATGGAAGCCAAGCGCCACGATGGGCGATTCAGCGACAGCGCCGCACGCCCCAGCCCGGCGATCAGCGCGCAGAAAATCCCCAGACGGTTAAAGCCTTCGGCGAAGTCCTCCAGCATCACCGGCAGCGGCTGCACGCGAACAAAGACGTAATACAGCAGGTTCAGCGCGATAGAGGTGGTGATCACCGTCACCACCACGGTGACGAGCGCCATAAAGCTGCGGCGCAGACGCCCGTCCGGCAGGAAACGGATGCTGACCCAAGCGAGGAAACGCTCGGAGAAATAGCGCCCCCAAGACCAGACAATCACCGCCAGCGCCAACAACGCCAGCGTGCCGTAACGCCACTCCTCCTGCCAACTGGCATCCCAGGCCGCTTTCATCTCGGCGTTGAACTGATCCAACCGCTGCACGTCATTTTCGGACGGCTGCAGCACCGGCGCCCAAAATTTGATGCCCAGAATGCTGCCGGTATTCAGCGCCAGCTGGGTTTTAAACGCCACCCGGCGCAGATCGCCGATCTGTTGCCCGAGCTCGAAGGCGCTGGTCTTGATGGCCTGAGCGCGTTTTACCGCATCGTCCAGCTGTTTCTTGCTGTTGTTCAGCGCGTTGCGCTGCTGGGCCACCGCCGGGGTTTCAGGCAGCGCGCCGGCCGCCGGGGCCGGCCCCAGGACGTCCAGCTGCGCTTTCAGTTTGTCCTGCTCGGGCTGCAGATCGGTGGCGAGCTTTTCCATGCTGGCGACCAGATCGTCGGTCGCCAGCCGCAGTTTGCTGAGCTGTGTATCGGTGGTCGCTTTGGAAACCAGCTGCTTCATGCTGTCCAACTGCTTTTGCGCGGCTTTCAGCTGCGTAGCGGGATCGGGCGCGCTTTCGGCGGCGGGATCATCCTGGGCGGCGGCGACGGCGCCGAACGGCGTCAGTTGCAAACCAAACAGCAATAACAACAACAGCAGGAACGGGCGAGGCTTTAACATAAATTCAGTGCTCAGCATCATTATCTGATAGACAGACGAACAGGCGGCGGATGAACCGTCGCTTAACCATAAACGCTAATTATAATAGCTGCTTAATGTCGGCCGAAATACAGTAATTATTCCCATTGTGTGCCACGCGCGCGCGCCCTCCTTAGCCTGCTGATTATTCAGGCGCTTTTACACTGGCGATACGGCACAAGGCGCTCTATACTCCAGCCACCGATTAACCTGCAACCAATAAAAGGAGACTTACTATGCTGACGTGTGAATTGTTTTTTCACTCACACTTCTTTGGTAATCGTCGCCGCTCAAGCATTACCGGTATCGTGCTGCGATAACCCAGCTTGAGCGAAGCTTACTAAAATCCAGGATCTTCCCTCCGGCTTACCGGGTTGTCGTCAGCGATGTTTGACGATAGGCATTGTCATGCCTGTAACTCTTGAGTAAGCAATGAGCACACTACTGTCTGCACAATCTGTCGGTTACGACAACGCGTTCGGCGTCCTGCTGAGCGAGATTTCCTTCACCCTGAAAAAAGGCGATCGCATCGGTTTGATCGGCGACAACGGCTGCGGCAAAAGCACCCTGCTGCAACTGCTCAGCGGCGCCCTGCCCATCCACAGCGGAACGGTGACATTGTCACAACAATGCCTGATGGCGCGCATCGAACAACACTTGCCGCCCGAGCTGCACGCCTGCACTCTGCTGGATGCGGTGCTGGCGCGGCTTCCGGCGAGCCAACACCTCAGCGAACGCTGGCGCTGTGAAGCGCTGCTCGCCGAGCTGGGGTTTGAACCGGCGAGCTGGACGTTGACCGCCGGCACCCTCAGCGGCGGCCAGCACACCCGCCTGCTGCTGGCGCGCGCGCTGATCCGTCAGCCCGATCTGCTGCTGCTCGACGAGCCCAGCAACCACCTGGATCTGCCCACGCTGCTGTGGCTGGAGCAGTTCTTGCGCAGCTGGAACGGCAGCTTCGTGCTGGTGTCGCACGATCGCTATCTGCTCGATCAGGTGACCAACTGTACCTGGATCCTGCGCGACAAAACGCTGCAGTTTTTCCGCTTGCCCTGCTCCGCCGCACGTCAGGCGCTGGCAGAACAGGACGCTGCGGACGAGCACCGCCGTCGGGCCGAGCAAAAAGAGATAGACCGGGTGGAAAAAAGCGCCAAACGTCTGGCGACCTGGGGCAAGGTCTATGACAACGAAGATCTGGCGCGCAAAGCCAAGCAAATGGAAAAGCGCGTCGATCGGTTGAAGGAAGAACAGACCACCCTGACCGCCGGCAGCCCGTGGCGGCTGCGACTGCAGGGAGAGGCGCTGGACGCCGATCGCCTGCTGGCGCTGCCGCAATGGGCCGTGCGCCCGGCGCCGGAGGCGCCGGTGCTGTTCAGCCTGGCACATCTGCGGGTGAAAAGCGGCGATCGCATCGCCATCGTCGGGCGCAACGGCTGCGGCAAATCGTCGCTGCTGCGCTTGCTGTGGCAGGCGTATCAGCAGCCCACGGAACGCCCGGCGATCTTCCACCCGCGCGTGCGCATCGGCTATTACGATCAGAGCCTGCAACAGCTGCGCGATGAAGACACGTTGAGCGAAGCGCTGGCGCAGTTTGCGCCGCTGACCGAGGAACAGCGGAAAATGGCGCTGATCGGAGCCGGCTTCCCTTACCTGCGCCATCATCAGCAGATCCGTTCGCTGAGCGGCGGCGAGCGTTCGCGGCTGCTGTTCGTCGGCCTGACGCTGGCCAACCATTCGCTGCTGCTGCTGGACGAGCCCACCAACCACCTGGATATGGCGGGCAAAGAAGAGTTGGCGGAAACGCTGCGCCAGTTCGCCGGCGCCGTCATGTTGGTCACCCATGACCGGATGCTGATCGAACAAAGCTGCAACCGCTTTTGGCTGATCGACCAGCAAAAACTGGAAGAGTGGCACGATCTGGCGCCGGTGTATCAGCGCCTGGCGGGCGAAACGCCGGCGCTGCCGACGGCGGGCAAGGCCACCGCAGACGGCCCGACGCCGCACGAGCGGCTGGAAGACGAAGAAGCGCTGTTGGCCGCGCTGTTGGCCCTAGAAAGCAAACTGGAGGACGACCTGGCGCGCAAGCCCAAGCACCAGAAACCGGCGCTGCAGGCGCGCTGGCGCCGCGAGATTGCCGACATCACCGCCCGGTTGAATCTGGGTTAACCCCACAGGCCGCCGAACGGCGGCCTGTTTATTGATGTATTGATGGAAAGCCGCTTGTCGCTTTCCCTTGGTTCGCACGGCATCCCGATTGCTGGTCACTGTCGGCCAGCCAGGATAATCCGCGCGGGCGGCGATACCGGCCGTGGCCCTGCGTATGCAGCAAAGCGCCAGGATCACGTTCCCTTTCGTTATTCGGTAATGGCAGGCGGCGAATATCGCCAGGCTAAAAGAAACGCGGTGATAGCCGCTTCGGCCATCTGTTGCAACTGTTCCGGCGTCGGCCACTGGTCGGATAACAGAGCCGCCGGCAACGGATACCCCATCACCGCGCCCAGAAATGCCATAGCCTGAGGCTGCGCATCAGCAAATTGGACTTGCCCATGTTGCCGCGCCTGTTCCAACATTTTCACAAATGCCTGCAGCACCCTTCCGGCATTGCGTTCACGCAACGTGGCGTACAACTCAGGTTTCTGCAACAGCAGTTGCACCATCAGCCGCTGAAAATGCACGTTATCAACGCTGAAAAAATGCGCCTGCACCACCGAAGCGAAACGCGCCAGCACCTGCGGTAAATCCATACTCTCCTGAGCCAAAATGGCGGCGATCGGCGGCTGCATCTTCTCGATAAGATGGTTGAACGTCTCCAGCACCAGGGCGTCTTTGCTCGGGAAGTGATTATATAAGGTTTGACGGGTGGTTCCCGCCTCGTTGGCTATCTCGTCCAACGAGATATCCAAGCCCTGCTGCAAAAACAGAATGCAGGCGGTTTCCAGTATCCGTGGCCTGGCCTTCATCGGCCGTCCCGGTTGGCGGTTGATCATGCTCTCTCTCCAGCCCAGAGGCTCATTTTCGCGCCTTAAGTCGTGCCAACCCTTGTTTGGTCAGAACAAAAAACAACGGTACGAACAATAATGTCAGCAGTGTGCCAGAAATCATGCCGCCGATCACCGCAATCCCGATTTCGCGCCGGCTGGCGGCCCCGGCACCGACAGAAAGCGCCAGGGGGATCACACCCGCGACAAACGCCAATGAGGTCATCACGATGGGCCGCAGACGCAGTCGCGCCCCTTCCAGGGTCGCCTGCAACAAAGCGGATCCCGCTTTGAGCCGCGTTTCAACAAACTCGACGATCAGGATAGCGTTTTTCGCCGACAGGCCAATCGTCGTCAACATTCCCACCTGGAAGTAAATATCGTTTTCATACCCCGCAAGGCGCGCGGCGACAACGGCTCCGATAATCCCGAGGGGAATGATCAGCATCACGGACAATGGGATAGACCAACTCTCGTACAGCGCGGCCAGGCAGAGGAAAATGAACAACACCGAAGCCAGATACACCAGCAATGTTTGCCCGGCGGCCAATTGCTCCTGATATGAGAGCCCGCTCCACTCAAGGCGGTAGCCGTCTACACCGCCGATGATGCTCTGCATACGCGCCATCGCGGTGCCGGAGCTTTCGCCCTCGGCTGCCGTCCCCTGTAACTGTGTGGCCGACAGCCCGTTAAAGCGCTGCAGCATTTGTGGCCCTGAGAGCCAACGCGTAGTCGCGAAGCTGGCAAAGGACGCCATGCTGCCGCTTTCACCACGTACGAACCAATTATCGATATCATCCGGCGCCGATCGCCAGGCCGCGTCCCCCTGCATGTAGACCCGCTTTACGCGGCCGCGATCGATAAAATCGTTAATATAAGCGCCCCCCCAGGCGGCAGAAAGCGTGTTGGTGATGTCAGCCTGCTGCAGCCCTTGTGCGCTGGCCTTTTGCTGATCGATATCGACCTGCAATTGTGCTTTATCTTCGAGGCCATTGATGCGTACCGCCGTTAACAACGGATCTTCGGCAGCGGCGGCGATCACTTGCCTCTGCGCAGCTTGCAGTGCGTCATGCCCAACGCCGTTTTGATCCTGTAACCACAGTTCAAATCCACTGGACTGCCCCAATCCGCGCACCGCCGGCGGCGACAACACATTGATCTGCGCGTCGCGATAGTTTTTGAAATGGCGATTGGCGCGGCTAATAATCGCCAGCGCGTTATTCTCATTACCGCTGCGCAGCGACCAATGTTTAAGTTCGGCAAACGCCATGCCGACATTCTGACCACTGCCGGCGTTATTGCGCCCGACAACCATGAAGATCACATTCAGGTTATCCCGCTCTGCGGTCATGAAATAGTCGACGATAGCGTCAGCAGTCTGTTGCGTTCTGGCCATCGGGGCGCCTGGCGGCAGAGAAAACTGGACCATTACCGAGCCCTGATCCTCGACTGGGAGAAAACCGGTAGGCATCCGCAGATATTGCCAGATCATGAAACCGACCAGCAGCAGCGCCAACATGCAAAAACGCCCTTTGCGCGCCATCACATGGTTCAATCCCAACCCATAACGCCGCTGTCCGTATTCCACCAGGCGGTTAAAGCCGCGAAAAAAGCGGCTGCGCGGCCGCTGCACCGACGGTTTTAGCAAACCGGCGCACAATGCCGGCGTCAAGGTCAACGCCACCAACACCGACAGCACCATCGCAGCGACGAGCGTGATGGAAAACTGTCGGTAGATTATGCCGGTTGAACCGCCGAAAAATGCCATCGGAACAAATACCGCCGAAAGTACCAGCGCGATGCCGATCAGCGCACCATTGATCTCCCGCATCGAATGCAACGTCGCCTCGCGCGGCGGCAATTGCGCTTCCTCCATCACGCGCTCAACGTTCTCAACCACCACTATCGCGTCATCCACCAACAGGCCGATCGCGAGCACCATGGCGAACAGTGTCAAGGTGTTTACGCTGTAACCCAACAGCGCCAAAATGCCGAAAGTGCCGAGCAGCACTACGGGTACCGTAATGGCGGGGATCAATGTGGCGCGCCAATTTTGCAAAAACAGATACATCACCACAATCACTAGCGCGATCGCTTCCAACAAGGTTTGCACGACGCCTTCAATGGACACCAGTACGAACGGCGTGCTGTCACGCGGATAAGCCACCTGCAGCCCCGGCGGAAACTGCGGCGCCATGCGCTCCACTTCAGCCCGCACCCGTTCGGCAACCTCCAGCGCATTGGCGCCGGAAGCCAGTTGAATCGATATGCCGGCCGCTGGGTACCCGTTGAGGCGCGTTTGGTTTTGATAGTTTTCCGCACCGATCTCCACGCGCGCAACATCGCGCAAATACACCGCCGAACCGTCGGTATTGGTGCGCAGAATAATATTCTCAAACTGCTCCGGCGTTTCCAGCCGCGATTGCGTGGTCACGGTCGCGTTCAGCGCCTGGCCATCCATCGTAGGCAATGCGCCGATCTCACCGCTGGTGACCTGGGCATTTTGCGCTTCTATCGCGGCTTGCACGTCAGATGGCATCAGGCCATAACCGCTCAACTTGATCGGATTGAGCCAAACGCGCATCGCATATTGAGCGCCAAATACCGTCGTCTCCCCGACGCCATCCACCCGGCTCAGCGGATCTTGCAGCGAACTGACCAGAAAATCATTAATATCAACGCTGTCCATGCGGCCTTGCGTGTCGTACAGGGCGACTACCATTAGGCTATCGCCCTGCGATTTTGTCACCGTTATCCCTTGCTGCTGCACTTCTTGCGGCAATCGCGACGTTGCCTGATTGACCGCATTTTGCACTTGAACCTGAGCAATGTCCGGGTCGGTTTGTTGTTCGAAGCTAAGGCTGATGCGAGCCTGACCCGCCGAACTGCTGGTTGATGAGAAATACAACAGGCCATCGATCCCTTTAATTTGCTGTTCGATAATCTGAGTTACGCTGTCCTCTACCGTTTTGGCCGAAGCGCCGGGGTAATTGGCGGTCACCGTGACGCCAGGTGGGGCGATGTCGGGATATTGCTCAACCGGCAATGTCCAGAGCGCCAGTGCGCCCGCCGCCATAATGCAGATGGCCAGCACGGCCGCAAATACCGGTCGAAAGACGAAAAAATGCGCTAGCATGCCTGACTCCTCTGATTATCTCGCTTACGGATGCTTTGATGATGCATCTAATGACTCCAATTACTTTACAGTAAAGTAAATAAATTAAATCAAATCTGAAATCAAGCAGGAATCAACACCGTATTGTCATCTGACTATGGCACCCTGCACGCTAAACTTTGTTCGGAACATTGCCGCCATGACTTCACTTTCCCCACGGGACATCGAGGCGCGCTACCGCTTCGCGCGTGAGATCGCCCGCGCCGCCGCCGATCTCGCCTTCAGCTTTTATCAACGGCGGCAAAGCCTGGCTGTCGACTTCAAACAGGGGCTGCAGGACGTGGTCAGCGAGGCCGATCGCCGCGTCGAAGCGCTAATCCGCCGCATGATCAGCCGCCGTTTTCCCCAGGACGGGTTTCTCGGCGAGGAAAGCGGCAGCGCCGGCGAGAATGCCGCCTGCATTTGGGTCGTCGATCCGATTGACGGCACCGCCTGCTTCCTGAACGGATTGCATACCTGGTGTATCGCGATAGGCGTGGTGATCGACGGCGAGCCGACGATAGGCGTGGTCTACGATCCCAACCACCGCGAGATGTTCCGCGCCTGTCGCGGCGGCGGCGCCTTTCTCAATGGGGAGCCGATCGCTGTGCATGCCGGGCGCAGCGTCGCGGATGGCGTGATGGGCGTCGGGATTTCCCCGCGCGCCTCGGCGGCGGAATTCAGCGGCTTTCTTTGTCGCCTGCTGCAGGCGGGCGGGATGTTCGTGCGCAGCGGCTCCGGCGCGTTGATGACCGCCCAGGTGGCCGCCGGACGGCTGCTGGGCTATTACGAACCGCATATGAACGCCTGGGACAGCCTGCCTGGGTGGGTGCTGACGCGCGAAGCCGGCGGCGTTGCGAATGACTTTATGCACAACGACGGGCTGCGACGCGGCAACCCGCTGCTGCTGGCCAACGCGGCGCTCTACCCGCAGTTGGCCGAGCTGATTCATATGCCGGGCTTGATCGGCTCGACGTGCCCTATCGCGCGCGTGATGGCCGGATAAAGCGCGCGCAGCCGGCGCTCGACCCGATCGACCGCATCGTGCGCGGCGGCGATGGTCACCGCCGGCGACACCCGGCAGTGGAAGTTGACGATGATGCCGCCGTCGCTCTTGCGCGCGCGGACGTTGTGTACGTCCTGCACGTTCTCCCCTCGCTCCAGCGCCGACTGCAGGATCCGCCGAATATCGGCCAGCTCCGTCGCCTCGACATCCTCGCTGGTCAGCCAGTGCGGCGTCTGCGGCTCCAGGTGCGTCTCTATCTCGGTGTCTTTACCGATCGCCTGGCGCAGGATCCCCTCTATCTCCGTGGCGATGTCATGCGCCTGCGCCACGCTGGCGTTGGCCGGCACCGCCAAATCCATGCCGATCGCCATGCGCGTCGGCAGCTGCTGCAAGGTCACATTCTGTACCTGCGCGCCGTGGTTGGCGGCGATCGCCCGAATGCGCGTCGCCATGTCTTCATCGCTGCGGGTCTGCGGCACCGCGATGACGGTGAATTCCGCCCTGGCGTAGTGCTTCCGCAGTCGCTCGACGATCTCTTGCTTCAGCGCGTCGATGCGCTCCAGCGGCAAGGTGCGGCACACCGCCACCGTGATCTCGACGAACAGCACCGCGCCGGCATTGCGAATGCGCACGCTGTCGCAGGCCAGCACCGCCGGAAAACGCGTCAGCGTGGCGCGGATCGCCTCAGTAGCCCCGGCCGGCGCGGCATCCATCAGTGAATCGAAGGAGCGTTTACCCAGTTTGATCGCGGCGACAAAGATAAAGCCGGCGACGATCAGCGCGGCGATGGCGTCCGCGCGGCCAAAGCCCAGCAGCACAAACACCATGCCCAGCAGCACCACGCCGGACGAAAGCATGTCGGAGAAGAAATGCAGCGCATCCGCTTCCAGCGCCGCGCTGTCGGTCGCTTTGGCGACGCGGTTGAGCGCCCGCACGCGGAAGAAATCGACGCAGATGGAAATCAACAGCACCGCGATCACCACCGGCGCGGCGACGATCTCATGCGGCTGCCCGAGCAGGCTGCTGCCCGCCTCATAGACAATCCAACCGGCGGCGCCCAGCAACAGCAGCACCTCGAACAGCGCCGCCAGGTTTTCCACCTTGCCGTGGCCAAAGTGGTGATCGTCATCGGCGGGCTTATCGCTGATACGCACCGCCAGCCAGGTGATGCTGGTGGCGATAAAATCAGTGAAAGAGTGGATCCCTTCGGATATCAGGCCAATACTGCCGGTAAAAATGCCGGCGACAAATTTGCCCGTGGCCAGTAACCCGCTGGCGATCATCGAGTTTCTGGCCACGGCCTGTTTTTCATTCTGCATTATGCTGCTCACATTCGGACGGTGATTTATTTTTTTATTTTAGAGGATAATTGCCAGACAACGGCGATCAGCAGCATACTGCCAGAGAATGTCAGCATGAGGCTAGTAAGAAAATTGGATTTCCCGGTGGAATAAAAATAAATCTCATTAACGCCCACCGAGATCATTAAAATGGCGTAGAGCAATCCCAGAATAAGAATCGTCATTATTATCAACTCCCGTATCAGGCCGCGCGTTCGGCGCGCCGCTAAAAATCCTCCCCATAATAAATAACGGTTACGGGGAGGATGCATCTAGGCGGATCTTTTGCGTTCATCAATCATCCCATTTGGTGCTCATATAGGCCGCCAACAGGCCCAGTGAGCTGATCATTGCCAGGAATCCCATAAAAATAGTCATGTTTCCCATTGTTTTTTCCTCAGGTTAAATGTTATCGATAAAAGCCCCTCGCGTTAAATATCGGGGTTGGTCGGTATCCATATTTTTTAACGCCCTCCTCTTTTTTGTCACACTCCCGCCCTTTTTAGAGCGGGAACCGTTTAAATCCCCAAAACGTACTGGGCAATTTTGAAATAAATAATCAGGCCGGTGCCGTCGATAAAGGTGGCGATAAACGGCGCCGACACCACCGCCGGATCGATGCCGAGCCGTTTCAACAGCATCGGAATGATCGACGAGACAATCGCGCTCCACACGGTGATCGCCACCAGCGACAGGCTGACCACCAGCGTCACCTCCATGCCGACGCCCATGATCCAGGCGCGCACCCAGGCCGCCAGGCCGATGGTGACGGCGATCAGCAGCGAGGTCGTGACCTCTTTGCGGATCACCGCGCCAAGATTGCGCAGGCTGACCTCGCCCAGCGCCATGGCGCGCACCAACGTCGAGGTGATCTGGGTGCCGCTGTTGCCGCCGGTGCCGATCAGCAGCGGGATAAAGAACGCCAGCGCGATCGCCGCTTCGAGTTGCTCTTCAAACGCCTTGAGCACGTTGCCGGTGTAAGCCTCGGCGACGAACAGCATCAGCAACCACACCGAGCGTTTGCGCCACAGCGCCCACGGGCTGGTCTCCAGATAAGGCTTGTCCAGCGGCAGGCTCGCGCCCTGGCGCTGCGCGTCTTCGGTGTTTTCAGCCTCGACCAACCGGGCGATCTCTCGCTCCCCCAGCACGCCGACCAGCGTGTTGTTCGCCACGACCGGCACCACGTCCAGGCCGCCCTTGCCGAGCAGATGCGCCACGTCGTTACGATCGTCGTCGGGTGAAACCTGAAAATAGCTGTGATCCATCATCACGCCGACCGCTTTATCCTGCTCGTCGCACTGCAGCAGTTTTTTCACCGACAGCGTGCCGCGCAGATGATAATCGTCCGCGGTAATAAATACCCGGGTGGGAATTTCGTCCGTTTTAAGCTGTGAAAGTAAATATTCCCGGGCATGATTGACCGTCATCGTCGCGGGAACGGTAATAAAATCGGCGTTCATATAGCCGGCGACCGATGTCTCGTCGAGAGTTTCAGTCGCGCTCAGCGCCGGAGAAGAATAGTGTTGATGTGACTTTATCATTTTGTCAGTCCCTATTTCTGTTTTGAACTTCAACAGCGAATCGCATAGGGGCGTAACCACAGAGGGGGAGTGCAGACTGCCTATCTCCGCGTCCAGGTTTTAGCACTATACAACGTATCCGAATTGTTGCTCGGAAGTTACTTTGGGCTGAACCTTAATCCGATAAAGCCTGTCTTAACCTTGGGCATCTCTCGATGTCGTCAGATCAGTAACCTGTGTTTGTATAGGAGCCTCGCCAAACGAGATACTGCATATAAACTACCGGCGCAGTATAGGCGGTGTTTTATCCGGCGGGAAGAAAAGATTGCCCGTCGTTTATGGAGTATTTAGGATAATGTTATTAAACACGAATCTATAAAAGCGGCTGATATAAATCAGCCGCTTTTATTGTAAGCCTTAAACCACCTCCTAAGGAGGTGGTGATTGAACCTGTGAGGCTCTAGCCTGAAGGAAACCCATGCCGGAATATTCCAGCTTACTCACCACAAGTAAGAAGGAAAT